>JBJEIU010000338.1:0-6721 GCA_051877355.1 Hominilimicola sp.
TACCGTCCTGCGTCCAGCCTACGAACTTGTATCCCTCGTTTGCTGTTACTGTAGGCACAGCCTTTGGCTTAGCTGATGACGTTACTGTTTCAGACGCGCTTCCGCTTGTAATCTTACCGTGCTCGCCCGCGTCATAGGTTACCTTGTAGCTTACAACGCTGCTGCCGCCGCCGCTGCTTGTGCTCTTCTTGGCGAATGTAACGTCAATCGTTACATCATTTTCCGGCATTGTGAATTCACTCTTTGTTGTGCTTACGGAAGTTGTCTTACCGTCCGGAGCGGTAAGCGTAATCTTGCTCACCTTATAGCTTGTTGATTCCGGCGTTGCTGTAATCTTGACTGTTGTACCCGGCAGAACCTTTGCTGTATCTGTGCTTGTCGGTGCGCCGTCGCCTACTGTGTATGTGAATGTACCGTGCGCGTCCTCAGCCGGCGTTACTACTGTAATCTTGTAGGTCACTGCCTGCGGAACAACCGCTCCCACAACAGTACCCGGCGCAAAGCCCTCTGTTGCGGCGTAGCGCACTTCATATGTTCCTACAGGAACTGTAACTGTAACCGTACCGTCTGCAAACACTGCGTCTGTCCAATCCTCTGTACCCTTTAATCTGTACTGAACAGGCGCTGTGTCTGATGTTACTTCATCGTCTGCCTTCTTTGAAATTGTAATAGTACCCTTGCCGTCAACTGTTGTCGGAGCTGTTACCTTTACATCAGGTGTGTTCGTGTTAGCAGCAGCGTCTGAAACCTCTGCCTGTACGTAATTACCTGCATTGGTTGTGTCAGTTTCCTTATAGCGTACATAATATGTACCTGCCGGAACCGCCACTGTAACTGTACCGTCTGTAAATGTTGCTGTTGTCCATGTATCTGCTGTTGATAACTTGTATTCAACCTCCGCTGTATCTGATGTTACTGTGTCACCGTCAGCCTTACTGATTACAAGCTTACCGTTACCACCTGCTGTTGATGCATTTACAGCTGTTACAGCAGGCTTCTGCTCATTGTCTGACTTTGCCACTGTAATTGTATCGGTTGTCTGGGCTGTCTTAGCCTCAGCGGCTGCATTAATATTGTCGTTTCCTGCTTCAGTATAGCTGAAAGTTATCGCGCTTCCGCTGTCGGATAAAGCAAGAGTCTGACCTGCTACCGCATTTGCAGGCTCTGTAACTGTCGCTGTTACATCTGCTGTATACTCATAATCTGTACCTGCATTGTATGTTGCTGTAACTTTCGCGCCCGAAGCGTCAAATGCTTCGCGCGGTAAATATCCTCTCATCTTAGTCGGATCTGTTGTTACTGTGATAGATGAAATATCTGCCTTAGCAATTGAGATTGTCTTTTCTGCCGCTGTCGGTGCAGAATAGTTTGAAGATACTGTTGCATCTACGCTTGCAGTATAATCACCTGCGTCCTTAACTGCTGTAACCGCAGCACTATTCTTTGTATATGTTGCTGTAATTTTTATTACATCTGCTGCGGCAAGCGCTGTAAGTCCTGTTGCGTCTGTTGCATTATCAGGATTAGCATAAACTGTTGCTGTGAACAGCTGCGCGTCCGTATAATCAGCGTCCTTATACTTCAATCCTGTATTCGGTGTTACAACGATAAGAGTCGGGCAGGCTGTTACTTCGATTTGGCTGTCTGTTGTAACGTCATAGTTGCCGCTTGAAGGCTGAGTTATATCTATATCATAAGTGTCAACATCTGCTGTTGCAGCAATCGCGTCACTGTCGAATGCAATACCCGCAAGCACTGTTTCTAAGTCTACAGCGGTCAAATCAAAGTCGAAATCACCAAAACCAAGTGATATTTCCTTACTGTATACCTTAGTAGACTTATTAACTGATGCCTTTAATGTCGCTGTAACCTCCAAAGGTTTGATTTCCGCAGACATTTCAAGTGATGAAGCATCAAGTGTATAGTTATCTGTGTCGCTTAATGTAACGCCGCTGATTGTTATCTTTGTTGCGTCTTTTACATTTGCGCTGTTGTATTCTGCTTTGAATGTGCCGTCTACAACAAGATTTACATCTGTTGTATCAAGCGTCAGGTCAGTTATAGCCAAATCAGACTTATCTGCTTTCTTTGCGGTTTCGCCGCCGTCATATACCTTTGTAAGACCGTTTATTGCATTGATTTTAACCGTCTTTTTATTGATTGCAAGTGTGCCTGTGGTTGTTCCTGTCATGTTATACAGGTCTCCGTTATTGCCTGTAAACACCACTCTTACATCATATGTACCAGCATTTATCGGAGCTGTGGTTGTGTATGAACTATCGCCTTCCGTTGTCTTCTTGTACTCAATATTATAAGCGGTTGATGCAAGGTCGCCTACAGTGGCTGTTGCAGCATGTGAATTTCCGTCATATATAACATTCTGCGGAATTGTAAGCGTTACAGCCTTGTCCGTCTTTGACGCACCTGTAAGCGTAGCGTTTGTACCTGTAAGAGTGTTGTAGTTTTCATTTGCAGTTGTCGGTGTAAATGTCCATGAAAGATTATCATATGTCTGACCTGCAACGGCATTGCCCTTGCCTGCGGTTGTAATCTTGAATGTACCCGCTACAGTACTGTTGTTTACACCCTTAACTGTACCATCAAATTCGTAATTTTCGATTGCTGTGCCGATTGGTATAGTTGACGCTACTGTGCCCGGTGTGTAGTCAACCTTGTTGATTGTCCATGTGCCTAAATCCAGATCTGTGGCAGTTGCCTTGTAGTTAGCTGTTTCCGCAACAGAAGCTGTAATTGCATAAGTTTTTGCGTTCGTCTGTCCGCTCGCATTTGCAGTTCCGTCATACTTCAGAGTAATATCACTTGCCGTAACACCTGTAAGTGACGAGTCAATTACAAGAGTTGGCTTCTGTGCTGTGCCGTTATAGTTTACGCTTGTAGGACTGATTGAAATTTTATCTGTCGGGAAAGCTGTCTTTTCCGACCACAAAGCATAGAACGTCTTTGCAGTATCCTTTACCAATGTGATATCGCCGCTTATTGCAGTGCCGCCGTTTGTTTCAGACCAGCCTCCGAAGCTATAGCCTGTCTTAGTCGGTGTACCAAGCGCTGAGGCAAGATTTTCTGCGCTGTATGTTCCTGAATTAATAGATGTCGGCGCATTTGCTAATGTACCGCCGTTAAGCTCCAATGTGACTGGTGTCTGGGGCAGTTGCTGTGTTGCCGCACCGCTTTGGTCAACGTCAAAAAGTATATATGCTCCCGATGCTGTATTGGCTTTCATAAGCAGATAATACGTCGTTCCGCTATCCTGATAAACCGAAGGGTTTAACGAAAATGAGAACTTGTTCAGGCTATAGGTTCCGTTATCTGTTTTATTTACGGTTATATTATTTATTAGTGATGAAATAGTATTTCCAACTTCAGACGTATAGCCACAATCCGATATGAAGCTGGATTGTTCCCAACCGTCCATATCCGCCATTGATCCCAGTTCCTCAGAAGCAAAGTTCTCTGTAACTACCATAAACCATGCTCTTTCAGCTGTGCCATCTTCAACATCAAATGTAACATCATACTGTCCGCCACCTTTATGGGTTATGTTTATATTTTGGAATACGTTAATAGAACCTCCGTCCTCGGTGGGTGCGACTGCCAAAGCAGTTGAAGGTATTACCAGAACACTTGCCAGCATGGAAAATACCACAAACAGGCTTAATAATCTTTTTTTCATATTGTTTTTCTCCTTTTTGATGTATTTATATATATAAAATGCTTGCGCATATAATTTTCCCTTTTATGCCGTTCCTTTATAATTGCCGTACTTCACTGCATTCTGCATTTCCTTCTGAGAAAGATACAATATCCCCTCAGCCGCCAGCTTTTGCTGCTGTCCATCACGTATATTGGTTGCAGCCTTAGCTCTCAATGCAACGGCATTAGCATTGGCAGCTGCCCCATACACATTACCTTTGGTTACGGTAATTTCAACATTGTTATAAATACCGGCGTTAAATGTTGTCGCGCCCTCCTCGGCTACCTGTTGGTTTATGTAGTTTACAGTTCCGTAAATTACATAACCCAAATTATTTTCGTCTGTTTTCTTTGAATTAACAAAACATATACTTGAACGTGCAGCTGAACTCATAGCCCAGTCCGAAACTCCGCCTATATCTATTACGCTGACATCAACCCTATCAGCATCGGCAGGAGCAGCAACCTCAACTATCTGCTCATCAACATTTTCCATATTAACAAGAGAATAAATCTCTGTGAGCCCTATTGTATATACAACCCTTAGCGCTGTTGTACGCAGACGCTGCACCGGCTGATTATCGCTGTTTACTCTTGTAACCTTAAATTTCAGTGAATAATTTGTAGATGTGCCAAAGCGTCCGAAATATCCCGCTTCCGGTGCGGTATCGTTTGAAACAGTATATATTCTTTGCGTTGTATCCGTCAAAGAATCCATATCCATGTTTGCTATGTATGCCGCTTTTAATACCAGACCGTCCGAAATATTGGTATAGTCAGGATCGGCTGGTGCAGATATTGTTTCCATAACACCCGCGTCAGTGGTCTTAACCGCATTACCGTACACGGTATAATCTTCGGAAGTATACTCAATCCATTTACCGAATGTATAACCGTTATGGCTGGCGAGCGGATAAGCAGGATTATACGTTGTTACGGTTTTTGCCTTTTCGTCTGTCCAGTCCGACAGATCGAAGTCAGGCGGAAGCTGTGTCTTTGTAAACGAGTTTATCGTTGTCTTAATCTCGTCCGCCGAAAGTGATGCGTCCACAACCATTGAGCCGAGCAGCGTGCTTTCGTCCCAGTCGAAAAACACAAGCGCGGCAAAATAGGAGGCGCTGCCGCCTCCGCCTGTATTGGCGCTTTCCGCATTCTCTTTAAGCGTAAAAGTCGGAGCCGTTGTCAGCAGCTCATCGTGGGCTATGCCAACTGTCGGCGTTTCAGTTGTATAGTAATACTCCGTTTCGTCCGCGTCGCCCGCGCCGTAAAACACCATCTGTCCGGCTGGTGATGAAGCCGCCACATCATCACTTGCCAGTGAAACAATTGTTCCGATTGTGAAGTTATCTGTCACCTTTTGCTTGCTTGCCGCGATTGCGTCATCATCTGCGCCCACATACTTAAATCGCACCGTGATAACTTTTCCGTCATTCGGCAGTGTAGTTACAGGCAGCGCCGTTTCGGCGCTTATGTACAGGTACCCGTTCTTTGATAGTGTTTCGGGTTCCATGTCAGGTTCCTCATATGCAAGCGCGGTCTTGCCCGAAATCTCTGTCGGGCATACGGCAGGTACTGCCGCAACATTCTGCCAGTCGGTACAGCTCGTCATAGGCACGGCTGTGCCGTCCTTGTCCCATGCCACAGGCGTTATCACGCTCTTGTCATACCTGAGCGTCATGCCGGCGGAAAAAAATCCTTTACTGCCCGGTGTAACCTTCATGGTTAGCTCAAAGAAGTTTTTATCGTTCTTTATGGTTGAGCCAATCACCTCAAACGCCGGCTGTGTGTCCTCCGCAAAGCTTACAACGGGCAGCACGGACAATATCAGCGTAAGCATCACAATAAAGGCTGTAATTCGCTTCATTATCCACCACTCCCCTTGTAAGTTTTGTTATAGTACGGTTTCAGAATATCCAGATCGTGGAACGTAACCCTGCCGTCACCGTTTAAGTCACTTCTCTTTACCATTTCACTGCTGTTTGCGCTGATTTGCATATTAAGATAACGCCGCAGTATTGACCTGTCGTCAAGCTTAATTTTTTCGTCCGCATAGATATCGCCACAGTACAGCGTGACTTTATCCTTGGTAACGTCCTTGCCTGCCTCCACATTGATGTCGGCGCGGTACGTAAGATGTACGTCCTTAGTGATTTCGAGCGTGTATTCGCCCTCGTCAACCTCCGCAAGCTCATAACCGAAAATCACTCTGCCGTCAGGATATTGGGTTGTGCAGGTTTGAGGCGTTACCGTATTGTATACCGCCGTATCGCCCTTTCTATACAGCGTCACTGTCACGCTGTTGTTCGGGTTATACCCCTGCACCGTTCCCGAAATGGTCTGCCCTGCCCTCTCGGGCAGGTCAAGGCTACTGTCAAAGGTAAAGCCTATATCAACCCACTTCGGGTTATTCTCGTTAGCCATGTCATAACCCTGATAATAGCCGTTTATGGTTTTGTCGGTCAGCTCTTCCTTTTCGGCATCGGTAAACTCACGCCATATCTCATCATTAAGGCACACGCCGTCAGCAGTATTCGTGAATTTATCCGTCTGCGACAAGTTCGTGGTCAGCCAGTCAAGCTGACGCAGGGTGTGCTTGTGCCAGCCAAACGGCTTTCCGTCACTGTCTAATTCCACATCCGGAATTGTGATTGTTCCCAAGTGTATCCGCCCTGTCAAGGTGTTCGCCGTCCCGTCCTTTATATACCACTGAAATGCTATATACGAGCTTCCCTCTGAATTGAATTGCTGAAAATATTCAAAGTAATCCGTATCAAGAGTGAAAGACGGCGAAAGCGAAACGTCATACTGCATACCAAAGCTGCCTGCGGACAGATATTCAGTTGTATCAAGATATACCTGCGCGGTATAGGTTTTTGTGTCCGCGTCATAGATGTCGTTCTGAATTTTATACTCCGCCGCTGCGGCGTATGCCCTCGGCGCAATCAGCATTACAAGCGCCGCCAGCAATACCTCATATTTCTTTATCCTCATAGCCCCAAATTCCTTTAAT
>JBJEIU010000339.1:0-6664 GCA_051877355.1 Hominilimicola sp.
CGACCTTGTGGTATATGATAAGCCGAAAGAGTTGAACGAGTTCAAGCAATGCCATGCTTGCGAGTATATGGGAGTTTGTGAAAATACCTGCTGGAAACAATTACATAGACCACCACAAAGTTGGTGTTATGTAGAAGAATTGGAGGATTGACAAATGGAAGTCAGAGAGCTAAAGCCGAATTTAGGTAAGCTTGTTCTTCTTAATAGTTATAGATTAAGACATACAGGCAAGTACATATTATCAGCGATTATTATGCGGCTTGACAGCGGCGGAAAGTACAAGTACAGTGTGGAGTTAAAAGCATTACAGGGAAACTGTGTAATCATATCAGAGATAGACTCGGTATTTGCATTATCAGAAGAAGAGCGTCAGCAATATGCGGCGGAGCAGACAAATTCAGAAAATCCGGAAGCGGATAAGATAAAAAACATTCAAGCAAAGACATTCCAAAAACTGGAAGAAATAAACAGCAAAAATAAAAAGCCTTCTGAGGATTGACACCTCGGGAGGCGAAGCTGATTGATTGAGTTTCTTCTATATAATTGTACACAAAATGAAGCCTTAAATGAAAGGCTTTTATTCCAGCTAAAATAATTAAATTTAGGAACAAGAGAGGATAACAGTATGGCGTACATAAGAAATATCACACTTGCCGGATGTATATTATTTGTTGAGAAGTATCACACATACAGATACAACAGAAGAAACATTCCAAGAGGAAATAATGCAAAGCCGACAACTGAAGTACAGAAACAAATAAATGCACGTCATGCTGCACGTAATCGCATATTAAAGGCTTGTGAAAATTTTCAGCCGGGTAGTTTGTTCATTCGTCTGTCATATTTTTATGGTGAACGTCCAGATGGAATTGATGAAGCGCATAATATTTTACGCAAGTTTATGAAGGCAGTCAAAAGAAAAGATAAAGATTTGAAATATATGGGAGTTACAGAATTAGGAAGCCGCGGCGGATTACATCATCATCTTCTTGTTCCGGCAGATTTCGATTTAAATTTAGTCAAAAAGCTATGGCGAGGCGGTATAGATATTCGCCAGACATATACAGGTGAGTTGTCACAGCTTGCGAGTTACCTGACAAAAGGTGAATGTGATTATATGCTTGAAAATCCGAGAGAGCATAAAGAGATTGACAAGCGATATATAGCAAGCAGAAATTTAAAGAAACCCGTTCAACATAAAGAAATCATAAAAAAATCAGAACATTGGACAGATACACCTCGCAGCATGAAATTTGAAGATAAGATATATGATGTCAAGGTTGGAAGTGAATATACGGGTGTTACAAAGGATGGATATGAATATCAGCATTACATAATGATTGAACGTAAGACATATGCACAGAAAAATGAGGTAATTCCGGTAAGGAGATATTCCTGCTATGAAACGCATGGAAAGGAATGAGATACAGTGAAACATATAGAAAGTGCCGGGCAAGTAACTCTGTTCGAGTGAGCAGGGTTTATTCGTGATACAGTACAATGGAGGATTATAAGCTTATGGAGTATGTAAAAGCAGAGAGGATTGTCAAATTCTATAATGAGATTGATGAAGAAATAAAAGTGCAGATGAAATTCATTAAAGATATTGACGACACTTATTATTCAACTGTTGGAGCGCAAATAATTAACGGTATGCCAAGCGGAAAAAATAAAAAAATGAATCCAACAGAGTTACGGGCAATAAATATACCAGAAGACATACATAGAGATTATATGAACTATCAGAAAAGATTAAGGGATTTGTGCGCCTGTAGGTCTGCGATACTTCAGGAAATAAATAAACTTAATATTCGTGAAAAGCAAATTATTATAGCATTTTATTTCGAGGGACGGAAATGGGAGCAGATAAAAGCACAGTTGCATTATTCAATACGTCAATGTAAGAATATACGGAGACACGCTATTTACATACTTTCACATAATTTTGATGAAAACCCAATCATCAAGAATTTTTTTGATGATTATCCGGAATTTCTTGTTAAAAGATAAAAGATTGCCCGCCATTGCCCGTTTTATGTGTTATAATAGTATTATGGAAAAATAAGATAAAGAATTATTCAGCGGCGGAAAGTATTCCGGCCGCTTTTTATATACGGAGAAAACATTATGCCGATATATAAGAGATGTTCACGCTGCGGTCACAGGATAGAGGTAGGCAGCAAGTGCAAATGCGTTGATAAAAGATATGCCGAGCAGCGCAAGGCGGTCAGTAATGACAAAGAAAATAAATTTTATTTCACTCAGAAATGGAAGGATGTCCGGCAGATTGCCATTGATATGTTCTTTGGATTGGACATTTACAGTTATTATACTGAAAATATTATAGAATTCGGTGAAACAGTACATCATATTGTGCCATTAAAAGATGATTGGAATAAAAGAATTGACATAAAAAACTTAATTTTTTTAACAGAAAGTAACCATCAGAAGATACACAGCATTATGAAACAGAGCGAGGCGGAAAAACAAAAAATTATTGCTCAGTTGGAAATGCTTGTAAACCGCTTTAGGACTGAATTTTGCGTATAGGGGGCAGGGGTCAAAAAAATTTTCAATTTCTTCCACAGCCCGTCCCCAGTTTTCCTTGCGCAAAATTCCCAATAAAAAATTTTTTATCGGAAGGAGTGATTACATGGGCAGGGCAAGAAAGCCGGTTGATATGCAGACAAAGCATCTGACAGCCGAAGAAAAATTAAACGCACAGCGCGCAGAAGAGATGGTTATTGTCGGCAGAGAACAATTAGAAAAACCGCCATCATGGCTGATTGACGCGGCGGCTAAAAAAGAGTTTAAGCGTATAGTTGCGGAGTTTGAAAAAATCAATATTGTCGGCAATCTTGACCTGAACAATATAGCCGGGTATTGTAATGCCTACAGTATGTACAGGAAAACTACAAAGGAACTCAAGGGCGCTGATTTGCTTGTTGAAACTCAGCTGCCAAACGGTACATCTGCTTTAAAAGAAAATCCTTTGATAAAAATACAGAAAAATTATGCAGAGGAAATGCGTAAGTTTGCTTCGTTGTGTGGATTGACTATTGACAGCCGCTTGAAGGCAGGAACATCAAAGGTCTCAAAGGAAAATGAGGATATTACAGATGAGTTCGGTGATATATAATGACCATCAAAGATGAGCTAATTGATTACGCGCATGACTGTATAACCGGGAAAATATTATCCGGAGAAAAGCATATCTGGGCGTGTAAACGTTTTTTACTGGATTTAGACAGAGTCGGCACTGTAGATTTTCCTTATATTTGGGATGATAACGAAGCAAAAAAAATTGTATCGTGGTTTGGATATCTAAAGCATACAAAGGGAATTCTTGCAGGGCAATTCATACAGCTTACAACATGGCAGAAATTCAGCCTTTGTCAATTGTATGGATGGCGTCATAAAGATACCGGGTATAAGAGGTTTAAAAAATATTTTAAGGAAGTCGCAAGAAAAAATGCGAAATCACAGGAAGAGGCAGGTGTTATCTTATATGAGATTGCTACGCAGTCCACCAAAAATGTTGAGATTTACGAAGGATATTGTGCAGGTACAAAGAGAGAACAGTCAAAAATCATATTCACGGAATGCGGAAATCTGCTCAAAGGCAGTCCGCTCAGAAGCAAATTCAAAATTACCCGTGATAAGATAATTCACAAGAAGACAGGAAGCTTTTTGAAGCCGTTGAGCAAAGAGGACGGTCAGAAGGGTGACGGTACTAATCCGGCTATACTTGTTCTTGATGAATATCATCAGCACGCAACGACAGAATTCTACGATTTGGGTATCGGTGCAAACACAAAAGAAAGTCTGCTGATGATTATAACAACGGCAGGTATGGACCTTACATATCCTTGTTATACACAGGAATATGAATATTGTTCTAACATCCTGAATCCTAATGTTGACATAGAAAATGATGAGTATTTTGTTGATATTTGCGAGGTTGACAAGGGTGATGATATTGACAATTCTGAAATATGGAAAAAAGCTAATCCTTTGCGTATGACATATCAGAACGGTATTGATAAAATCAAAGGCGAATACAAAATCGCAAAGGATATTCCGGAAAAGCTTCCGGCATTTCTTACTAAATGTCTAAATATCTGGGTACAGCAGACGGAAAACGGATATATGGATATAGGCAAGTGGAAAGCCTGTGAAGTACCAAGTATTCCGTATAATTTGCGTGGACGTTCTGTATATGTCGGATTTGATATGTCGGCAAAGATTGACCTTACAAGTGTGTCTTTTGTTATTCCAATTCAAACGGATGCAACGGACAAGCAGGGCAAGAAGATTGTAAAATACATAGTTTTCTCACATTCATTTGTTCCGAATAAAGAAAAATTACACGAAAGAACTATAAAAGACAAAGCTCCGTATGAAGCATGGGAACAGATGGGTTATATTACCGTTACAAATACGCCCATAGTAGACCAGAGTGCAGTTATGGAGTATGTGCTTGCTACTTGTAAGAAAAATGAATGGGAGATTGAAACACTATGCTTTGACCCTGCGAACGCAAGTAAGATGATGATGGAATTATCAGACGAAGGATATGATGTTGAAGAGGTATATCAGTCACATAAATCCTTGAATGAATGTACAGCTGGATTCCGTGAAGAGGTCTATTGCGGAAATATAATCTATGTATACAATCCTGTGCTGAATTTTGCGATGAAAAATGCGGTTATAAAAACAAATAACGGATTGATTAAGATAGATAAGGACGCAACCAAAAAGAAAATTGACCCGGTGGACGCTACATTATGCGGCTTTAAACTGGCAATGTATCACGAATTTATAGATGTACATTCAACTGATAAATGGCTTGATAGTGAAGAATGGTAACGGGGAGGTGATAGTTATTGAAATTGTTTAAAAAAATAAGGAATAAAGAGGAAACGGAGACGATAGGTCTAAATCCTACAATAGAGGAGTTGGCACAGTTTTTTCGCATGGATATAAGTATAACGGGTGAGAAATTGACCTCTGCAACATACTACGCTTGTATGCTTATCAGGTGCAATGCAATCGCAAAATTACCTTTGAAGCTTATGAAGCATACAGATGGACAAGGAAACGTCAAAGCAACGGGCCATAACTTATATCACCTTATGAAATACCGCCCGAACAGATTTACGAATTCACATGATTTTCTTTGGGCGACTGAATTTCAGCGGCTTGAACATGGCAATGCGTTCTGGGTTATGGATGTAAGGAACGGAAAAATTCAAAATGTATATTTACTGGATAGCCGAGGGGTTACTATTATCGTAGACGATACAGGTATATTAGATGAGCCGAATTCTGTTTTCTATATGTATTCAGACCCAAAGAAGGGAACCTTGTATTATTCAAGCGATGAAATTGTTCATTTCAAGCATTTTAGTCTTGACGGTATAAAGGGTACACCTATAAAAAAATATATCGGTCAGACAATAGAGAATGAACAGTATTCACAAAAAATACTGAGTGAAAAATACAAAAGCGGATTGCAGGACCCGATTATTGTACAATACGTAGGCGACCTCGACAAGGAAAGACAAGCAAAAATACAAAAGAAATTTGCAAATTTGGGCGGTGCAAAGAATGCGGGGAAAGTTGTGCCGGTACCGACAGAGTTTAAAGTTTCCCAATTAGAAACAAAACTTGTAAACAGTCAGTTTTTTCAGTTGCAGGGTTTGACAACGCGTCATATTGCGAATGCATTCGGTGTAAAAAGCTTTCAACTCAATGATATGGAAAAGAGTACATATAACAATATTGAGCAGCAGAACAAAGCTTTTTACTCCGATACGCTTCAAAACGTGCTGACAACCTATGAACAGGAAATGACTTATAAAATGCTTACCCGACAGGAGCAAATCGAAGGTTATTATCTGCAATTCAATGTAGACTCTATCCTGAGGAGCGATTTACAGACAAGGACGTCAGCGTATAGCGAAGCTATAAAACAAGGCTGGAAATCAAGAGCTGAGGTCAGGGAAATGGAAGGTCTGCCATATATTGAGGGGACAAATGAGCTTACTGTCGATAACGGCGCTTGTATTCCTTTGAAAGATTTAGGTAATCAATACAAGAAGGGAGATGAGAGCAACAATGAGTAAACTTTCATATTTGTCGGTTAAAAATATAACTGACAGTACAGCCGATATTTACTTTTACGGTGAAATTGTCGGTGACGAGTGGGACAAGTGGTGCAGCACAGATACCTGTCCGCAGGATGTTATTGATGCGCTGAAAGTCGCGGACGGCAAAGATGTTAATATTTATATCAACAGTCCGGGCGGCTCGGTGTTCGCAGGTGTAGCAATATACAACATTCTTAAGCGGCATCAGGGTAAGAAAACCGTTCACGTTGACGGAGTGGCTGCGAGCATTGCATCCGTTATTGCCATGTGCGGCGATACGATTATTATGCCTATGAATTCATGCTTGATGATACATAATCCCATATGTTCAATATATGGAAATGCAGCGGAGCTACGAAAAATGGCTGATGATTTGGACATTATCCAGACATCCATTGAAGAGGTTTATAAAACCAAGCTGAAAGATGGTGTAGACATTGAGCAGATTAAGCAGATGATGGACGCTGAAACATGGCTTACAGCTGCAACGGCGGCGGAATATTTCGATATTG
>JBJEIU010000340.1:0-6622 GCA_051877355.1 Hominilimicola sp.
ACATTAAGCTCAATATCCTCATTTCCGCATACGCAGGAAATATGATGACCGTCCTTCAGGTTGTGAAGTCTTTCTATAATGGCGTATAAAAGGTTAAAGGATTCGTCCTCTTCATCCTCATCAAAGCCGTCGATAATATCCGAATAAACATCTGAGTTTTCGTTAAGTACCTTCTCAACCTCACGTTTTTCACCCGCAAAAAATATATCCATTCCTGCCACGGGGCATTTGTATGTGATTATCGGTTTATGCCAAAAGTGTTCCTTTGATATGGAATATGAATGTGTTTCTCCGCACAGCGGACATTCAATGTCCAGTTTATATTTTGAATTTTTTTGCGTAATATATACACAAGTTTCATGACATCCGTGAGTAGGACATATAAGCTGAACCTTTTCCGCTCCTGAAAAATTAAAAATTGAAAGAAACTTTGATGAAATATTGGAGCAGAACGGACATATATATGCAACCATTCTTTTTAAATCAACTAACACGATTTATCTTATACCTTTCCGCCCACATGGTCTTATGAAATCCAGTCTGTGGGCAGACAAGGATTACTTTGTACCGATTTTATTTTCTCTTGCGTAGAAGAATAAATATTGCTGCGCAAATCCGCCTATGTCACCGAAATGCTTGTCAGCAAATTCCGATATCGTTTCTATACTTTGCTCGCCATCGAAGTAGCAGTATTCCATGATACGTTTAATCCATACGTCAACAGGAAAAGAGTCAACGCGTCCGAGACCGAACAGAAGTATACAGTCACTTACCTTATTTCCAACGCCGTTTATAGTCATAAGTGCTTTCTTTGCGTCGGGAGTGGATAATGATTTTATGTGCTCCTCCGATAATTCGCCGCTTTTAAATTTTTGTGCGGCATCCATAATGTATTTGTCCCGAAAGCCCGAACGTATAACTGAAAGTTCTTCTTTCGAAAGAGCTGCAGTAGTATTTATATCGGGGAATGAATAATATGTATTGCCCATATACTCAATCTCGTTGCCGTAATTTTCGGAGAAGCGTTCAATTATTCCTTTAATTCTGGGGATATTGTTGCTCGCAGATATTATGAAGGAGATAACAGCCTCCCATAAATCCTGATTAAGGATACGTATGCCTTCACCGTAGGAAATGGCTTCCTTCATAACAGAGTCGGAAGAAAGACGCGACTTGATTTCTCCGTAATCCCGTCCAAGGTCGAAATAGTCAAACCATATATTATTAAAATCTTCCTCGTCAGTATCATATAATATAACGGTGTCACCGCTTTGCGAGATTTTCAATGCTTTTCCTTTGGCAATACCCAAATAGGTATTTTCATCAACAGCATTGAATCGAAAGCACTGACCGCAGTCAAATATATGCTTTAAGTTAAAATCCTTTAAACCCGTGATAACAAGGTCATTATTTGTGTATTTTATATTCATAGAGATATTATACCACACCGTCATGAATTTATCAATTCAATTTAAATAACTTTGTGTAAATTGTGGACTAATTCATGGATATGTGGTATAATATATGTCAATAATAAGTAAACGGAGGTAATAGTATGACAGATAAAGAGTTGTTTGAAGAATTGTCTTATAAAAGAAAGAATGTGTATGAGAACATTAGCGGTAAGGAAAAACAGGAAATGCTTGCGCTTTGTGATGAATACCGCGAATTTCTTGACGAGGGAAAAACCGAACGCGAGTGCGTGGAAAAGGCTGTAAAGATGGCAAAGCTCCACGGATTTACGGATATAAGAAACGTAAATCAACTTAAAGCAGGAGATAAGGTTTATAAAATAAACAGAAACAAGAATATTCTGCTTGCGGTAATCGGCAGCGAGGACATAAAAGAGGGCATAAACCTTGTGGGCGCACATATTGATTCACCAAGACTTGATTTAAAGCAAAATCCGCTTTACGAGAGCAATAACATGGCACTGCTAAAAACTCATTACTATGGCGGTATAAAGAAATACCAGTGGACAGCAATGCCGCTTTCAATTCATGGTGTTATTTTCACGAAGGACGGACAGAAGGTTACGCTGAATATAGGCGAAAAGGACAGCGACCCAGTGTTCTGCATAACGGATTTGCTTCCGCACCTTGCTAAGGATCAGATGGCGAAGAAAATGACAGAGGGAATAGAAGGAGAAAATCTTAATATCCTTATCGGCGGCATGCCTGTCAAAGCAGATGATGTAAGCGAAAAGGTGAAGTTTGCTGTTCTGAAGCTTCTTAACGAGCGTTACGGCATAACTGAGCGTGATTTTCTGAGCGCAGAAATTGAGATAGTACCTGCCTTTAAGGCAAGAAATGTTGGACTTGATGAAAGCTTTATCGGGGCGTACGGTCAGGATGATAGAGTGTGTGCGTTCACTACGCTGAAGGGTATATTTGCCGTTAATAATCCGAAAAAGACCGCTGTTGCAATCCTTGTTGATAAGGAGGAAATAGGCTCTACTGGCAACACAGGTATGCTGAGTGCGTTCTTTGAAATGGCAGTTGCCGAGCTTGTTGAAAAGCTTACAGGAAATTGCAGTATTTCAACATATAATACCGTAATAGAAAATTCCGCATGCCTTTCGTCAGACGTTGGCGCTGCCGTCGATCCGAACTATGAGAGTGTATCGGAAAAACGTAATGCAGCTTTTGCAGGCTATGGTATGGTGCTTATGAAGTATACGGGTGCGAGAGGCAAGTCAGAATCCTCCGACGCTTCTGCCGAATTTGTATATGAAATAGGCAAAATACTTGATGATGACGGAGTTATATGGCAGACAAGCGAACTTGGAAAGGTAGACCAGGGCGGCGGAGGAACAATTGCTCAGTACGTGGCTAATCTGAACATGGATGTTATCGACTGCGGCGTCCCCGTACTTTCAATGCACTCACCGTTTGAAATAACTGCAAAAAGTGACGTATATATGGCGTATAGGTCATATGTAGCTTTCTATAATAACAGATAATAAAGAAAACAGTACATGATTTTTTTTCATGTACTGTTTTTGCGTTTGCGGACATAAAATAACAGGGGAGGTGCTTGTCTTGATAAAAATTACAAAGTACATATACATAAATATACTGACCGTTATAATGTTTACCATCTGTATAATGTTTCATTACCCTGTTATATTTTACATCACCTACGCTGTTATGATACTTCACGAATCGGCGCACTGCATAGCAGCGGCATGTATAGGTCTTAAAATTTCTCATATAACATTTCACCCGTTCGGGGTTAATCTGAAATTAAAAAATAAAATGGTTTATTCACTGGCGGATGAAATAATCCTTTATATAAGCGGCCCCCTTTGCAATGCAGTTCTTGCGCTTGCTGCCGTAGTGGTGTGCAGGAAATATAATCTTGAACTGCTTCGTATGTTTTATATCAGTAATATTATGCTGTTCATAATGAATATGCTGCCGGCAGTTCCGCTGGATGGCGGTATTATACTGCGTAAAATTCTCATGTATAGATACGGCTATAAGCAGGCTGAAAAGGTGATGAGGGTTATTTCAATTATAATTTCCGGCTTGATAATGCTGCTTGGTATTGCTGTACTTTACAAAACGCGATTTAATTTTTCCGTTTTGTTGTTTTCGGCGCTTTTAATCGGAAATATTTTTACGCAAAAGGAGAAATATAATGTTGATTTTGTAAAGGAGCTTATGTTTCATTCAAAGAAAAAAAAAGATAAGGTAAGGCATATTATAGTTAGCGAGGACTGCGATTACAGGAGCATGGCTGAAATGTTTAATATCGGCAGTTATAATGTTGTGTATATAACTGATAATGACGGTAAAATCAGGGATACGCTTACAGAAACGCAGATAATTAACCACATAATGGATATGTAGAAAAATCCCACGAAAGGGGGCAATCTTAAGCATAATTCCAAGTAGTATAAATCGCTCAATATAATTGAGTGCTATTTGTCAAAGCGCACAATAAAATCAGTAAAATTCGACAACAAGATATGAAAGCATTATTATTGTATATTTTGGTGTCGAATAGTGGGCTAAAGTGGCTTAAATACTTAATTTATTTGATATTTTGAAAGCGCGTTCGACAATATTTTATGTTGCTGATATTGCATATATTGATTGAAGATTTATATGATCATAATTTCAAAAAATCACTGAAACTTGCTGAAACGTATGTAAACGTGCCGGATAAGTGGTCAATAAGTGGTCAAAAAATTCATTTGTATAAATTGCACAAATTAAAAAACAAAGGCAAAACTAATAATCAAACTTCTGTTATCTTAAATATTACTCATCTTTGCAGGTGAATTAGAAATATCGGTAAAATTAGTTTGATGGGAGCAGTTCAAATTGAGCTGCTCTATTTTTATGCTTAAAATAAAATGGAGGTAAACATTGATGCAAACGATTGAAGAATTGTCGGCAAGCCTGAAACAAAAGATTTCAGACCAGCCGATAGAAAAAATTAAATTAGAGGAAACAGTATCGTATTCCAAGCACCCTTTCCGCGTTCCGGAGAACGCTGCGCTAAAAGCATTGGCGAAGGATATAAAAGAACACGGACTTTTGGAACCGATTATTGTTCGGGTGCTTGGCTTTGGAGGCAAGTATGAAATTCTGAGCGGACACAGACGCGCGGCAGCACAGAAGCTTAACGGTGCTATTGAGATAGAAGCGCGTGTTGTAAAGGTTTCTGACATAGAAGCTGCTCAGATAGTCATAAACTCCAACTTCCTGCAAAGAGACAAGATTTTGCCATCCGAACGAGCAAAATCATATATGCTGCGCAACGAATGTCTAAAAAAGGAGAAATATGGCGCTGTGTCCAACGGTTGGACAAAGGTAGATGAATATACTCAGGATGTGCTTGCAAAAGAATTTGACGTTAGTAAAAGCAGCATTTTTATGTATATCAGATTGAATTATCTGATTAACGAGTTCTTGGAGCTTGTGGATGACTCTAAGATAAAGCTGTCTTTGGCTGTTGATTTGTCATATTTCCCGAAAGGACGTCAGGTGGTTATATATAAATATTTCTTTGTTGATAAGAAGGACGTGCTGAAAGCGGATATCTTAAAGGAAATGAAGAAGTATCAGACCAATCTCACGGAAGAACATCTTGAAGAAATAACAAAGAAATTCAACGCGCCGAAAGAAAAGAAAGTACGTCCGGCGGACAGAGTTGTGAAGCTGTATATAAAATACTTCAAGAATGAGGAGGATATGATGAACAGAGTTGAAAATCTCCTGCGTGAATATATAGAAAAGAAAAACCTCGAAGATAAAACGGGGAATGGAGAATGATGCGTCTGCATTTCTGGAGCGGAGGCAAGGACAGTACAGCAGGGATTATTCTAAACCATATAAATAATCTGCCGCCATTGACGGTTATATTCTGCGAGGTAATGTTTGACCGAAGCAGAAGCATATCGGGAGAATTGCCTGAGCATATTGAATTTATATGTGAAAAAGCTATACCAATCTTTCAGAGCTGGGGTTATGAAACAAAAATACTGCGCGCTGATAAAGACTACTTGGATTTGTTTTTTCATATTGTTACTAAATCAAAAATAGCCGAGCGCAATGGGAAATATAGCGGCTGGCTTATTGGCGGACGGTGTGCGGCGAACAGAGATTTGAAAATAAAGCCCATTAAGGATTTTTGCAAGGGAATTAACGATGAGTATGTAGAATATATCGGTATTGCTTGCGATGAGCCTAAACGCATAGCGAGATTGACAGAAGGTAAGGAATCGCTGCTTGTCAGATGCGGTTATACGGAAAAAATGGCATCGAGCTGTGCAAGAAATATGGACTGTTATCTCCGATATACGAGTTGTCGCATAGAGGCGGCTGTTGGTTTTGTACTAATCAGCCATATAATGATTTTGCACTCTTAAAACAAAATCACCCTGAGCTATGGAATGAACTCAAGGAATTATCGCATACGCCCGATTTAATATCTCGCGGATTTCGTTATGGTGTACCATTTGAGGAGGTTGAGAACAGGATTGATAAGATAATAGACAAAATGAAAATTAGCAGAGATATTTTCTGCTGATATATATTAAAATAAACGATTACGAGGTGATGCTGATTGAAACAAATCTATACATATTGTGATGAAAACGGTGTGTCGCCTGTGCTTGATTTTTTGCGAAGGTCGGACAGTAAAATCAAAAATAAGCTGAAATATCAGCTTGGTATTCTGATTACGGAGAACAAGATACTGTGCGAGCCGCACGTCAAGCACTTTTCAATAGAACGCTACAGACAATTTTACGAATTTCGGATTAAGGTGTCCAAAAAAGTTGTCCGTATCATATTTTGCGAGCAGGGCGGGAATATTGTTCTTCTTCACGCTTTTTATAAGCACGATAAACGCGACACAGAAAATGCGCTTGAAACCGCGATGAAAATATATAATAAGCTGGAGGACAGCAGTTTATTGCCGTTTCAGTATCTTCGTGAGGTGATATTGCAATGATTGGAATTATAAGCGTATTCGGTATGCAGAGTATTCAGGACGTGTTAAAGGGCGATATAAAAAATCAGGATATGAACTTTCTGTGCGATGACTGCGCAAACGAGGTTACGTCGCTGACGAATCTGGAGCAGCACAAGAACACCGACGTTGTTAT
>JBJEIU010000341.1:0-6618 GCA_051877355.1 Hominilimicola sp.
GGTCAATAGCTTATAAATATCCTGCGGAAAAGCAGACGACTGTAATACGTGATATAAAGGTGCAGGTAGGCAGAACAGGAGTCGTAACGCCACTTGCAATACTTGATACGGTGCATATTGCAGGTTCAAATGTATCGCGTGCAACGCTGCACAACCTTGATTACATCCGCGAAAAGGATATAAGAATAGGGGACACTGTGGTAATCCAAAAGGCAGGCGACATTATTCCTGCCGTTGTGGAGGTTATAAAGGAAAACAGAAATGGAAGCGAGGTTGAATTTGAAATGCCCACTCACTGTCAGGAATGCGGCGCGCTTATAGTCCGTGAGGAGGGCGAAGCCGCATACCGCTGCACAGGTGTCAATTGTCCCGCGCAAAGACTTCGCAACATCATTCATTTTGTGTCTCGCAACGCTATGGATATTGACGGTCTTGGACCGTCAATAATTGAACAGATGCTTGACAGACATCTTATTGAAACGGCGGCGGATTTGTATTATGTAAACCCGTCAGATATTGCGGATATGGATAAGATGGGCGAAAAATCAGCGCAAAATCTTATTAATGCCCTTGAAAAGTCTAAAACAAATCCCCTTAGCCGCCTTATAAACGCATTCGGAATACGTCATATAGGCGAAAAGGCGGCAAAAATACTGGCGGCGCAGTATAAAACTCTTGATAATCTGCGAAATGCAACAGTGGAAGAACTTACCGTAATACCCGACATAGGCGCTAAAATGGCTGAATCGGTTGTTGAATTTTTTGCTCAGGAACAGACAATGGAATTTATAAAAAGGCTTGAAAATGCCGGAGTAAACTGTATTGACGACAGTGAGAACTCTGTTGTCGATAACCGTTTTGAGGGTATGACGTTTGTTCTTACTGGTACTCTTGAAAATTATAAACGCAGTGAAGCCGGAAAAATCATAGAAAGCTACGGCGGTAAGACTTCATCAAGCGTTTCAAAGAAAACCACGTATGTGCTTGCTGGAGCAGAGGCAGGAAGCAAACTTGACAAAGCTAACAGTCTTGGAGTAGCCGTAATAAGCGAAGCAGAATTTGAGGAGATGATAAAATGACAGAAGAAAAAGCCTTTGAAATTAAAGATGAACTTATTTCAATCCGCCGTAAGCTTCATGCAATACCCGAAACTGATTTTGAGGAAGTCAAAACCGCAGATTTTATACGTAAAAAACTTGAGGAATATAATATTCCTTATACAGCTGCGGCAAAAACAGGAACTGTCGCTCTTATAAAAGGTAGAAACAGTGGTAAAACGGTTTTATTGCGCGCTGACATAGACGGACTTCCCATAAAAGATGAAAGCGATTTTGAGGTAAAATCAGAGCGTGAGGGGTATATGCACGCCTGCGGACATGATATTCATACTACATGCCTTTTAGGCGCAGCTAAAATTCTTAATAGCATGAAAGATAGCCTTAACGGCAATGTAAAACTTGTTTTTCAGCCTGCTGAAGAGGGAGCAGGGGGAGCGCTTCCTATGCTTGAGGAAGGCATCATGGAAAATCCTCATGTTGACGGTGCCTTTGCGCTTCATGTGGAATCATTGGAAAAAACAGGCAATATTCAGATTAAGGACGGCTCAATAATGGCTTCCCCGGACGATTTTGAAATTATAATACATGGTGTCGGCGGGCATGGCGCATATCCTGAAAAAAGCGTCAATCCTTTAGCTGTCGGCGCAGCCATTCTTGAAAAATACCATGAAATACCGAAAAAATATAATCTTCCATGTGTGGTGACTATATGTTCGTTTAACGGTGGAAGCTGCCGGAACGCAATCCCTGATACAGCAGTAATGACAGGCACCGCGCGTTCTATCGACCCAATAACTCGAAAAAAACTTATAGAACTGCTTGAAGCTATTGCAAATGACACGGCAAAAGAAATGAACGCAACACTTGATTTCAACTTTAATGTACTGTTTCCACCTGTTGTAAATGACAGTAAAATGAATGAAATTGTAAGGCACAGCGCAAAAAAATTAAACTGTATAAATGATGTAGTTACACTGGATAAGCCGTCTATGGCGGGAGATGATTTTTCGTATTTCGGTGAATGCGTGCCATCGGCTTATTTTAAACTTGGTGTTGGCAATACTGAAAAAGGCGCCGTATATCCGATACACAATCCCAGATTTATGGCAGATGAAGATGCTCTTCCGATTGGAAGCTCCATAATGGCACAGACAGCAATTGATTTTTTAGATACTTTTAAAGGGTAAGTTTACCATAATAATATTATGTAAACTAAATTATAATTATAGAAGGATTTTTACATGTTATGAATATTGCTATAATAGATTGCAGAGCTGATGACAGGACAATATACAGTCTTGAAAACGTGGGAATGCAGGTTATACCCACAATTAAAATAGACAGCGTGTATGACGCTATAGCTACGCATGCTGATATACAGATTCATTACCTGGGAAATAATCGATTTATATGCGCGCCTGAAGTATTTGAACATTATAAAAGCCATCTGCCGTATGGTTTTGAGCTTATATGCGGTTCAAAATCGCTGTCTGGTAAATATCCGCATGATATAGCTTATAATGCGGCAGTTTTAAAAAAATTCGTGATATGCAACGCTGCTTATACAGCGACAGAAATTCTCTCAGAATATAAGTCTATGTCAAAGTCAAAGGAAATTCTGAACGTCAGACAGGGGTACAGTAAATGTAGTATTTGCATTGTGAACGGCAGAGCAATTATAACGTCAGACCAAGGGATTGCAGCACAGGCATCTGCAAATGGAATAGATGTGCTTGAGATAGAACCCGGACATATTAAATTACGAAATCTTAATTACGGATTTGTTGGCGGAGCGACGGGACTTATAAGAGAAAATGTACTTGCTGTAAACGGAGATGTAAACACACATCCGGACAGTAATCATATAAAAAAGTTTTGCAAAAAACATGGCGTAGAGCTGCTCGAGTTAAAGGATGGTATATTAGAAGATATAGGCACAATTATCTCGAATTTTAACATCTAAGTATAATAAAGAGCGATTTATCCTACTTGGATTTATGGCTTTATAAATCCCCTTTTAAACCGCATAACAAAGCCGTTTCTGAGATTAGCTATTTTGCATAACTGTTCGGTTTGACCACTTATTGACCACTTATGGGAAAATCGAACAGTGTCGAAATATAGACTATGCCTTGTTTTTGGGGCATTTAATTTGACCACTTATATGTATATTATGGTTGACCTACACCGGTTATTCTGTTTCGACTTAAATCAATGGCACTTTGTATAACCCTTATTGAATTACTTTTGCTAAAATCATTTGTATGAGTATAGCATTCAAGTAAAGTCTTTGTGTTTGCGTGCCCAAGAAGTTCTTGCATATCTTTTAGGGATACTCCATTCAATATGCCGCTTGTTGCGAACGTATGCCTAAAATAGTGAGGTGTAATCTTGTCGTCTATTTCCATGTGCATATTTTCGCGAATATATCTTTTTAGGTAATTGAGCCTCAAAGATATATTATTGCTTGTATAAGGTCTATGACACCTATTAACATAAACTAATTGATTGAGATCCTTTCTCTCTGCATCCGATAGATTATAAAATCTATTTCGGTATTCCTGCTGAAGATACTCATTAAGTGGAATAACTCTTTCACCCGAAGCCGTTTTAGTATCATTTTCGTATTTTAAATCAGTAAAAGACTCATCAATTCTCATAGAACTAAAATCTTCAGAGAAATCATTCCATTTTAAAGCACAAAGCTCTCCGGCGCGGATGCCGGTATATAATAATGTGCAGAGCATCAAATAGTAGTTGTAATCCGTTCTTATTGCTGCTGTTAATAAAAGATTAATCTCATCAGAAGTTAATTCTCTGCGAATAGATTTACGGTCTCTCTCTAATTTTAACGGTAACATAGGATTTCTGTTGATAACTCTTTCCGCAAAGGCATAGTTGAACATTGCTCTCATATGCCTCAACACATTATTAATTGTATTTGCTTGCAGATTTTTTGCCTCAACAGACTTTATTACGTTAATAATATCGTTTGTTGTGATTTTATAGAGAATCTTATTACCTATTATAGGAAGTACATGCTTTTCAATGTGCATCTTTATCTGATTTAATGAACGCTCTTTAACCTGAAATCGCTTTATATCTATATAATGTTCATACCAAACCTTTAATGCTACATCACCTGCCACATCGTCAAAACGATTAGAGTCCTTCAAATATGTCAATTCATCAAGTTTTTCTCTAAGCTCGCTTTTGTTCGTGCTATATATGTATCTTGTGCTTCCTGAAGAATCAATATACCTCCCTTCCCATCTGCCGTCAGAACGTTTTCTTATAGTTCCTTCGCCTTTTCCTCTGCGTTTCACTGAAAATTCCTCCTTTTCAGCAAAACTAATAATCTATCTTCTATAATGTATATTATAATACAATAAACACATAAATTCAATAGATTTATCAATGTTGCTGAATAATAATTTTACATATTATTTTCTATAAATTCGTTAAGCTTCTTTTTACTGATGATAACCCTTCGACCTATTCTTATTTTTCCGTGAAAACGATGGCTGTTAATAAGCTTATCAACTGATGATAGGCTGATTTTCAAATACTCCGCAACATCATGTCTTGTTAAATAGTCGGAATTATTTTTGAGATTTACCGAATTTAATTTGAAAGTCGTATCCATGTTGCCTCCCCTTCCCTATTCATAAAACTTTATTAAAATTTTATGAATTTGTGTATCATCTATGGTAATTAACATTTATGTTAATATATTCTCCATTGTATAATATTCGCACTAATATGTTTTAACTATCCATATCCCTTTTTCATTTTAAATGAAATTTTCAAGCAACAACAAACGGCGGCTTGCAAAACCGCTCCATAGGACTCTCACCTCCCCGACGTCCGCCCGGGCTGCTATCAATGCCTGCGACGCTTTTAACGCTCGGACTATGACTTAGCAGAAGTATCATTATACCTATAAAAGATTATCGCCCACAGCTTGCAACTTCTGTTTCACGGCATGGATATTTTATCGCAATCTGTATGCTTCAATGAAAAAAATCAAACAAAGAGGTAGAACACATAGATTATGGCGTATCTGCCGTTTGGCTCATTTATACAGGAATGTATTTGCTTGCCCTTTATGCTGCCGCGCAGTTATCTTGCGGGCTTTCTTTGTAATTTATGTTTTTCCGAGCTTATCTGCCCGTTAAAGCGCATTTTAGAAATACGCTTTAACAGATTGACAAACTCCATACAAAAAGCGCAAAAACGGCAATACGCTTTCTGTATGGCTATGTTTGCGAAAAATAACAAAGAGATATATCAAAACGCCGTTTTAATCTATTAACTATTTCAAGGCATGACAAAAGCTCAGAACACCTTGCTATGTATTCTGATTTTTAGTAGCGCCATTTTTACTGAATTTTATTATAATTCTTTGAATGGTGTCCTTTTCTTCCTTGTTTGCCTCATCCATTAAAGAATATAAATACTGTTCTTCATCGTCACTAAGATAAAGACTATATTTTTTGTACTCGGTTTCTATGCGTATTCCGCCTTGGTTTCCGGGTTTTGTTGATATGGGAGCGATACGGCTTAAGAAAAGAATATCTCGCCATATTGTCACAAGCGACACATTAAATTCGTTTGCCAAATCGTTTCTTGTCATCTGCCTGTTTATACGAAGCAACTCGAGAATTTTCATTCTGCGTTCGCTGACACATAATTTTTCCCTCATAGTCCTATCACTCCTTTCAGCAGTAGTGTAGCACTCAAACATTTCATATTTTTTAACCAATAAAAAAGTTTTTCCATTGATTTCCAAGTTTCGTATACCATAATTTTACAATTCCTCCTAATGTTCTATCATATTTATTAAAATTAGAACTAAGGGTATCGAATAGGCGGAAATTCCAGAAAAATCATTACCGATATACGGCAATATCGTATATATCGTGAAATACAAGATTTTTCGCAAATATCTTCAAAAAAAATTTGGCTGATTAAAATATATCCTGTATAAAACACAAAAAGCATAGTATTATATGTCATAAAATAACATAATACTATGCTTTCTCGGTTATTATCTGTTAAACTGTCAATTTTCGCACTAAAAATTAAAAGAGCCGAATTTGTTAAATAGCTTTTTTTAACAAATTCGGCCTATCAATAAGCAATATTAAGTTTTGTAGTTTATAGCGGATATTGCCGCGCAAATGACAAGAAGTATGTACTCTCTTTTTATTTATCATATTGTTTATATTTCAAATCCTATGATTTTGGATGATACCTTATCATATACTTCCCCATTGTTCAAACATTTTCTTCGCCTTGTCGCCTTTCGGCTCAACGCTGTTTAAAATCCATAAATCAGTAACTGACGCCCATCCGCCGCGTCTGTAAATTCCCGTGCCATTTTCAAGTATATATATTTCCTCAAAGCTGTTGTACATAGAGTCCCCGGAATCAAAGATAGGAAGGTGCTCCATTATATGCAGCACCCTTTTTCCGTAAATATCGGTAAAAACGCAGGCTTCTTCATTTATGTCCTTTACCTTCATATTCTCAAAATCCTCATGTATTCTATACTTTT
>JBJEIU010000342.1:0-6614 GCA_051877355.1 Hominilimicola sp.
CTATCACAATGCTTAATGTCAGAAAGAACGGTCAGGGTAAAAAGGGACATAAAAAACCTGTACTTTTTCCGAAAATTGTATTTTTGTATGATGAAAATCTTCACGGTGAGGGAAAGCCGCTCGAGGAAGTTTTTGAAGCCGGTATCGACTGCTCGTCAAAAACGATGTATCCGGATTGGCTGAGCCTTACGGGTGAGGGATATGTTCCGTCAATGTACAAGCAATACGGCAAAATTGTGTCACCTATGGGGTGCAGAGCGTTTCTGTCACCGTGGTATGAGAGAGGCGGCATGAAGCCGGCTGATGATAAGGATACACCGATATTTGTCGGCAGATTTAATATAGGAGTAGTTTCGCTTCATCTTCCGATGATTTTAGCCAAGGCACAACAGGAGAACAAGCCGTTCTTTGATGTGCTGGATTATTATCTGAATCTTATCAGACAACTGCATTTGCGTACATATGATTATCTTGGCGAAATGCGTGCATCAACAAATCCGCTTGCATACTGCGAAGGCGGCTTCTATGGCGGACATTTGGGGATACACGATAAAATTAAGCCTATTTTAAAGACGGCTACAGCTTCCTTTGGTATAACCGCGCTTAATGAATTGCAGCAGCTTTACAATAAGCGCTCGCTTGTGGAGGACGGCGAATTTGCATTAAGAACGCTTGAGCATATAAACGAAAAGGTAAATCAGTTTAAGGCGGAGGACGGCAAACTGTATGCAATTTACGGCACACCTGCCGAATCGCTGTGCGGCTTGCAGGTAACTCAGTTCAGAAAGAAATATGGAGTAATAGAAAATGTATCTGACAGAGAATATGTGTCAAACAGTTTCCACTGCCATGTGACTGAAGATATAACGCCTATTCAGAAGCAAAATCTTGAAAAACGTTTCTGGGAGCTTTCAAATGGCGGTAAGATACAGTATGTAAAATATCCGATAAGCTATAACAGAGATGCGATAAAGACTCTTGTAAGACGTGCGATGGATATGGGATTTTATGAGGGAGTTAATCTTTCGCTTGCATACTGCGACGACTGCGGACACGAGGAACTTGAAATGGACGTATGCCCGAAATGCGGCAGCAGAAATCTGACAAAAATTGAAAGAATGAACGGTTATCTGTCCTATTCACGAGTAAAGGGCGATACGAGACTAAACAGCGCCAAAATGGCGGAAATAGCTGAAAGGAAAAGTATGTAAATGCGTTATCACAATATAACAAAGGATGATATGCTTAACGGTGACGGACTGCGTGTGGTGCTGTGGGTGGCAGGCTGTGAGCACAGATGCCCTGGATGCCAGAATCCTGTTACATGGGACATAAACGGCGGTCTGGAATTTGACGAAAGCGCAAAGAAAGAAATTTTTGATGAGCTTGAAAAGAAGTACATTTCAGGTATAACTCTCAGCGGAGGTGACCCGCTGCACACTCTTAACAGAAATGACACGGGAGCGCTCATAAAAGAAATTTCGGAGAAATTCCCGGATAAGACAATATGGGTATATAGCGGATATGAATGGCAGGAGATAAAGGATTTGCCCTTTATGAAATATGTTGACATATTAGTGGACGGAGAATTTATAGAAAAATTGAAAGACAACAGAATTCCGTGGAGGGGAAGCTCCAATCAGAAAGTTATTGATGTTAAGAAAAGTCTGGAAATCGGCAAGATGGTACTTGCTATGAAGTAAAGGAGAAAAATATGCAGAGAGTAGCACAATTTGAAAAGGTAAGCTTTGAGCAGTTCAAAAAGGACTGGGCTGACGCTTTTTATACAACTGACGGTATTGAAGAAATATATAATGATATAAAGCTGCCCAAAAGAGCGACAGCAGGCAGTGCTGGATATGATTTTTACACACCGTTTGCCTTTGACCTAAGACCGGGAGAGAGTATAAAAATCCCTACGGGCATCAGAGTTAAAATTAACGACGGCTGGGTTTTGAAGCTTTATCCGCGAAGCGGTCTGGGATTTAAGTTCAGAGTACAGATGAATAACACTGTTGGTATAATAGACAGCGATTATTACAACAGCGACAATGAGGGACACATTTTTTGTAAGATTATGAACGATACAAATGAAGATAAAACTGTTTCACTCAACAAGGGAGCGGGGTTCTGCCAGGGTATTTTCGTTGAATATGGAATAACCTTTGATGACGATGTTACCGATGAGCGAAACGGCGGCTTCGGAAGTACGGGAAATTAAAGAATACGGAAAGAGGGGACACTAAATTAATTTTAATGTCCCCTCTTTTGATTTAGTGTCCCTTTGGCGGTGCATTATCTGCAAGGTATTGAGATTGTTACTTCCGTACCCTTGTGCAATTCACTTGCAATTTTAATTTTGCCTTTAAAGCTTGACTCAATGGATTGCTTTGCAATAGCAAGACCAAGTCCTGTGCCGCCTGTATCTCGGGAACGTGCCTTATCCACACGGTAGAAACGGTCAAAGATGTGTGGGAGTTTATCCTCCGGAATACCTATTCCGTTATCCACAACCTTAATACATATGTCATTATATAATTTACTTGAATACACTTCGATATTTCCGCCTTCGCCTGTATATTTTATTGCATTGCTGATAACGTTTATTATCGCTCTTTCTAGAATGTCGTGATCGCCTGATATAACAGGTACTTCATTGGTGGGTCTGTAGGTAAGCGTCTGATTTTTTTTCTTTGCGGTAAGGCTCATTCTTTCAACGATTGATTCAAGCATTTTGCGTACATCAATCGGTTCAGGAGCCTTGATATATGTCTGATTTTCATCAAGTTCAGACAGAGTGAGCAGGTCGCTTATAATTCTTGCCATTCTGTCAGACTCAGAGGCGATTACATCAAGGAAACGCACCTGCAATTCTCTGTCAACGTCAGGCATATCTGCAAGCGTTTCTGAGTATGATTTGATTGTCGTAAGCGGTGTGCGCAACTCGTGCGAAACATTGGCAACAAAGTCGCGTCTGGACTGCTCAAGCTTTTCCTGCTTTGTTACGTCATGTATAATTACGATAATTCCGCCAACCTTGTTATCTCCCTTGAATGTGGCGAAGTTAAGGTGCAGATATTGGTTTGCAAGCTTTATTTCGCGTTCAACGCTGCCGTCTGGCTGCATATAAAGCAGGTCGCCAAGAGTAATATTTGCGTTTATTTCTTTAAAAAATCTGTCAAATTTAATATCGTCAAGATATTGACGGTTCAAAAGCTTTTTTGCCTCCGGATTGAAGTGCAGCAGCTTACCCTTCATGTCAAAGGCAAGAATACCATCGTTCATATTCTGCAAGATAGTTTCAACCTTAATTTTTTCACCAAGCGCCTGATCGGAAGATTGCTTTCTTGTATGCGCAAGATAAAGGAGGGAATTGGTAAGATTACCGATTTCGTCCTTTGATTCCGATTTCTGAAGCGCGTTTATATCACCATCCGCCAATTTGCGCGCCTGAATGGAAAGCTGCTGTATGGGAACAGTAACCGACTTTGACAAAAATGATGCCATAATCGCTGATATTACAAGCGAAAGCAGAAGTGATATAACGAGAATGTTTATTAGACTTTCTGTAACTGACTTCTGTGTCTGGCAGTTGTCCTTGATATATACAATGTACTTGACATTATCTCCGTTCAAAAGCGGAAAAGCATAGTCCATGTAGCTTTTGGCTATACCTGTTTCTTTTCCTTCATTTCCTTCAATTGCGTCCAGAATGGATGAGGTTGTGTCAATATTGGTTGTGCCGTCGGAGGATTTCAGAACTTCGCCTGTTGTGCCGTCAAGAATACAGTAAAATCTTGAAGCGGTAATACCAAGAGCACCTGAACGCGATGACAATATATCGTTTATCATATTTATGTTGTTTTGTGAGGATTCTTCAATAACAACTGATGTATCTGTGCCGTTCCCGTGAGAGGGAATACTTATTTCATTGGCAGCGGCAAGCAAGTCGTTTTTCACCTCTATGGTAAATACTTTGTCGATACTTTCCGAGAAATCCCCGTGATAATAATTAACAATCCCAAGAAGGTTAAAGCCGCCAATCAGAAGTTCTGTGGCAAACACAAGCAATACGAACATAAGTGTAATTTTCCAACGTATACTTTTAAACATAAAAAAATCTCCATAGCCTTTCTGTATTAATATTCAGAAACACCCAAAACAATAAATGTTTCGGGTGTTTAAAATCATTATTTATTAAAATAGTATCCAACGCCTCTTTTGGTTATGATATATTTCGGCATACTCGGGTCGTCCTCAATTTTTTCTCTAAGACGTCTTACCGTAACATCAACGGTACGCACATCTCCGTAATATTCATATCCCCATACATTTTCAAGAAGCTTTTCACGCGAGAAAATTTTGTCAGGCTGCATTGCAAGAAATTTCAGAAGCTCAAATTCGCGCAGCGTGATATCTATTGTCTGACCGTTCTTTGAAACCTCATAACGCTCCACATTAATAGTAAGATCTCCTGAAACAATAGTATTCTGATTTTCCGGCTGCGGCTCCTTTGCAACAGGCGCAGCAGCGCTTCTGCGAAGATTTGCCTTTACTCTTGCTGCAAGCTCACGCATTGAGTAGGGTTTTGTTATATAATCATCAGCTCCAAGCTCCAAACCGAGAACCTTGTCTACTTCATCCTCGCGCGCTGTGAGCATTATAATAGGCACCTGTGAATGTTCGCGTACTTTTTTGCATATTTCCCAACCGTCAAGGCCCGGAAGCATTACATCAAGCAAAATCAAGTCGGGGTTTTCGGTAAGCGCCATTTCAAGACCTGTAATTCCGTCAAGGGCGGAAAGCGTTCTGTAGCCTTCTTTTCCAAGTGAAAATGTCAGGATGTCATTAATATTCTGTTCATCCTCAATAACAAGTATAGTTCGCTCCATTTATTTCAATCCTTTCAAAACATATGGTGTATGATATTACATATTTTTCGCTATTATTACATATATTTTATCAGAAATTTACATAGAGTTCAAGGGTATTTTGTAAAAAAGTTAGAAAAAATTAAATTATTAATATTTTTTTTGAATATTTTTGCTATTTTATAGACAAGAAATTAATTTTGTTATATAATGTATAATAAGATAAGTATGAAAAAACGGAGGAAAAGTTGATGGCAAATTACTCGGAAAAAACGGTGCTTATGGACCAAGCAACCGCAAAGCGCGCAGTGAGCAGAATAGCCTATGAGATTGTTGAGAGAAACAGAGGGACGGACAATCTTGTAATAATAGGAATTCAGACAAAGGGCGTTGCACTGGCAAAGCTTATAATCAAAAAAATTGAGGAGATAGAGGGAATAAGGCTGCCACTGGGAAGTCTTGATATAACCTTCTACCGCGACGATCTGACAAGACTGAGCAAGCACCCTGTTGTGGCAGGAAATGACATTGCCTTTTCTATTGAAGATAAAAAAATCATATTGGTGGACGATGTGCTTTATTCAGGAAGAACAATACGCTCTGCAATGGAGGAAATATTTGACATGGGACGTCCCGAAAAAATTGAGCTTGCAGTTCTTGTGGACAGAGGCGGACGCGAGCTTCCCATCCGTGCGGATTATGTTGGAAAGGATGTTCCGACATCACATAATGAATATATTGATGTTGTAATAAATAACAACGGTCTGGAAAAAGTATCAATATGCGGCAAGGGGGAAGAATAAAAATGAAAAAGGACTTACTCGGTCTGAAGGATTTAAGTGCAAAGGAAATAAGCAATATACTTGACACTGCTGCGACTATGAAGCTCATATTGCAGCAACCGAATAAGAAAACACCGCATTTGCAGGGCAAAACGGTTGTTAATCTGTTTTATGAAAACAGCACAAGAACAAGGCTTTCATTTGAGCTTGCCGCTAAATATATGAGTGCAAGCGCAGCTAATATTACGGCAAGCGGCTCATCGGTGCAGAAGGGCGAAACACTTATAGACACAGCCGAAACAATAAACGCAATGGGTACTGATATACTTGTAATGCGCCACAACATGAGCGGTGCGCCGCATCTTATAGCTCCGCTTGTGAGCGCGTCTGTAATCAACGCGGGTGACGGCATGGATGAACATCCGACGCAGGCGCTTTTGGACATGCTTACAATCCGTGAGAAAAAGGGTGGATTTAAAGGGCTCAAGGTAGCGATTATAGGAGACATATACCATAGCAGAGTCGTAAGAAGCAACATTTACGGACTTACAAAGCTCGGTGCGGAGGTAAGCGTAGGCGGACCGAGTACCCTCATACCGCAGGGTATGGAAAAAATGGGTGTAAAGGTCTTTAAGAGTATTCAGGAAGCCATTGTTGACGCGGATGTGGTTATGGGACTGCGTATTCAGCTTGAAAGACAAAAGAGCGGATTGTTCCCAAGTCTTAGAGAATATTACAGATTTTTCGGCGTTGATGAAAAAAGACTGAAATTTGCAAAGCCGGATGCGCTGGTTATGCACCCCGGACCTGTAAACCGCGGCGTGGAATTTTCATCGGCAGTAATAGACGGTGACCAAAGCGTTATAAATGAGCAGGTAACAAACGGTGTTGCGGTAAGAATGGCTGTTATGTATATATTGTCAAGAGGCGGCTTTGAAGAATAATAAGACTGAATAAAATT
>JBJEIU010000343.1:0-6555 GCA_051877355.1 Hominilimicola sp.
CTCCGAGATAATTTCCGAGCGTAAGATTTCCCGACGGCTGCACACCGGAAAATATGATTTTCTTATCGTCCATTATAGTTTGTTCCTTTCACAATTATAACATCTCATTTAATACTTCGCCAAGACGCTTTACACCCTCTTCAATATTTTCAAGAGTTGCTGAAGAATAGTTCAATCTGAATTTATTTGACGGAGCGTATATATCGGTTGCGAAGTTTGAGCCGGGCACGATTGCGACTTTCTTTTCAAGGCACTTGTCAACAACTGGCGCGATATCGGTAATTGTCGGGCATTCGCACCAAAGGAATATGCCGCCCTCGGGTACAACCCATTTTACCTTGCCTTTGGGGAAATACTTTTCCATCGCCTCAACCATCTTTGCGCACTTCTTGCCGTAAAGCTCACGGTTCTTTGCTATGTATCTGTCAATATCGTACTTCTTCATAAATTCCACGCACATAAGCTGCGTAAGCATAGGTGTATGCACATCGTTTACCTGCTTAAGCATTTCAATCTTTTCCGCAAGCGGTGCAGGCGCGACGTTATATCCAAGACGCATACCCGGCGACAAAATCTTTGAGAATGAGCCTGCGTAAATCACTCTGCCCTCTGTGTCAAGCGACTTAACGGTAGGAACGTCCTCACCTGAAAAACGCAAGTCACCGTAAGGGTTATCCTCAAGGATAAGCACGTCATATTTATTTGCAAGTTCTATAAGGCGCTGTCTCTTTTCAAGCGGCATTGTTGTACCCGTTGGATTCTGGAAAGTCGGGATTGTGTAAATCATCTTTACGTTATTGTTGGTTTTTAGCTTTTCTTCAAGCTCGTCCATGTTCATGCCGTCCGCTTCCACGCTCACGCCCACAAGCTCCGCCTCATAGGCGCGAAACGCGTTAAGACTTCCGATAAAGCTCGGACTTTCAACAATGATTTTATCACCCTTATTAAGAATTGCCTTTGCTGTCAAATCAATACCCTGATTTGCGCCTGTCATAATAAGTATTTCATCATTTTCGCCGACTGAGTTAACCTTTGCGGCTCTCTTTCTCGCACATTCCTTCATCTTAGGATAACCGTCCGTTGTGCCGTATTGGAGCGCAAGTGTAGGGTTTGTCATAAGAATTTTCCCCGCAATCTTTGAAAGCTCATCGCCCGGAAAAAGCTCCGCGGCAGGGTTTCCTCCCGCAAGTGAGATAATCTCCGGGTCAGCCATACGCTTGAACATTTCTCGGATTGCAGAACCTTTCATGGTCTTTACTCTGTCCGCCATATAGTTTGTATATTCCATTTTTACAACTTCTTTCTTATTTGTTAATTTTCTTCCAACTGTCTTTTAGTGCCACAGTCCTGTTGAACACAGGCATTTCCGCCGTTGAATCGGGGTCTACGCAGAAGTAACCCAATCTTAGGAACTGGAACTTGTCCCCAACCTTTAAGTCAGTCAGATTACTTTCAAGCTTTGCGTTTTTCAGCACCACCATTGAGTCCTTATTAAGATTGTCGGTAAAGTCATTGACACCTGTTTCGTCAGACGGATTTTCAACATTGAACAGTCTGTCGTACAGACGCACTTCCGCGTCAATAGCGTGAGCCGCGCTTACAAAGTGAATTGTACCCTTTACCTTACGTCCGTCAGGCGCGTCACCGCCGCGTGTTTCGGGGTCGTAGGTGCAGTGTACGGCAATAACATTACCGTTTTCGTCCTTGTCACAGCCGGTGCAGGTCACGTAATACGCACCCTTTAAGCGCACCTCGCGTCCCGGAGAAAGTCTGAAATACTTTTTCGGAGCATCCTCCATGAAGTCCTCCTCCTCAATGTACAGCTCACGCGAAAATTCAACAGTACGCTTGCCCATTTCGGGATTTTCTGGGTTTACCTCAACCTCAATCTGCTCAACCTGTCCCTTAGGATAATTGTCAATTATCAGCTTAACCGGTCTTAAAACCGCCATTGCTCTTGGCGCTCTCTTATTCAAGTCCTCTCTTATGCACGCTTCAAGCAACGCAAAATCAATAACGCTGTTTGCCTTTGCAATACCTATTCTGTCGCAGAAATCGCGTATTGCTTCGGGAGTGTAACCGCGTCTGCGCATACCGCAGATTGTTGACATTCTCGGGTCGTCCCAGCCGGACACGATATTGTCGCGCACAAGTCTTAGACAGCGTCTTTTACTTGTCAGCGTATAATTCAAATTCATTCTTGCAAACTCAATCTGTCTTGACGGCTGTTCATATCCCACCTCGCGCAGAACCCAGTCATACAGCGGTCTGTGATCCTCAAATTCAAGCGAGCACAAAGAATGTGTAACACCCTCAACCGTATCGGAAATCGGGTGTGCGAAATCATACATCGGATATACAATCCACTTGTCACCTGTTCTGTGATGATGCGCGCGAAGTATTCTGTATATAATCGGGTCGCGCATATTAAGATTCGGCGACGCCATGTCTATCTTTGCCCTTAGAACCTTTTCGCCGTCCTCAAATTCGCCCTTTGTCATTCTCTCGAACAGGTCAAGATTTTCCTCAATGCTTCTCTCACGGTAAGGACTGTTTTTGCCCGGAGTTGTAAGCGTGCCGCGGTATTCCCTTATCTCATCGGCAGACAAATCATCAACATATGCCTTACCCTTTTTTATAAGCACAATAGCAGCCTTATAAATATCGTCAAAGTAGTCCGACGCGTAAAGCACCTTGTCCCACTTAAAGCCAAGCCACTTTATATCCTCCATAATCGCGTCGACATACTCCGTGTCCTCCTTTGTGGGATTCGTGTCGTCAAAACGCAGATTGCATGTGCCGTTATACCTTTCAGCCATTCCGAAATCTATGCTTATCGCCTTTGCGTGTCCAACGTGCAAATATCCGTTAGGCTCGGGAGGAAATCGCGTCTGAACGTGGTCGTATACGCCATCCTCCAAATCCTTTTCTATCGCTTCCTGAATAAAATTTCTGCTGATTATCTCTTCCATATATCTTTATCCCCTTGAATTTTCTATTGTGTTAATTTTTATTGTCTGAGAATGTCTATTGCTTCTTCAAATCTTTTCATCACTTCATCAGAACCAAGCACCTGCAAAATTTCGTACAAGTCGGGCGTGTTGCGGCGTCCCGTTGCCGCTACGCGTATAACGCCTGCCACATCGCCGACATGACCCTTGAAGTCATCAGGATTTTTCTTGTATTCCTTCGGTGCTTTGGCATAGCCAAGCGTCACAGCCATATCACGCACCTGCGGGAACCATTCCTCGGTGCTTATATTTTCATCATATATCTGCTTGTACTGTTCGAGAATTTCTATCATATCATCTTTTGACAGATTTTCAGGGAAATCAAGCTGTCTGTCCCACAATTCCGAATAGAAATATGAAACATAATTTTCAACGTCAGACCATGTTGCAATATCCTTACGCGGTTTTGCGTTGCCGCGCTCTATCGCAAATATCGCCTTTGCGTATTCCTCATCATCCACAAGCAGCTTGTAAAGCTTTTCGTTATTCTCCTGCGCCCAATCAGTCACAAGGTCATATACCTCCTCTGCGCTCAGCTTACTTATATAATTTTTACTCACGTCCGAAAGCTTTACTATATCGAACAACGCGCCTGCCTTGCTCATCTTCTTAAGGGCAAACTTGAAATTGTCAATATCTTCGTTCGGGTTAGCCAATCTCCAGTCCTCATAGTTTGAGTTTGCAAGCGTCATAAGGTATTCCCATATTGCGCCCTTCGGATAACCAACATCACTGTAATAGCTTACAGCAGCTTCGGGGTCTTTTCTCTTGGACAGCTTGCGCTTGCCGCCGTTTTCTTCCTTCATAATAGGAGAAATATGGGCGTACTTCGGCGGCTTCAAGCCGCACAGATAAAACAGTTGCAAATGAATTGGCACTGACGAAATCCATTCATCACCGCGTATAACATGCGTTGTGCGCATAAGGTGGTCGTCAACCACGTGCGCAAAGTGATATGTAGGAGTTCCGTCCTTTTTCAGAAGCACAACGTCAAGAATATTTTCGGGCATTTCAATCTCGCCCTTTATAACGTCCTTGAATTTTATTCTGTTTTCCGTCTTGCCGGGTGATTTTAGTCTTACGACATATTCATCGCCGTTCTTTATTCTTTTTTCGGCTTCTTCAACGGAAATATCACGATACTTGGCAAATTCGCCGTAAATACCGGGAAGCACCTTTTCCGCCTCCTGCTGTTCACGAATCTTTGCAAGTTCGTCCTCTGTCATAAAGCATGGGTAAGCAAGTCCCTTTTCAACAAGCTCCTTGACATACGATTTATAGATTTCAGTTCTCTTGCTCTGCATATAAGGTCCGTACGCGCCCTTTTCCTCGGTTTCGGAAAGCATACCCTCGTCAATCTCAATACCGAAATCGTTAAGACCCTTCACGATAAGGCTTACGCCGTTTTCCACCTCGCGTTTCTTATCCGTGTCCTCAATTCTCAGATAAAACACACCGTTTGTAGTTTTTGCGGCAGTCTTTTCAACAAATGCCGCAAACAAACCGCCGAAATGCAGAAAGCCTGTCGGGCTCGGTGCGAAACGCGTAACAACTGCGCCCTCCTCAAGATTTCTCTTGGGATACTGCTGCTCATAGTCCTCGGGGGTCTTTGTTATATTACCGAACAAAAGCTCTGCCATCTGTTTATTACTGTCCATTGTTTTTATAATCCTTTCCGTTTTTAGCTAATATACCTATTCTATTATATTATACCTAAAATTATTTCTAATATCAATGCTTTTAGGGAAAATTTTTCGTATTATGCCAAAAAAATATGACAAACGCAAAATTACGTTTGTCATACAATATGTACATTAATATCCCAGTTTCTCAGGAACAAGCACGATTGTTATGCGCTTCGGGAAGTAATGACATCCATCAACGATACTCGTTACGTTGCAAATTCTCGCGTCACAGTGACAATCATTGCACTTGATATTGTCGTCCGTCGCGCAGGGTGTTTTGTGAGTAATTCTTCTGGCGTTCATCGGAGCAATTGACTTTGCCCTCTTTATGCCGTCCTCCACCGTTTCAACGATCTTATTAACGCCCGCTACGATAATAACTTTTTTAGGTCCGAACACAATCTGACTGGTGCGGTTACCCGTACAATCAATATTTACAAGCTGTCCGCCCATCGTTACGGCGTTCGTGCTCGACACAAACACATCTGCCGTGTAACCCTCTCTGTACTTATCAAGCATAGCTTCAAAGTCCGGGGCGTTGTAGCGGTCGATAAATTTATACTTATCGCTTCTTATTTCGTCAAGAATACCTGTTTCGTTAAGCGTCACGCTTCCGCCTACGGCTATTGTAGAGCCCTCCGGAATCATATCCATAACAATTCTTCTTGCGTCGTCCTTGTCCTTTGCCATAACTGCGCCGAACTGTCTCTCCTCAAGCACCTTGATAAGGTCGGCTATTTTTCTTTCATTCGCCCATTTTTGTACTGCGTCCATTATATTTCCCTCCTGAATACAATTATTCTCATATATCTATTTTACAACAATTTACAAAGAAAATCTACATAATTTCATAAAAAATTTCTTTATTTTTCTTCATTTTGCAGTTCTTTTACTGAAACTAACAAATCATTTACAATATTCAGTATATTTTTATGCTCGCCGCGCAATGCAAAGCTTATAATCGGCTTTTCACCTGACAATAGCTTTATGCGCTTCGGGTATGCACTGTCAAGTCCCATGATGAGGTTCGCGTCAACATAGTCCTCACGGAATTTGAGCAGCAAAGCGTCGGCTGTCTGGGATATTTCGTATATGCCGACCGCCTTGGCGGGGCTTTTAAGCGCCGCAACTTCGATTATATTCTGCACCGGCTTCGGAATATCACCGAAACGGTCTATAAGCTCATCCTCAATTTCAAACTTATCGTCCTGCGTTTCCACGGCGGCAATTTTCTTGTATACGTCAATACGCTGGTTGTGATTTCTTATATAACTTTCGGGCAGATATGCGTCAATGGAAATATCAACGGACACGTCCTGCTCCTCCTCAACCTTTATGCCCTGCGCCTCGTCCACGCTTTCTTTCAAAAGCTTGCAGTACATGTCATAACCGACAGCGTCCATATGTCCGTGCTGCTCTGGTCCAAGGATATTTCCCGCGCCGCGGATTTCAAGGTCGCGCATGGCAATCTTGAAGCCCGAACCGAACTCGGTAAACTCCTTAACGGCACGAAGTCGTTTCGACGCCACATCGGAAAGTATCTTGTCGCGGTGATATGTCAGGTATGCATATGCGGCGCGGTTAGAGCGTCCCACGCGTCCGCGAAGCTGATAAAGCTGCGCCAGACCCATCTTGTCTGCATTTTCTATGATAATTGTGTTCGCGTTTGGAATATCAAGACCTGTTTCAATAATCGTCGTACAAACAAGCACATCAGTCTGACCGTTTACCATGTCATACATGATGTCCTCCAGTTCGTCCTCTTTCATCTTGCCGTGTCCTACTGCAACATTTATATCGGGGAACATAGATTTTATCCAATCTGCCTTGCGGTATATGCCCTGAACGCGGTTATAGAG
>JBJEIU010000344.1:0-6542 GCA_051877355.1 Hominilimicola sp.
TATGTTTATTGGGTTGATGGAGAGGTTGAAAATGAAAAGAATCTTGTAAAGAAGTTCAAGAATGCGCATCTTGTTGAAAAAAAGCCTTACGTGTTTCCGAAGGGTAAACTGACTGAAAAACCGATAGTAATAGTCGGAACAGGACCTGCGGGACTTATGTGCGGACTGACGCTTGCGCAGAATGGTTATAAGGTAATAATGCTCGAAAGAGGCAAACGCGTTGAGGATAGAAAGCGGGACGTTGAGAAATTCTGGAAAACGGGAATTCTGAACACGTCATCAAATGTACAGTTTGGTGAGGGCGGAGCTGGAACGTTTTCGGACGGCAAGCTTACCACCGGCATAAAGGATTTTCGTATACGAAAAGTGCTTGAAGAGTTCCATAATCACGGTGCGCCTAAGGAGATACTGTATTATTCAAAGCCGCACGTTGGCACGGATAACCTTTATAAAATGGTTGCCTCAATACGCGAGGAAATTATAAGGCTCGGCGGTGAGGTCAGATTTTCTAATCAGCTTGTAGGTATAAAGAAAAGCCGCGGCAGGGTATGCGCGGCGGTTGTTAAGGACGAAAACGGCAAATATGAAATCGAAACAGATAATATTGTGCTTGCGATAGGACACAGTGCGCGCGACACTTTTGAGATGCTTAAAAATTCAGACGTGTCAATGGAGCAGAAAAGCTTTTCGGTGGGCGCGAGGATTGAGCATTCACAGGAAATGATAAATCAGAGTCAGTATGGGAAAAATAATAAAAGACTTCCCGCCGCCGACTATAAAATGGCAGTACATCTGGATAACGGCAGAGGAGTGTATACCTTTTGTATGTGTCCTGGAGGAACGGTTGTAGCGTCCACGTCCGAGGAGGGCAGAGTTGTGACAAACGGCATGAGTTATTTTGCCCGTGACGGCAAAAACGCCAACAGCGCGCTGCTTGTAAACGTAACGCCCGAGGATTTTGAAACGGACGATCCGCTTGCAGGAATGTATTTTCAGCGTGAGATTGAAAAACGCGCTTTTGAGGCTGGCGGAAGAAATTATCATGCGCCATGCCAGACCGTTGGTGAATTTCTCGGTACAGGCAATATGGAAAACAGTGTAAAGCCGACATACCGTCCTGGAGTTACATGGACAAGCCTTGACAGGGTTTTTCCGAAATATATAACTGACTCCATGCGTGAGGCGATTGTGAAAATGGATAATAAACTTCACGGCTTTGCAGACGACGGGGCAGTCATAACAGCACCGGAAACACGCTCGTCATCACCTGTGAGAATTCTGCGTGACAAGAAAAATTTGCAATCAAATATAAAGGGACTGTATCCATGCGGCGAGGGCGCAGGCTATGCGGGCGGCATAATGTCTGCCGCGGTGGACGGAATAAAGGTTGCCGAAGCAATTGCGTTGAATAATTTAACATAAAAATACGTCAGGTTTACCTGACGTATTTTGTGTTACTTTATCATTTTCAGAAAATATTCCGTAAATGCGGTATTGTCCGTAAGCTCCGGGTGGAATGATGTCACAAGCATGTTATCCTGTCTTGCGGCAACGATGTGACCATTAAGCTCACAAAGTACGTTTACATTATCGCCGACGCTTTCAATCCACGGTGCGCGTATAAATACAAGAGGAAAAGGCTTTTCGGAAACCTCGGGAATGACAACCTCCTGTGAGAAGCTGTCAATCTGCTTGCCGTAGGCGTTGCGCCTTACGGTCATATCCATAAGTCCGAGATGCGAGTCCTCACCAACAATATTTTTTGCAAGAAGTATAAGTCCCGCGCAAGTGCCCCATACGGGCATACCGTCCTCAATCATCTTTTTGATTGGCTGGAAAAGGTCAAGCTTGTGAAGCAGCTTGCCGATTACGGTGCTTTCACCGCCGGGAATTATTAAACCATCAAAGGGCTTTTCAATATCTCTTTTCTGACGTATTTCAAAGGACTCAATACCTAAATTGTCAAGCGCGTGCTTGTGTTCGATAAAAGCGCCCTGGAGCGCCAATATGCCAATTCTCATTATTTACCACGCTCCGCCATAAGTAGTGCGATTTCGTTTTCGTTTATGCCAACCATTGCTTCGCCCAAATCCTCAGAAAGCTCTGCAAGAAGCTGGTCGTCTTGATAGTTTGTAACAGCCTGTACAATAGCTGATGCGCGCTTTGCAGGGTTGCCTGACTTGAATATACCCGAACCAACGAATACGCCCTCTGCGCCAAGGTGCATCATAAGAGCCGCATCGGCAGGAGTAGCGACGCCACCTGCTGCAAAGTTTACAACCGGAAGTTTACCGTTTTCGTGAACATATTCTACAAGGTTGAAAGGAACCTGAAGCTGCTTTGCTGCTTCGTAAAGCTCGTCCTTTGACATGTTCTGTATACGCCTGATTTCAGACATCATCATTCTCATGTGACGTACTGCCTGAACAACGTCGCCTGTACCCGGCTCACCCTTTGTTCTAATCATGGCTGCGCCCTCGTTAATTCTTCTCAATGCTTCGCCTAAATCCTTTGCACCGCATACGAAAGGAACCTTGAAATCTCTCTTGTCGATATGGTATTTGTCATCGGCAGGTGAAAGAACTTCACTTTCGTCAATGTAGTCAATCTTGATTGCCTGTAAAATTCTTGCTTCCGCAAAATGACCTATACGACACTTTGCCATAACAGGAATTGAAACTGCCTCCTGAATACCCTTTATCATCTTAGGGTCGCTCATTCTTGACACGCCGCCTGCTGCGCGGATGTCGGCAGGAATACGCTCAAGCGCCATTACTGCGCATGCGCCTGCTTCCTCGGCAATCTTTGCCTGTTCGGGCGTTGTAACGTCCATTATAACTCCGCCCTTTAACATCTGGGCAAGGTTTTTGTTTAGCTCAAACTGTGAACTTGTACTCATCTTATTTTCCTCCTGATATATTGACATTTTTTTATAAATCGCTTATAATTATACCACTGATTGACACTATTAAAAGTGCCAAAATATAACTTTTTTATGGGGTCAGATTTCATGTTTAATTTTATTTTCAGAGCAGATAAAAATTCAAAAAAGCCCTTGTATGATCAGCTTTACAGCTACGTTGTGGGGGAAATATGCAGTAAGAATTTAAAGGAAAACGAACGTATGCCCTCCAAAAAGGCGCTTGCAAAATATTTAGGAATAAGCGTGAATACGGTGGAAACGGCGTATTCAATACTTGTAGAGGAGGGGTATCTGAGAAGCGTACCGAGAAGCGGATATTATGTGTGCCGCATAGAAGCACCCGTAGGGGACGGGAATTTTGTGTATACTGAGGAAAAACAGAAAAAAAAGACGTATAAAACAGATTTTCGAACGAACACCGTTGATGTAAATTCATTTCCGTATTCCACATGGGTCAAGCTGTCAAAGGAGGTTATGTACTCAAATCCCGAATTTCTTAACGCGGGCGATGTAAAGGGCGACTATGAGCTTCGGGAGAACATTGCAAAATACCTCCACGAATTCCGCGGAGTGCAATGTTCGCCCGCTCAGATAGTTGTGGGTGCAGGTATAGAGTATCTTACAATGCTGCTTACGGAACTGTTTGACAGTAAAAGTGTTTTTGCGGTGGAAAATCCTGGGTATAAAAAAATTACGGCGATACTACAAAATAATAACCGTAAAATAAATTGTATAGAAGTTGACGAGCATGGTCTTTGCATAGACGCTCTCAAGAAAACCAATTCTGATATTGTGTACGTCACGCCCTCGCACCAGTTTCCGACAGGAGCAGTTATGACAATAGGAAGACGTATGGAGCTTTTATCATGGGCGGAGGAGAGCGACAGACGGTATATAATAGAGGACGATTATAACAGCGAGTTCAATTTTTCCGTAAAGCCCATGCCAGCCATGCAGGGGCTGGCGAACAGCGATAAGGTTATATATCTTAGCACATTTTCGAGAGTGCTTGCGCCGTCCATAAGGATTGCGTATATGGTGCTGCCTAAAGGTATACTGAAAAAATATGAGGAGCGTTTTCGCGCATATTCCTCAACAGTGTCGCGGTTTGAACAGCACACGCTTAATAAATTTATTTCGGACGGATATTTTTCAAGACATTTAAGTCGTGTTAAAAATATATATAGGAAAAGACGCGATAAGCTGCTTGACGCTCTTTCGGACTGTGATGTGAAAATAAGCGGCGAAAGGGCAGGGCTGCATATAGTAGTAAATACGGAAAATGCAAAGGGAATAATAAAAGCGGCAGAGAAAAAGGATATTAAGCTCTATGACATGGACGACTATTATATGAACGGATATACGGACAGTAACTCAATTATAATCGGCTATGCCGGCGCAAGTGATGAGGACATTGAAAGCTTAAAAGAAATTTTTAATAAAAATGATGTGTAGCACTCGCAAAAAGGTGGTAGCGACAGTGAACAGGCGAGCGGAGCGTGCCTTTTTGTGAATAAGGAGGAACAGCGAAGCGGGTAACTGATTTTTTTGTTGTACAAAAAAACGGAACAAGCAAAGCTTGTTCCGACATGGAGCGGAAGACGAGATTCGAACTCGCGACGTTCACCTTGGCAAGGTGACGCTCTACCACTGAGCCACTCCCGCATTTCTGATTACTTGATTATTATAGCACGCAAAAAAGAAAATGTCAAGAACTTTTTTGAAAATTTTTTGACTAAAATAAAGAAAATTTTGCCCGATTTCTTTCGTAATGCTGTTGATAAATGTTTGATTTTATGATAAAATATATACATATGGATTTTATTTTGGTAAAAGGAGTTAAATCATGGAAAACGTAAGAAGAATTTATGTTGAGAAGAAAAACGGATTTGATGTTGAGGCAAAGGAAGTCCTTGCGGATTTGAGAGAAAACCTTTCTCTTGCAGGTCTTAAGGATGTCAGAATAATAAACAGATATGATGTTTCGGGAGTAAGCGACGAGGAATATCAGAAAGCGAGAAATCTTATATTCTCCGAGCCTCCTGTTGATAACGCTTATGACGAGGAAATTACAATAGATGAGGGCAAGGTATTCGCAGTTGAATTTCTTCCGGGTCAGTTCGACCAAAGAGCGGCATCTGCGGAGGAATGTATTTCAATACTTACGCAAAAGGAACGTCCGACAGTGCGCAGCGCAAAGGTGTATGTACTTATTGGCGATGTTTCTGACGAGGAAACAGAAGCTGTAAAGAAGTACGTAATAAACCCTGTTGAAGCGCGAGAAGCAAGCCTTGAAAAACCGTCTACGCTTGTTATGGAGCAGGTTGTACCCGACGACGTTGCAACTGTTGACGGCTTTATTGATATGGACAAGCCCGCAATGGAGGAATTTCTTGCAAAGATGGGCTTTGCAATGGATTTAGACGACCTTGAATTCTGCCAGAAATATTTTAAGGATACAGAAAAGCGCAATCCGACTGTTACGGAAATGCGCATGATTGACACCTACTGGTCTGACCATTGCAGACACACTACGTTTTCCACAAAGATAAATAATGTAAAGATAAACGACGGTAAGTACGCAGACGTTATTGCTGAGGCATATGAGGAATACAAGACCGCAAAGGCGGATTTGTACGCTCCCGACAGAGATACATGCCTTATGAATATGGCTACTATTATCGTTAAGCAGCTAAAGAAAAAGGGGCTTTTAAAGGAAATAGACGAGTCCGAGGAAATCAACGCTTGCTCAATCGTTGTTCCGGTTGACGTAAACGGCGTTGAGGAGCCGTGGCTTATCATGTTCAAGAACGAAACTCATAACCATCCGACAGAAATCGAGCCGTTCGGCGGCGCGGCAACCTGTCTTGGCGGAGCAATCCGCGACCCGCTTTCGGGCAGAAGCTACGTATATCAGGCAATGCGCGTAACAGGCAGCGGCGACCCGAGAGTGTCGTTAAAGGACACCAATGCGGGCAAATTAATGCAGAGAAAGATTACAAAGGGCGCATCTTCGGGCTACAGCTCATACGGCAACCAGATTGGTCTTGCGACAGGTCAGGTACAGGAAATTTACCATGAGGGCTATGTTGCAAAGAGAATGGAAATCGGCGCGGTTATTGGCGCGGCGCCAAAGAAGAATGTAATTCGTGAAGTGCCCTCAAAGGGCGACGTTATAATTCTTTTGGGCGGAAGAACAGGCCGTGACGGTATTGGCGGCGCGACAGGCTCATCAAAGGCGCATAATGAGGAAAGTGTTGTTACATGCGGCAGTGAGGTGCAGAAGGGTAATCCGCCTGTTGAAAGAAAGATACAGAGATTGTTCAGAGATGAAAAGGTCACAACTCTTATAAAGCGTTGTAACGACTTCGGCGCAGGCGGCGTCAGCGTTGCGATAGGTGAGCTTGCAGACGGTCTTGTTATTGATTTGGATAAAGTTCCGAAGAAGTATGAGGGACTTGACGGCACAGAGCTTGCCATAAGCGAATCACAGGAAAGAATGGCGGTTGTGGTACGCGCCGAGGACGCTGAAAAGTTTATTCAGTATTCAAATGACGAAAACCTTGAAGCGACAAAGGTTGCCGTTGTCACAGATGAAAACAGGCTTGTAATGAACGGG
>JBJEIU010000345.1:0-6517 GCA_051877355.1 Hominilimicola sp.
GGCGACACCGATGAAATCAGAAATGTTGACAATACAAAGTCATATATAGGAACAAGCGGCGGCAGTAAAGGAAAAAATCTTGGACCGGAATATTATACAATTTTTGACGGCGAAACGGGTGAACCCCTCAGTACGACTGCGGCTATTCCACTTGGAACAAGCGATTACTGGGGAGATACAACATATAACAGATGCGAGAGATTTTTATCAGGTGTGGCTTATCTTGACGGAGTTCATCCCAGTCTTATTGAGTGCCGAGGCTATTATGCGAGGGTTATGATACGCGCATATACATTTGACGGCGAAGCGCTTTCAATGCAATGGGAGTATAACAGCAGCGGTTCAGGACTTTATGGAGAGGGTTTCCATAACCTTGGAATTGCTGACATTGATAACGACGGTAAGGATGAGATAGTCTATGGCTCGGCTTGTCTTGATGATGACGGTAAGACTGTTCTTGGTGATACAAATCTTGGTCATGGCGATGCACAGCATACATCGGACTTTAATAATGACGGTATTCAGGAATCCTTTGTTGTCCATGAGGAGAAGGAAGGCTATGCAAATTATGCCGGAGACTTTAAGGTGACTGCTACGGGTGCACACTTCTGGGGTACAAAAGCGACAAGTGATACAGGCAGGGGCGTTATGGATAATATAGATGACGAATATGCCTCAACACATCCGGATGCGCTTGCAATGGCGTGGGAAAGCTCAAACGCTTACGCTTATGACCTGAAAGGTAATGCAGTTGGCGTAAAGCCGACAGCAGGCTCCAGAACAATGACTAATTTCCTTGTTTATTGGGACGGCGATCTCGGACGTGAGCTGCTTGATGACAATATTATAGCAAAATATCATGTAGCTGATGGCGGAGATACAAGCTATACAAGACGTTTCTACGGTCCGTCAGATGGCTATACCTTATATGGAGGAAGTTCCAACAATTATACCAAAAATACACCATCACTTGTTGCGGATATATGGGGAGACTGGCGTGAGGAAGTAATTATGCCTATTAATAAGACTTCTAGCACGGAACAGGCGTATCTGAGAATTTACACATCGACAATTCCGACACAGTATCGTCTTACAACACTGATGCATGACTGTCAGTACCGTGAATCGGTTGCATGGCAGAATGTAGGCTATAACCAGCCGACTCATACAAGCTATTATATAGGAAGCGCGGCGCTTGCAAGTGATGGTGACGGAAATACTCTCAACTATCTCGCTCCGGCGGTTCCATTCACAAAAGTCGGCTATGATATTGATAAGATATCTGTTGAAGGAATTTCACTTTCGGAAGAATCAATATATGTTGAAAAGAACCACACAGCAAGAATTGAAGCAACAATAACACCATCTGATGCTACCCAAAAGGGTATTACATGGACATCCTCTGATCCATCGGTTGCAACGGTGTCAGGAGGTGTTGTCACAGGCGTAAATAAAGGAACAGCGACAATCACTGCTAAAACGCGTGACGGCGGATATACAGCAACCTGCGAAGTGGAGGTATGGTCAAACCCTGTAACGGGAGTTGAGTTGTCAGCCTCTCTCCTTAATATAGGTCTGGAACAGTCCAAGCGTCTGACGGCGACCGTTACTGCTAAAGACCCTGAAATGGATGCGTCTGACCCTTCGGTTATGTGGAGATCATCAAATACGTCTGTCGCAACAGTGTCATCTGATGGAGTAGTTACAGGTGTTTCCTCAGGTCTTACAACCATATATGCAACTACTGTTGACGGAGGCTTTGAAGCTGCCTGCGTGGCAAATGTTGTTCCTGTAGGCTCCGAAGACGTAACCGGCGAGGATATATTTATATCATCAGATGCAGACGGTACTGCATCAGTATTGTCCAACGCAAGTGCAACAGGCGCTACTCTTTCGCAGACTGATGCAGAAACGGGTGCGGAGTTCCACAGAAGCTTTGAGGCTTACAGTGATAATAAGGCAATTTTGACGCTGCACTTTACAACGGGCGGTCAGAGAATTAATGATACAACATGGAATTGGAATGGACATGAATATACATTAAATCTTAGCTTCCTTGACACAGAGGGTGATAATATTCTGACAATTGCTCAGCCGTATACAACTGCCGAGGATCATGACAATACAAATGATGGAATATTGACGAGTAAGTTCGGCAATGATGCGCCGATTGGATTGACCTCCGGTTGGAATACTGTTATAGACGGTGTAGGTCAAATTCAGGGAAGTACGAAGCGCTGGATATTAACTTTGGAATTTGACTATGAGAAAGATATCTGTAACGCAACGATTATAGGTACAGACGGCACTTGGGCGGCAAATAATGCAGAATATACAACATCCTTTGGATTGAATGGCGCAAGCTTTCAAACAATTAAATGCTATACAACAAAAGACGGCGAGGGTACGATTTATGCAAAGCCGCAGATAGAAGCGGTATCATACAGCAGATTGACGCCTGTGGCGGGCGCTTCAAATGTTCTTTACAAAAGAGGTGCAAAGACAGGTACTCCTTGGACGAGCGATGATATAAAGGACTGGACTCAGACTAATCAGACAACCGCTGCTCTTGCTCTTGATGAAACTAATGGTCGCGTATGGTATAATCCGACAAAGCCAAGTGCAGAATACAGCGCGTCAAAGACATTTGATGTATCGGATAACGCAACGCTCACATATGATGTTGACTGGTATTTCGGAAGTTCAACAGGAAGAGCAGTAAATTATGAATACATACAATTTGGTAATAAACTGCGTTTAGGCTGGATGACTGACGGAAATGGCGGCTACTATGTTCTTCCGAGCACAGACGGCGGAACAACATATGAGGGATTGACAAGCGCGCCCGATGAAAGCGATGCTACTAAAACTGTATATACAGTTGATGAGTCTAAGAAGCTGTTTAAGGGTGTAAACTCAATCTATACAAAGAATGTTCAGGTTGTATTTGACACGGCGGCAAATACCATCAAAACACTGAAGTTTGACGGCCAGACAATTGACGCTTATACGGATTATCCTCTTCCTGATGATGCGACTGTTAATTCTGTAACCTTTGGTTTGCAGCGTGGAGGCGGAACTTCAAACTGGGCTTATCCTAACGGAATTGATAACATTACAGTTTCGCAGTTTGCATTGGGTGAAACGCCTAAGTATCCTGTAAAGTTTGTCAATTATGATAATTCGTTATTGCAAAGTGTTAATACAGATATAGGAACAATGCCTGAGTATACAGGAGCGACTCCGACAAGACCTCAGGACAGCAAGTATACATATACATTTACGGGTTGGTCGCCGGCTCTCACGGTGGTAATAGATGAAGCTGTATATACTGCTCAGTATACCGAAACTCCGAGAACATATAATGTAACGCTGAATACAAACGACGGAGTTTTGACAGGAGATAATGTCACAAGCTATACCTATGGAAAGGCTGTTACACTTCCGACTGCCACAAGGGGTAAATTTACTTTTGACGGTTGGTATGATAACGCAGCGCTTACAGGAACTGCTGTGACGGAAATACCTGCGACTGCTGTGGGCGATAAGACATATTATGCAAAATGGACGTCGTCAACATCGGTAATGGAGGTAATTCCAAATGGAACGGCTGTTGATGTTAATTTTGTTTTAGTGTCAGATAATTATACAAAGGCTCAGGTTATAGGCGTTCTTTATGACGGAAATGTGCTGAAAGAGGTTTCGGCAACGGAAGAATTTCAGTTTGTAAACGGAGCGCTGACATCAAAACAGCTTAACTTCAATAATAATGTAGCGGACCATACACTGAAAGTATATATCTGGAATTCTATAAACGGTATGGTACCGTTAATAACGGAGTAACAAAAAATCACAGGTCATGCGACCTGTGATTTTTTTATGTTCTTCTCAAATTCCAACGCTTTTTCGATAACCTCGCTGTCTGACAGGTTAAAGTCCTTTGAAATCAAAAATTTATCGAATTGCTTTCTTGCCTGTTCAATATTTGTCATACGTAAAACTCCCTTTCATATTTTGACATTTTCTTTCGATTTTTTATCAAAACCACTTTTTGTTGTATTTATTTTACAATAAAAGGTAAAAAATGTCAATATATTGTGGTCGAAAAATGGAACTTTCGTAAGACAGGAAAACTTATTATTCGACAATATATTACACTATACCAGAGAATTAGCGATAATATAAGTAATTTTGCTTGTTATGCTTCATTTGTTTTCGGTTGTTTTAGCTGTAAATATACAAAGGCTGCCGCAGACGCTATTATAAGCAGCGCCGCAACAAGCTGTGATATTCCGAGAATATTTGGTATTACGTACAATATATATGCCGTGTCACGCATACCCTCAAGGAACAGTCTGCCCAGCGAATACCAGAAGATGTAGAAGCAGAATACCTGTCCGTCAGCCTTTTTCCTGTCGCGGAACAGAAGAAGTATGATAAGTCCGAGTATGTTCCACGCGGACTCGTACAGGAACAGCGGGTGTACGGGCGCGGCGCCGTTTATGGACATACCGAAAAGGGAGGCTGTATCGCCGCCATATACCTCGGCGTTTACAAAATTGCCGAAACGCCCGATTGCCTGACCAATAAGCAGTCCCGGGGCACACACGTCAAATACATTAAAAACATTGAGTTTTTTTATGCGGCAGTAAATAAAGGCAGCAATTGCAGCGCCTATTATGCCTCCGTAAATTGCCAATCCGCCGTTCCAGATTGCAAACATTTCGCCGATTGAATTAAATTCGTCAAGTGCAAATATTACATAATAAATTCTTGCGCCGACAATCCCCGCAATAAGTCCTATAAGCGCAATATCCCATACGCTGTCTTTTTTCACTCCGCGCTTTTCGCAGGTTCTGTATACGAAAAGCAGTCCCAGCAGAAATCCTGTTAAAATTATAAGCGCGTACCAGTAAACAGGCTTTGAGCCTATTGAAAATGCAGTGGGATTAATATTAAATGTGATACCGAGCTTTGGAAAAGAAATAACATTCATTATTCTGCCTCCTTTATTGAAAGTGAAATTCTCTTTTTCTTAGGGTCACATTCAAGGACACGTACCTTTACAATGTCGCCGACGGATAATACGTCTGTGGGGTGCTTTATATATCTGTCGCAAATCTGTGATATATGTACAAGCCCGTCCTGATGAACACCTATATCCACAAACGCTCCGAAGTCTATGACGTTTCTGACTGTGCCCGTGAGTACCATGCCGGGCTTTAAGTCCTCCATTGATAGTATGTCGCTCCTGAGTACAGGCTGAGGTAATTCCTCACGTGGGTCACGACCCTTTTTAATTATGCTGTCCGCAATATCGTTGAGCGTGATTTCGCCAATACCTAATTTTTCGGCAAGCTCCGCTGAATTTACCGAAGAAAGCTTTTTCTTCAAATCTGCAACATTTCCGTTTTGCACGTCCTCCTCAGTATATCCCAGAAATTCAAGCAATTCCTTTGCCGCCTTGTAGCTTTCAGGGTGGACGGAGGTGTTGTCAAGCACTTCCGAGCCGTCTGTTATGCGCAGGAAGCCCGCGCACTGCTCAAAGGCTTTTGCGCCAAGCTTTGGAACTTTCAGAAGCTCCTTGCGAGCGGCGAATTTTCCGTTTTCTTCGCGGTAGGTGATTATATTCTTTGACACGGTTTTGTTAATTCCTGCAACGTATGAGAGCAGGGAGGGGGAGGCAGTGTTCAAATCCACGCCAACGCTGTTGACACAGTTTTCAACTACGCCGCCAAGTGCTTCGCCCAGCCGCTTTTGGTTCATATCGTGCTGATATTGTCCCACACCGATTGATTTCGGGTCAATCTTCACAAGCTCCGCAAGCGGATCCTGTACGCGGCGCGCGATTGATACGGCACTTCTCAGTGCCACGTCATACTGCGGAAATTCCTCTGTGGCAAGCTTTGACGCGCTGTAAACGGACGCGCCCGCCTCGTTTGTCATAATATAAAAAACCTCGCGGTCAATTTCCTTTAAAAGCTCCGCAATAAATATTTCGCTCTCCTTTGAGGCTGTGCCGTTGCCTATGGAAACAAGGTCAACCTTGTTTTTCGTAATCATATCGGTAAGAATTTTCTTCGCCTTTGCCTTGTCGTGAATGTCAAGCGTGCAGTATACCACGTTTGTGTCAAGCACCTTGCCTGTTTCGTCCACGACCGCAACTTTGCAGCCTGTTCTGTAGCCCGGGTCAAAGCCCATGACAACCTTGCCCTTTATGGGTGGCTGCAAAAGCAGACCCGAAAGGTTTTGGTTAAATACCTTTATAGACGCTTCCTCGGCGTTTTCCGTAAGCATATTTCGGATTTCTGTGGCAATTGACGGCGCAATAAGACGCTTGTAGCTGTCCTCGGCGGCAAGAACAACATATTTAGTGGAAGGCGATTCACGTTTCGGTGTAAGACGGCGGATAAGGTAAGAATTGATTTTTTCCTCGTCCATATCAATTTTTACCGATAAAATACCCTCCTTTTCTCCGCGGTTAATTGCGAGTAGTCTATGATTGGCAAGCTTTTTA
>JBJEIU010000346.1:0-6452 GCA_051877355.1 Hominilimicola sp.
GATGCTTCGTGATGTAGTTACAGATAGCAATAGCAGGAGCACCGGTTTTTAATTTTTCTTCTATTATCAATTCGAAGCCATCAGTTTTTCTGGGTTTATTTACTTTCGGCTGTGGCAGATTGTTTTTCACTGCATTGATAGCCTTAGAAACGGTTCTGCGGTCACAACCGTACTGACGAGCAAGCTTTGAACAGTTAATATTTACTTGTGTATTATCTTTAAGCATAAACTTCACCTTCTCATAAATGTCTTTTCTGTAATTCATTTTCATCACTCCCGAATAGAGTATACTCTATTCAAAAGTGATTTGCCAGAATTGTACATTTTGAGTTGGCGTTTTTGTACATTTTCATTTTAACATTTATAAATTACAGCACAGTCGTGCTTAAATTTTGAAATGTCGATACCAATAAAATACATGGTTTCCTCCTTTTGATTTTTTTTTGCACTGCTGTTTTCCACAGACGGCTTGCCAATGTATTCACGCAAATAGAAACGTCAAAGCGTTAACTAACTAATTACCATTTCAGACAAACCACTGTGGTTTGAGTCACCTCGAACCAGTCTAAGCTGTAACAAAATAGATACAAATCCACAGTGCTTGTCTTAATTATATCGCAGGTAGCTAATCCTGCAAATATAACAATTTGAAGGGAAGGAGAAATAATAAAAATCAGTCCCTTTCCGACTGATTTTAATTATACGTGATTTAAAATGAAACAAAACTGTTATGTTAAACAGGGTAGGAGGCTAAGCTATGACTGTATGCGTATTTTCGCAATCCTATCAGTAGTAATGGTGCATATAAGTGCTTATGTTGTAATAAAATATCCGAATCCGAGCAGTTTAGAATTTATTGTAGGAAATATATTCAATGGTTTGGCAAGAGCCGGGTGTACCGTTGTTTCTTCTGCTGTCGGGAGCACTGCTGCTTGACGCGAAGAAAAGCTTTGATGCAAAGACATTTTATAAAAAAACTCTGTCAGCAATGGTCGTTCTCACTGTAGAATGGCTGATATTTTACGGCTTGCTTTATGCGCGCATACTGCCATGGGTAACAGGAGAGCCTGCCGCAGAGGGCGCTTTCACGGATTTTCTGCTGACGTTCAGTGGTGATGCCTGTCCGCATCTATGGTATATGTTCATGATTGTAGGAATGTATATGATGATTCCGGTTCTCAGACTTTTTGTAAAGCAAAAAAACAAGAATTATATTATCGGTATAATTGTCGTTTCCGTAATTATTCAGTTTATATGTAAGCTGCTTGACCTGACTGTAAGAGAGAGTGCGGTGAATTTTACCGGATTTATAGGCAAGCTGCATTTAGAGCCTGCAACCGGCTATATCGTATATATATATTGGCAGGCTGGTATCTTGCAAATAACAGAATAGGCAGAAAAGGAAGAATCGCGTTGTATATTGCAGGTGTGGCGGCTGTAATCGCAAGTATATTCACGGTGCAGTATTGTATTTCGGACATAATCGGCATTCGCGATTATTGCTATGAGGCGCTTACTCTTACGGCATTTTTGTACGGCTGCGTGCTGTTTGTTCTGATAAAATCTCTGTGCGGCAACAGAAAGACAAGCCATGTGGTGGCTTTGCTTTCGGACATGAGCTTTGGTATTTATATGATACATATTCTGTACTATGAATTGCTTACCCAGAAACTGATGCCGTATGAAGCTTTCGGATTACAGAGTCCTTTTGCTTATATAGTTATTGCCTTTGCGATAGTATTTGCACTGTCGCTTATTACGGTATATGCAGTATCTCATGTAAAATATCTGAAAAAGATTTTCTATATGAAATAATTCTTACAGTTATAAGAATGGCAGCCATAAGAAAATAATACATGGAAATGATTGAAAATAAAAAACGAATTTTATCAATGTTACATACGGCTTTGCCATTGTCGTTAACAACACCACAGTAAAAGCCGTCAGGATACCTGACGGCTTTGTAATTTAACTTTTCAAATTACTTGTTTTTCTTATTTGATTTTCTTTCCTGTGCAGCAGCAGCTTTAGCCTGCATATTTGATTCTCTCCATGCAGCCCAGAATGTGCTGGCAATGAAGATTGAAGTATAAGCACCTGCCAAAATACCTACGATAAGAGGAAGAGCAAAATCCTTTATTGTAGATACTCCAAGAATATAGATAAGAACGATTGTTATAAGTGTTGTGATAGTTGAGTTGATTGTACGACCTAATGTTTCCATAATACTTCTATCAACCATTGCTGAAATAGTTTCGTTCTTTTTACGTGACTTCTGATTTTCACGAATTCTGTCAAAGATAACGATTGTATTATTGATTGAATAACCTACAACCGTAAGCATTGCCGCAATGAATGTCGTATTCAGCGGAATGTTAGTTATTGAGTAAACTGCCGCCATAATAAGTACGTTGATTGCCAATGCCATAACAGCCATAACAGCACTTCTCCACTCAAAACGTATAGCGATATAAATCAGAATACATATAATTGCAAGAAGTGTGTAAAGCAAAGCTTTTCTCTGAACTTCAAGACCGAAGCTGGCTGACGCTGATGAAACAGAAATCAAATCCTCGTCTGCAAGGGAATACTTATCCTTTAAAGCATTGAATATTTCTGTTTTAACATTATCATCAACAGGGGGAGTCTTGATAACTGCAATCTGGTCATTAGAACCTTTCTGTACGGTGGCAGAAACTGTATCTGTTGTGTTTTCCTGCACAAGGTCAACAATTTCCTTATTATCAAATTCTGTGTGCATGTTAACCTGCATTCTTACACCGCCCATGAATTCAACGTCAAAGTTAAATCCACCATGAACGATATATAATACTATACCTACTACAACAATAAGTGCGGGAATAATCATGAATTTCCATCTGTTCTTAGTTAACTCTTTCATTATGCTTCCGCACCTCCTTTTTTAGCTTTTGTGTTATAGAACAAGCTTCTGTTTTCAATTCCGATACCAACAAGCTGCTTAAGAAGGAACTTGGTGATAACGATAGCTGTGAACATACTTAGTATAACACCGATACCAAGAGTAGTCGCAAAGCCTGTTACCGTACCTATTCCTGAAATATAAAGAACAACACATGTAATGATTGTTGTTACGTTGGAGTCAAGAATTGCCGAGAATGCCTTATCAAAGCCGGAGGTAACTGAAGCCTTGATTGTTTTGCCAAGTCTTAATTCTTCCTTCATTCTCTCGAATATGATACAGTCGGCATCGACCGCCATACCTATTGAAAGAACGATACCTGCGATACCTGAAAGGCTCAGGTTTACATGGAATAATCCCATAGCAAGTCCTATAAGACCTACATATATAAGAAGTGAAATATCAGCTATAAGACCCGGAATTCTGTACATAATAACCATGAATATCATAATAAGCAGAATACCGATTGCAGCAGCGATAAGGCTTGTCTTAAGCGCATTAGGACCAAGCTCGGCACCTACAGTGTCCTTTGAAACAACAGTTAAATCAAACGGAAGCTGACCGGACTTAATCTGGTTAGCAAGTGTTTCGGCTGTTTCGGGAGTGAAGCTACCTGAAATTACACATGAGTCTGAATTAATTTCTTCAGAGACTCTCGGGCTTGAAACCTCTTCGCCGTCCATCTGGATTGAGATGTAGTTTTTGCCTTCGCTTGAACGTGCAGCGGCAGCTTTTGTTGCCTCTGCGAACTTCTGCTTTGCTTCAGCATTGAACTCAACCTTAACATATGGAATTGATGAACCGTTCTGTTCAACCTGACCATACTGGTAAGAAGCGTCCTTAATGTCTGTTGCACCGTCAAGCACAACGTTTCCGTCTGCATCGTTGAAAGTAAGCTTCGCAACGTTGCCAAGCAGATTTGCTGCTTCGTCTGTGTTTGTCACTGATGGAATTTCAACAGTGATTTTTCCGGCCTCGCCTTGAGATATACGCGCTTCGGTATATCCTGCGTTTGTCATACGAGTCTGGAAAATTGATTCAACGACCTTCATCTGGTCTTCTGTCGGAGCATCTGTATCAGCCTGGAAAGTAATAACTGAACCTCCTGCCAAGTCGATGCCTTTCTTGATACCCTTTTCGCCGAATGCGCCGTCATATGAAAATCCTGCTATATTGAAACCTATGAAGGCAACATAGTTAAGGATTAAAGCAAGCGCAACGACAAAACAAAGAGTAACTAAGCTCTTTTTTTTCATTTGCGTTTCCATTCCTTTCTTTGGGGCTTTTATTTGCTCATTAAAAACCCATTATAAAATAGCATAGAGTTATTATACATCTATATTCAATGTTCGTCAATAACCTTTTTATTACTATAATATAACAAAAAGATTACAAAATTGATTAATTGCGGCTTTTTTTACATATTATATATGTATAAAACCTGCTGTGCTAACCATGGAAAATTTAGTCTTGACATATTACATATTTGTTATAAAATATTATTGAGACATTATGGTAGGAGATAAATATGGACAGAAAAGAAAGAATATTTGCATATATAAGTTCAAAGGAATATGTACCGCTAAAGCTTAAAGAACTTATGGCGGTGCTTGACGTGCCGCCTGAGGCAGAGGAGCATCTGGCGGATATTCTAAACGAGTTGTGTCTTGAGGGTAAGATATATGTAACTAAAAAGGGAAGATACATTTCGGTCGATAATGAGTCACAGTGCGTTGTGGGAAGACTTTCCTGTAATGCAAAGGGATATTTCGGATTTATCATATGCGATGATGAGGACGAGGAGGATGTGTTTATATCGGGTGACGATATGGCAACGGCATTAAACGGTGACAAGGTGCTTGTACGGATTGACAAGGCTGAAAAGTATTTTAATCATCGTCAGGGACACGTTATAAAGGTTCTGGACAGGCATAACAAAATTGTTGTCGGTATTATTTACAAGGAAAAAGACGGATATTTTTATCTGCGTCCTGATAATAGGCAGATATATACAAAGGTAAGTATCGCTCCCGAAAAGATGATGACAGCACAGATAGGTGACAGGGCAGCGGTAAGCGTTATAAAGTATACCGAAAGCGGTAAAGTGTTCGGTGAGGTGGTGAGCGTCTTAGGAGATGAAAACTCACTGAAAAGCTGCATTGAGGGCATAATCATCGGCAACGATATAAAGCAGGAATTTGATAGGGAAACAATAAGAGATGCTGATAAAATTCCGCAGTCTGTTGACGTTTCTTCTCTTGAGGGCAGGGAAGATTTGCGTGATATGCTTATTTTCACAATAGACGGAGACGACGCACGTGATTTTGACGATGCGGTTTCGCTTACACTGACGGATAATGGAAATTATTATCTCGGAGTACACATTGCGGATGTTTCGGAATATGTGACGGATGGCAGTGCGCTGGAGCATGAGGCATATGAAAGGGGTACAAGCGTGTATCTTGCTGACAGAGTTATACCTATGCTGCCCGAACGTCTTTCAAACGGAATTTGCAGCTTAAATCCAAATGTTGACAGACTTACTTTGTCTGTATTTATGGAAATAACGGGCGACGGAAACGTATCAAATCACAAGCTGTGTAAGTCTGTCATATGCTCAAAGGAGCGTATGACATATAACAATGTAAATAAAATCCTTGAAGAAAACGATGAAGCGCTGTGCGAGAAATATAATTATATGGTACCTACGCTCAAGCTTATGGAGAGTCTTGCGCAGATACTACGAAACAAACGAACTCAGAGGGGCGCAATACAATTTGATTTTCCTGAAAGTCATGTGGTTGTGGATAAGGACGGCGAGCCTGTTGAAATAGTTAAAGATATCAGGGGCGTTTCAAACAAGATGATAGAGGAATTCATGCTTATTACAAATGAAACTATTGCTGAATATGCCTTTTGGGCGGAAATTCCGTTTATTTACCGTAACCATGAAGCACCGTCGCTTGAAAAGATAATGGCATTTAATGATTTTATTATGCAGTTCGGCTTTTCATTTAAGGGTAAAATTGACCGTAATAACCCGATTCATCCGAAAGCACTTCAAAAAATACTTGACGATGTTACAGGTACTCCCGAAGAGAGAATAGTGTCATCAACAATGCTGCAATCGTTGATGAAAGCTAAATACAGCGAGGAGAACCTTGGTCATTTCGGTCTGGCAGCTAAATACTACTGCCATTTCACATCACCAATAAGACGTTATCCCGACCTGGCAATACACCGTCTTCTAAAAGATTTTATTGACGGTAAACTGGCAGGAGACAGAATTCCATATTTAAAAAATTACGTTGCTGCAGCGGGAAAGCAGTCAAGCGAATGTGAGGTAAATGCCGAGCACACAGAGCGTGACGTTGATGATTTGATGAAAACGGCCTACATGAGTAAATTTGTCGGTGAAACGTTTGAAGCTGTTGTGGCTAATGTTACAAGCTTCGGAATGTTTGTTGAACTGGAAAACTCCGTAGAGGGACTTATTCGCCTTGAAAATATG
>JBJEIU010000347.1:0-6440 GCA_051877355.1 Hominilimicola sp.
CTCCCCGCCGTTGTAACAGCGCGCCTCCATAGCCGTGGCAAGCTCGTCCGCGCGTCGGAATGCGCTGATAAAAAGCGGTATAAGCAGCGGTAGCATTGCCTTTGCGCGTTTTATAATATTCCCCGTTTCAAAGTCAGCGCCCCTTGCGGTCTGCGCCTTTTTTATCTTGTCCGTTTCCTCTGCAAGCGTCGGAATAAAGCGTATGGCAATAGTCATCATCATGGCAATCTCATGTGACGGCACCTTTATTTTTCTAAATGGCTTTAAAAGCTTTTCTATTCCGTCCGTAAGCTGCAAGGGCGAGGTGGTAAGTGTCAGAAGCGATGTGCCTATAATAAGGTACAGCAGTCTTACCGCCATTGTTACGCCTGCCGTAAGTCCCTCTTTTGTGATTTTCAGAGTAAAATGGAAAATCGGCAATGACCATATTGTTTCGCCCGGTGTCATAAACACATTCAGCACTGCCGTAAATATGAATATCCACAGCATTGGTTTTACACCCCTCAAAAGAACCTTAAGCGGCACGCTGCTTATAAACACAAGCGTGACGGTATACACAGTGAATATAATATATGAAACAGGCTTATCTATAAGAAACAGCACGGTTATATATAATATAGTAAGAATGATTTTTACTGGCGGGTGTATTTTATGCAGCGGCGAATTGCCTGGTATAAACTGACCGATTGTAATATCCTTAAGCATTGCCGTCACCTCCGAAAAGTTCTGCTATTGCCTTTGCTGCATACTTAACGGTATAAATATCATCGGGCAAATCAATGCCTGTACTGCGCAGCTTATCCGTAAGAAGAGTTATCTGCGGAACATTTAAACCTATGCTTTGCAGTCTTTCCGCCTGCGTGAAAATTTGGGCAACACTGCCCTCCGTTTCAATACGCCCCTCGTTCATCACTATTACATGGTCGGCAGTTTTCGCCACGTCCTCCATTGAGTGGGACACGAAAATGATTATCATATCTTTGTTTTCCTCATGGAGTTTCTTTATCGTTTTTAAAATATCGTCCCTGCCCTTCGGGTCAAGTCCCGCCGTCGGCTCGTCAAGTATAAGCACCCTCGGCTCCATTGCAAGTACTCCCGCGATTGCGGCGCGTCTTTTCTGTCCTCCCGAAAGGTCAAAGGGCGAACGTTCAAGATACTTTTCCTTAAGTCCCACAAGAGCCGAGCTTTTTCTTACGCGCTCATCAATTTCCTTTTCGCCAAGTCCCATATTCGTTGGTCCAAATGCTATGTCCTTATATACTGTTTCCTCAAAAAGCTGATGCTCAGGGTACTGGAAAACAAGTCCCACAGTGCGGCGGACAAGACTTAAATCAGCCTTTGGCACGGTGACGTCTATGCCGTCAATTAAAATTCTGCCCGAGGTAGGCTGTACAAGCGCGTTAAAATGCTGTATAAGCGTGGACTTTCCACTGCCCGTATGACCGATAAGAGCCACAAGCAATCCGTCCGCAATTTCAAGATTAATATCAAAAAGAGCCTGACGCTCAAAGGGCGTTCCTTTTTGGTAAATATAATTAACGTTTTCCGCTTTTATCACCTTGCGCCACCTCCTAAAACTCTCAGAAGCTCCGCAAAGCATTCGTCAACGGTAAGCACATCTTCGCTTATGTCTATTCCTTTTTTTCTCAGCTCATATGCAAGCTCCGTCACCTGCGGCACGTCAAGTCCCAACGACTTGATTTTTTCCACATTGCAAAAAACCTCTTTAGGTGTTCCGTCAAGAACGATTTTGCCGTCATCTATTACAATAGTCCTGTCGGCAAGCGCCGCCTCGTCCATGTAATGCGTTATCAGTACAACCGTTATGCCCTTTTCCCTGTTGAGTTTTTTTACGGTTTTTATAACCTCGCTCCTGCCCTTTGGGTCAAGCATGGCAGTCGGTTCGTCAAGTATAAGTATTTCGGGATTCATCGCAAGCACCGCCGCAATGGCAACGCGCTGCTTTTGTCCGCCCGACAGGTTTGAGGGCGCGCTTTGGGCGTACTTCGTCATGTTCACCGTTTCAAGACACTCGTCCACGCGGCGGCGGATTTCCTTTGGCTCAATACCCAAATTTTCAGGCGCAAATGCAACCTCGTCCTCCACCATTGCCGCCACCATCTGATTATCGGGGTTCTGAAAAACCATTCCCGCCGACTGTCGTATATCAAAAACAGAATTTTTATCAGATGTGTCAATACCCTTTACGTACACTTTTCCGCCTGTTGGCAAAAGAATTGCGTTGAAATGTTTTGCAAGAGTGGATTTTCCGCTTCCGTTATGTCCGAGAATTGCTGTGAAAGAGCCTTTTTCTATTATCAAATTTATTTCTTTTAAAACTTCCTCCTCTGTTACCGCGTTTCCGTTTTCATCAGTTTCACGGTATACAAATGAGAGATTTTGTGTTTTTATCATTTTTTCGTTACCTTTTATATTTTTATGACTGAAGAAAAATTGTTCAGATTGCTGTCAAGGGCGGCGAGTGCCGTTCGAGTGTACTGCCCCGACGGCTTTGGCAGTGAGATGGGCAATTTTAATCAGTCATGTTTTCCCAGCGTCCGCTTATGCCGCATGGCAATACAAGTCCGTTTGCTTTCATCGGCAGACCAATTTCGTCAGCGGTGATTTTTCCGCCGTACTTTCTGCCTACTGTCATAGTCAGCACGTTTATAAGCACCTGCGCGCTCAGTCCCGTTGTATAGGAATTTATCAAAAAGAAAAGCGGATTATCTGACAGTATCTTCATACATTCCTCAATAAGCGGATACAACTCATTTTCTATTTTCCACACCTCGCCCGACGGTCCTCTGCCGTAGGAGGGCGGGTCCATTATAATTGCGTCATACTGTCTGCCGCGGCGGTTTTCACGCTGCACAAACTTTACCACATCGTCAACGATATATCGTACAGGCTTGTCCTTAAGTCCCGAGGAAACCACGTTTTCCTTTGCCCATGTAACCATGCCCTTTGACGCGTCAACGTGTACCACCTCCGCGCCGGCTTCAAGCGCCGCAACGGTTGCTCCGCCCGTATAGGCGAAAAGATTAAGAACGCGGATTGGTCTTTTGGCATTTTTTATCAATTCTGAAAACCAATCCCAGTTCACCGCCTGCTCCGGGAAAAGTCCCGTATGCTTGAAGCCCATCGGCTTAATATTAAAGGTCAGATTGCGGTATTTTATTGTCCAGCGTTCGGGAAGCTTTTTATTTAAATACTGCCACTTTCCGCCGCCTGACTTTGAACGGTGATACCACGCGTCAGCCTTGTCCCACTTTTTATCGGACTTTAAGCTCCACACCGCCTGAGGGTCGGGACGCCGCAAAAGATATTTGCCCCAGTATTCCAGCTTTTCTCCGTCCGCACTGTCTATAAGACTGTAATCAGTCCAGTTGTCTGCACTCCACATAGCTTTCTCCTGTTTTTTTACGTATTTAATTATATATTTTATCATTTTATCGTATGCGCCGTCAATAGCGCAGGCGGAAAAAGATTAAATTTCAAAATATTATTTCAATATACATATTCACAATTGCGGCGTTTTGTGATAAAATATGATTTATAATACGGTATAACGGAGTGAAAAAAGATGAAAATAGCAATAATAGGCTTAGGCTTGATAGGCGGTTCAATCGCGCGCAGACTGCGCGGTTTTCACGACTGCACAATCGCCGCATATAACAGAACGGCGGAAACGCTTCTGCTTGCAAAGCAAGACGGCGCGATTGACGAGGGTTTTTCTGACCCCGGCGAGGCAATGGACAACGCTGACCTTATAATTCTCTGCCTGTATCCGCAGCTTAACGTGGATATGGTGCGTGATAATCTTTCGCACATAAAGTCAGGCGCTGTTATAACGGACGTTTCGGGTGTCAAGGGATTTATGGTGGAGGAATTATCAAAAATTCTTCCCGATGATGTGGACTTTATCGGCGCGCACCCAATGGCAGGACGCGAGGTAGGCGGCTACAAAAGCTCCACCGACACGCTTTTCAATAAAGCGTCATTTATCATCACGCCGACCGAAAAGAACAATCCCGAAAATGTTGCGCTTATACGCGAGCTGGCGGAATATATCGGTTGCAAGCATGTTGTTACAACCACTCCCGATGAGCATGACGCGGTAATCGCGTACACAAGCCAGCTTATGCACGTGGTGGCGGTGGCGCTGTGCGACAATCCGATGATTGAACGTTCGACATTTTTCAGTGCGGGAAGTCTGCGCGACTGTACACGCGTGGCGATTATAAACGCAGAGATGTGGAGCGAGCTGTTTGTGGAAAACAAGGACGCGCTTGTGGACAGAATAAGTGAAATGCAGGCAAGCCTTGAAAAAATCAAGCAGGCTGTGGCTGACAGCGATAGAGGAAAACTGGAAGAAATAATGAAGCATGCCACAGAGCAGAAAATAACATATTTAATGAATTAGAGCATTCGCTTGCGAATGCGGAACGTCGCTTAAGCCGCGTGTCACGACGAAGCATCCACTTTCACCGCAAAGCGGTAGTCAGTGGCAAGCAGGGGAACAACGCGTAGGCGTTGCAGGCAGAAAGCCGTAAGGCTTTTGATGCCGTAGCAGAGGACACAATAGCGCCAAGCGACGCTAAGCTATAATTACCGTATCAATCAAGTAGGAGGAAAACAATGCCGAGAAGTGAAGAAGAAAAAGAGGGTTTGTCCCTTTTAGGAAATAAAAAAACCGTATACAAGGACACATACGCTCCCGAGGTGCTGGAAACCTTTGTGAACAAGCACCCAGACAATGATTACATGGTCACCTTTGATTGTCCCGAATTTACGTCGCTTTGTCCGATAACGGGACAGCCGGATTTTGCGCATATAACCATCAACTATATACCGAATATCAGAATGGTAGAATCAAAATCATTAAAACTATACCTTTTCAGCTTCCGCAATCAGGGCGATTTTCATGAGGACTGTATAAATATAATTATGAAAGACCTTGTGAAGCTTATGGAGCCGAAATATCTTGAGGTAAAGGGAATTTTCACACCGCGCGGCGGAATATCCATTTATCCCTTTGCAAATTACGGAGAAAAGGGCACTAAATACGAAAAAATAGCAGAAGAACGCTTATTCGACAGCTTAAAGGAGAGATAAACATGAGAAAAGCAATAGTTGTTTTATCGGGCGGACAGGACAGCACAACCTGTCTGTTCTGGGCAATAGACAAATTTGGAAAGGAAAATGTGTCGGCAGTCGGCTTTGACTATGGTCAGCGTCATAAGACGGAGCTTGAATGTGCAAAGGAAATCTGCGCCGAAGCGGATATTCCTTATGAGGTAATTCCAACTCCTATTATAAATCAGCTTTCCGCAAATTCTCTCACGCGCGCTGACATTCCCGTTGAGGAAACAAAGCCCGAGGGCGCGCCGCCCAACACCTTTGTTGAGGGCAGAAATTTACTGTTTTTAAGCTATGCGGCTATTTACGCAAAGACCCACGGCGTGACAGACCTTGTAACGGGTGTATGTGAAACGGATTTTTCGGGTTATCCCGACTGCCGCGATATATTTATAAAGTCACTCAACGTAACGCTTAATCTTGCAATGGATTACAACTTTGTAATTCACACGCCTCTTATGTGGATAAACAAGGCGGAAACCTGGAAGCTGGCGGACGACTTAGGCGTGCTTGACACTGTTTACAACAAAACCCTCACCTGCTACAACGGCGTTAAAGGTCAGGGCTGCGGTCACTGTCCCGCATGCACACTGCGCCGTAAAGGCTATGAAGAATTTTTGGAGATGAAAAAATGTACGAAATAAAAAAACGTTTTGAAATAAGCGCGGCGCACTTTCTGTCGCTTGACTATGAGTCAAAATGCACGAATCTGCACGGACACAACTGGATTGTGGACGTGTATCTGCAAAGCAAAACCCTTGACAAAAACGGCATGGTTATGGATTTTACGCACATAAAGCGTAAAATTCAGGACAAGTTTGACCATAAGGTTATAAACGAGGTTGTGCCATTTAACCCAACAGCGGAAAATCTTGCTAAGTATATCTGCGACGAATTGCAGCCGTACTGCTACAGAGTTGACGTGCAGGAAAGTCAGGACAATGTGGCAAGCTATATAAAGGACGACGTAAAGGTTACACTGCTATGAAAATAATCGAAATTTTTGACAGCATAGACGGCGAGGGCATACGTACGGGACATCCTGCCACGTTCATACGTCTGGCAGGGTGCAATCTGCGCTGCTCCTACTGCGACACGGTCTATTCGCTGTTCGGCGAGGAAACACCCTGTGAATATACAGAAATGACTATTGAAGAAGTCATTTCAAAGGTGAACAAAAATTACAACCGCATAACGCTTACGGGTGGTGAGCCGCTTGTGCATAAGGAAAGCGCCGAGCTTGTCCGCTGTCTGCTTGAAATGGGCTGCGAGGTTAACATTGAAACAAACGGCGCTGT
>JBJEIU010000348.1:0-6370 GCA_051877355.1 Hominilimicola sp.
CGAGGCGCTCGAAACACAGCTTCTTATGCAGCAGGAGATAAATTCACTGCGTGAAAGAGGCGATGCCGTTTCAGAAGATAATCAGCGCGGTGAAAACGATAATAACGGGCAGAATGCTGAAACGGATAACGCTGAACAGGTACAGGACGCGCCGCAGGAGGAAGGCAATTAAAACAGGAAGGTTAAGATTTTATGAGAGCAGTATCACTGAGTAACAGAGGCGGAAGAAAAAATAACGAGGATTGCGTGGGTTATGCGCGCGCGGGTGAAATATGGTGTTTTGTGCTGTGCGACGGTCTGGGCGGACAGCTTTGCGGCGAGGTTGCGTCAAGGCTGGTCTGTGATACGGTGTGCGATGAATTTGAAAAGAACCCCGAAATTTCACGCCTGGCACTGTGCGGATATTTGGAGAAAGCAGTGGAGGCAATAGGGGAGGCGCGTGACGAGGACAAATACAATATGTCCTCAACCGCGGTGGCGCTGGTAACCAACGGCAAACAGGCTGTATGGGCGCATATGGGTGACAGCCGCTTGTATTATATCAGCGGCGGCGGAATTTTAAGCATAACCGATGACCACAGTGTTGCGTTTATGGAGTTTGAAAGAGGTATGATTACATATGATGATATACGCCGCAGTCCAAGTCAGAACAAGCTGTTGAGATGTATCAGCGATATGGATAATTTTATGCCTGATATTTCTGATATTACTGAGCTTACCTGCGGCGATGCGTTTTTGTTATGCTCCGACGGATTCTGGGAATACGTAACGGAGGACGATATTGAGAAAGCAATAAACCAATCCTCCTCGCCCAAGGAATGGCTTGAAAAAATGCTTGACGTGCTGCACGAAAACGAAATCGAAAAGAATGATAATTACAGCGCAATTGCTGTGATGGTATGAAAAAAGACGTGATGAAAATCACGTCTTTTTTGATATAATCATTTCTTTCTGCTTGCAGCTTTTGCGCGCAGACTTGTGTTTAAAATTTTCTTTCTCATACGCAGATTATTCGGCGTAACCTCAAGAAGCTCATCGTCTGCGATGAAGTCAAGACACTGTTCAAGGCTCATTTCTCTCGGCGGAACAAGCTTTAAGGCATCGTCCGAGCCTGACGCACGTGTGTTTGTTGCGTGTTTTTTCTTGCACACGTTCACAACAACGTCCTCAAGTCTTGCGTTTTCACCCACAATCATACCCTCGTAAACCTTAACGCCTGCACCGATAAACAGCGTGCCTCGCTCCTGTGCGTTGTAAAGTCCGTAGGTAATCGTTGTGCCGTCCTCCCAGGCTATAAGCGTGCCGCGTGTTCTGCCGTTGAAGTCGCCCTTGTACGGCTCATACTTTTCAAGAATACTGTTTATAATGCCTGTACCCTTTGTGGCTGTAAGCAGCTCGCTTCTGTAGCCTATAAGTCCTCTTGACGGGATAAGGAATTCAAGACGCGTATAGCCCTGTGCGGTTGGCGCCATGTTTGTCATTTCACCCTTACGGTTTATAACGCCGTCCATAACTGTACCCGTGTACTCGTCCGGAACGTCAACGGTCAATCTTTCGATAGGCTCACACTTTACGCCGTCAATTTCTTTATAAATAACAACAGGGTTTGATACCTGAAATTCGTATCCCTCGCGGCGCATATTTTCTATAAGCACGGACAGGTGAAGCTCGCCTCGTCCCGAAACGATAAAGCTTTCTGTAGAGTCTGTTTCCTCAACTCTCAGGCTGACGTTTGAGTCAAGCTCGCGGAAAAGTCTGTCGCGCAGATGACGCGATGTGACGAATTTGCCGTCCTGACCTGCAAAGGGACTGTCGTTGACGCTGAACGTCATTGAAAGCACAGGGTCATCTATCTTGACAAACGGAAGCGCTTCTGGATTGTTTGTGTCGCAGACGGTTTCTCCTATATTGATGTCGGCAATGCCTGATATTGCGACTACGTCGCCTGCGCCTACCTCCTCGGTGGGAGTTTTTTTCAGTCCTTCAAAGGTGTAAAGTTTTGTAGCCTTGCCGTGTGCAATCTTGCCGTCATGGCGGCAGATAGAAAGCGGCATATTAACGCTTACCTTACCGCGCTCAATTTTACCTACGGCAATTCTTCCCGTGTATTCGTCGTAGTCGATGTTTGAAACAAGCATTTGGAACGGCGCGTCGTCCTCGCACTGCGGACAAGGTATATAATTTACGATAAGCTCAAATAAATCCGTAAGGTCGTCCTTAGGCTGTTCGGGGTTGTATTCGGCTGTTGCCCAGCCGTCGCGTCCTGATGCATAAATTACAGGCGTGTCAAGCTGTTCCTCCGTTGCGCCGAGGTCAATGAACAAATCAAGCACCTCGTCAACCACCTCATAGGGTCTTGCGTTGGGGCGGTCAACTTTATTGACAACGATTACGGGCTTTAAGTCAAGCGCAAGCGCCTTTGAAAGTACAAAACGTGTCTGTGGCATACAGCCCTCGAATGCGTCAACAAGCAATAGCACGCCGTCAACCATTTCAAGTCCGCGCTCCACTTCTCCGCCGAAGTCCGCATGTCCCGGTGTGTCGATAATGTTTATTTTTGTACCCTTGTAATAAAGGGAGGTGTTCTTTGCAAGAATTGTGATACCTCTTTCCTTTTCAAGGTCGTTTGAGTCCATTACTCGCTCGTCCACCTGCTCGTTTTCACGGAATGTGCCGCTCTGCGCAAGCATTGCGTCAACTAGAGTGGTCTTGCCATGGTCAACGTGGGCGATAATTGCTATATTTCTTATATTTTCGCGATTTATCATAGTAATTCTCCTTTTCTTATTCAACCTCATTATTATATACCTGTTTTTCGATTATTACAATATTTTTGCCGAAAAAACAGGATAATGTACAAAACCGACCTTGCATATGTGTTATAAAAATGTTATAATAACAAGGAGTCAGCGAAAGAGGAGTTAAAAAAATGGATTTTAAAGAGCATGTAATTGAAAAAATAATTGATATAACTGGGCTTGAAAGGGAAGTAGTGGAAAAGTCAATCGAAGTTCCGCCCGATGAAAAAATGGGTGATTTGGCGTTTCCGTGCTTTCCGCTTGCAAAGGTCATGAGAAAGGCACCTCCGCTTATTGCGCAGGAGCTGGCGGAAAAATTGTCCGATGATGAAATGATAGACAAGGCGCAGGCGGCAGGCGGTTATCTGAATTTCTTTCTTAACCGTGAAAAATTCATCGCCGCCACAGTCACAGGCGTTGAAAATGCGGGCAGCGATTGGGGAAAATCAGACATGGGCAAGGGCAAAACGGTGCTTGTGGAATATTCATCGCCGAATATTGCAAAGCCGTTCCACATCGGACACCTTTTCTCCACAGCAGTGGGCAATTCCCTTGCGAAGATATACAAGCACCTTGGCTATGATGTGCAGTCGCTTAATCATTTGGGCGACTGGGGAACGCAGTTCGGCAAGCTGATATGCGCGTATAAGCGTTGGGGCGATAAAGAGGTCATTGACAAAGACCCGATTAATGAGCTTCTGAAGATTTACGTTAAATTCCATGAGGAGGCGGAGACGCACCCTGAACTTGAGGACGAGGCAAGAGGCTATTTCAAGAAGCTTGAGGACGGCGACGAGGAAACAACAGCGCTGTGGACATATTTCCGTGATATCAGCCTTGTGGAATTTAAGCGTGTTTATGATATGCTCGGCGTGGAGTTTGACTCCTATAACGGCGAGGCGTTCTATTCAGATAAAATGGACGAGGTTGTGGACATATTGCGTGACAAGGGTTTGCTTGTGGAAAGCGAGGGCGCTCAGGTAGTTGACCTGTCTGAGCTGAATATTCCACCGTGTATCGTGCTTAAATCGGACGGCGCGACAATTTACGCGACACGTGACATTGCCGCTGCGCTTTACCGCCACAGAACATACGATTTCTATAAAAATATATATGTTGTAGGTACTCCGCAGGCGCTTCACTTCAAGCAGATATTTGCCGTTATGAAAAAGGCAGGCTGGGACTGGGCGCAGGGCTGCGAGCATGTGGGCTTTGGACTGGTGAAGCTGCCCGGCAAGAATATGTCCACGCGTCACGGAGATGTTGTATTTCTTGAGGACGTTTTAAACGAGTCTATCGAAAAGACGCGAGAGATAATTGAAAGCAACGGCTCAAAGGTTGAAGATATAGATGCTGCTGCAAAGAAAATCGGTATTGGCGCTATTTTGTATACGTTTCTGAAAAATTCGCGCGAAAAGGATATAGTATTCAGTTGGGAGAGTATGCTGGACTTCGAGGGCGAATCCGCACCCTACTGCCAGTACGGCTATGCGCGCGGCAGAAGTATATTGAGAAAAGCGGAGGGTATAGATTATAGCGACGCGGATTTCTCAAAGGCTGTTTCTGATGAGGAGTATTCGCTTGTAAAACAGCTTAACGGCTTTGGTGACGCAGTCAAGGACGCGGCTGAAAAGAATGAGCCGTTCTATATAAACAGATACGTTACAAACCTTACAAAGTCCTTTAACAAGTTCTATAACACCAATCCAATTATGAAGGACGATGTGGACATGGAAACCAAAAAGGCGCGTCTTGCGATTGTTGACGCGACGACTAAGGTTATTAAAACGGCTCTGGGACTGCTTGGTATTGATACGGTGGAAAGTATGTAGAGCATTCGAAAAGTGAATGCGGACAGTGTATCGAAGATAGTGCAGGACTATTCATGAGGTTTGCGTAGCAAAATCATGAATAGGCAGTGTAACTGCCGTGTCCGTAACGTTTGCACGAAGTGCAAATCGGGATGCACTCCGGCGTTAGCCGGAATATGCACTGATTTATAAATAATTTATTTCGCAAAGCGAATACTATGGGGATAGAAAATGATATATTCACAGGATATACACAAAATATGTGCTGTGTGCCAGAAAGCGCATAAACACAGCGATGAGGAAATGTACTGCGACATAAAAAAACAAGCCGTACCGATAAACGGTGAGGCTTGTGAAAAGTTCAGCTATGATATTTTAAAGCGTCATGTGCGGCGCATGCGAAAAATAAAAACAGATTTTAAACCTGAGGATTTTACTCTGTAAAAAAATATGTCGGAACTACATGTTCCGACATGTTTTTTATTTCTTTATCAAATTTTCCTTCGGCATATTTTTTGCCGGGTCGTCAAAACCGAACAGGAGTTTGTTCGCGGTCACACCAAGAATAAGTGAAAAATTGGACAATATATCGTGATCAGGATTCGGTATGCCGTTTTCGTATTTTGAGACAGTAGAGACGGAAACTCCTGCCCTCTCGGCAAGCTCCTTTTTGCTCAGCCCCGCTCGTTTTCTGTAAATCATAAGTCTTTCGCCCATTGTGAGAATTTCCATGTTTTCTTACTCCTTTTTAATTTATCATTTGTGTAAGTGTATCTGCAATATCTGCGAATTCCTGAAGCGACAGAGTTTCGCCGCGACGTGACGGTATTATGCCAAGTCCGTCAAGAAGCGCGGATATTTCGTCCTTTGGAAGTGAAAAATTTGCGCAAAGGCAATTTAAAAGCGTCTTTCTGCGCTGTGAAAACGCTGCCTTTACCACTCTGAAAAACATTTTTTCATCTGTTACGCGGACTGCGGGTTTTTCACGCAGCCTTAGCTTTAATACTGCGCTGTCCACCTTTGGCGGCGGTACGAATAATGACGCAGGCACGTTTGTAACGACAGACGGCTCCGTATAGTACTGACACAATACCGTTATAGCACCGTAGTCCTTTGAGGACGGCTTTGCAGCCATGCGCTGCGCAACCTCTTTTTGCACCATTACAACGATATTTTTAAGCGGAAGCTTTTCCTCTAAGAGCTTTGTTATTATTGGTGTTGTGATGTAATAGGGGAGGTTTGCGGCAAGGCTTATTCTTGCGCCGTCAAATTCCTCCTGTATCAGTTTGTGAAGGTCAAGCTTTAAAATGTCAGCATTAACTATTTTTACGTTAGTACAGTCCGAAAGCGTGTATTTAAGCACATCAATAAGACGTTCGTCAATCTCGACAGTTACGACCTTATCGCTTTTCTTTGCAAGCTCAGATGTGAGAACGCCAAATCCCGGACCGACTTCGATAACGCCGCTGTCAATGTCTGCCGCGTCCACTATTTCCTCTAAGACATTTCGCGAGGTCAGAAAATTCTGCCCCAGTCCCTTTTTAAAAGTAAATCCGAATTTTTCTTGTATGCCGCGTATTACGCGCGGTGAAGTTAAATCCATTTCAAATTCCCCTTGTAATTTATAAATATATTATATATTAAATTTGTTGTTTAGTCAATGATTAAAACAGGTGTTCTATAAGTGTTTTCACGCCGATGAGTATAAGAATAATTCCTCCTGCGGTTTCTGCCTTTGAACCGAGAAAATCTCCAAAGCGT
>JBJEIU010000349.1:0-6353 GCA_051877355.1 Hominilimicola sp.
GCCTGAACTCCCTGCGTACTCTTTGTAGCCTTAAGAGGAATTTTCTCCGTGTTCAGACACAGCACCCTGTTGTTGTCTGACATAAGAACCACATCTATATCCTCATTTAATAATCTTATATCGCATATCGGAGACTTGCTGCCGTATGCGCCCACAAGTTTTTTGCGGTTTGTCTTTGTTTCATAATTATTAAGCGCAACCTTTGCCATTTTACCGTTTTCAAATGTAAACAGCATATTTCCGCTATAGTCTGTTGTTACAACAGTATACAATATTTTTTCGTCTTCTTCAAGCCCCAATATTCCCGGCAGATATTCTCCCATTGTGCTGACCTTCGCGTCGGCAAGGTCGTATGTCTTCATTTTATAGGCATTGCACTTGTTTGAGAAGAATATAAGCTCCGACTTGTTGCTTGCTTCTATAGTCTGTAAAATTTCGTCATTTTCCTTTAATTTATGCTCCGTTGTGCTTGAACGCAGCGAAACTGCGGAAATTTTCTTGATATAATTTTCACGTGTAAAGAATATCGTCAGCGCGTAATCGTCAATATTGGCTGTTTCCTTATATTCCGTTATTTCATCATCGCTTATAAGCGTTGTTTTTCTGTCCTGACCGTATTTCTTTGCAATTTTGTCAAGCTGGTCCGCAATAAGCTTCTTTACTTCGTTGTCATCGCCGAGAATTCTGTTAAGCTCCTCCAGCTCTTCCACAAGCTTTTCTATATCGGCTGTTCTGTTTATGATATATTCCTTATTCAGGTTACGCAGCTTTATTTCCGCAATATATTCCGCCTGCGCCTTATCTAGGTCAAAGCCGTCCATCAGGTTTGGAACAACGTCCACTTCCCTTTCGGTATGACGGATAATAGAAATCGCCTTATCTATATCAAGCAAAATCTTCTTAAGACCCATAAGCAGATTAAGACGCTCGCTTTTCTTGTCAATATCATATTTTATACCGTTCTTGACGCACTCCATTCGAAAATCAATCCACTGCAATAGAATTTCCTTTACGCCCAGAACCATGGGACGCGCCTTTATAAGCACGTTGAAATTACAGCTAAAGCTGTCCTCAAGAGGCGTCAGCTTATACAGCTTTGACATAAGCATATCAGGGTCAATACCGCGCTTTAGGTCAATCGCAATCTTAAAGCCCTCCAGACCTGTTTCGTCACGGGCATCTGAAATTTCCTTAAGTTTATTTGCCTTTACAAGCTCCATAATCTTTCCGATTATCGCCTCAACGGTGGTCGTATATGGAATTTCATATATTTCAACGCAGTTGTTCGCCTTGTCATAGGTGTACTTTGCGCGCATACGGAAGCTGCCTCTGCCCGTTTCATAAATACGTCGCATTTCACTTTCAGAATATATAATATCGGCGCCCATTGAAAAATCAGGCGCGGGCATGTACTTTATCACGTCCGCCTTTTCATTTTTCATAAGCTCTCTTGTAGCTTTGCACACCTCACGCAGGTTGAATGAACATATATTGCTCGCCATACCTACGGCGATACCCTGATTTGGGTTTACAAGAATATTCGGGAACGCCACAGGCAACAGCGTCGGCTCTTTCATTTCGCCGTCGTAGCTGTCCACAAACTCTACCGTATTCTTGTTAATATCCCCAAACAGTTCCTGACAGATAGGCTCAAGCCTTACCTCTGTATAACGGGGTGCAGCATATGCCATATCACGCGAATACTGCTTACCGAAGTTACCCTGTGACTCAACAAGCGGGTGCAGAAGCGCCTCGTTTCCGCGCGTAAGACGCACCATTGTTTCATATATAGCCGCGTCACCATGTGGGTTCAGCTTCATTGTCTGTCCCACAACGTTGGCGGACTTTGTAAGCTTACCGCCGAGAAGTCCCATTTTATACATCGTGAAAAGCAGTTTCCTGTGCGCCGGCTTTAGTCCGTCTATTTCCGGAATTGCTCTTGATATGATAACGCTCATCGCGTAGGGCATATAATTCTTTTCAAGCGTTTCCGTAATAGGCTGCTCCTCTATCGGAGCATATATTATTTCTTCTTCGGGTTGTGTTGTTTTCTTTCTCGCCATTAATAAAAATTCCTTTCAGGTGATTTATCTTTTAAAAATCGTTCAGATTGCTGTCAAGGCGGCAGGGTGCTGTACGCGTGTACCGCCCCCTGACGTTTTGATTGTGATATGTGCGATTTTATGATAAATCCAGCATTTCCATATATTCTGAGCCATTATCGGCAATATATTCTTTTCTGTCCGCAATGTTATCGCCCAGCAGCACGTCAAACATTCTCGCAGTGCGCTCCGCGTTTTCGGGGGTTACTCTTATAAGCCGTCTTGTTGCGGGGTGCATTGTTGTAAGGCTCATCATTTCCGGCTGGTTTTCACCAAGACCCTTACTGCGCTTAATGTCATAATCGTCATTATCTTTTGTAAGCCCCTCGTCTGCAAGGCGCTTTAAAATTTCTTCCTTTTCTCCGTCTGTATATGCAAAGTGTTTTTCGCCCTTGCGCTTTGTCTTTGTAATCGTTATTTCGTAAAGCGGCGACTCTGCTATATACACCTTGCCCTTTTCGATAAGCGTAGGCATAAGGCGGTATATCATTGTAAGCACCAGAGTTCTTATCTGGAAGCCGTCCACGTCCGCATCGGTACATATTATTACCTTGTCCCAGCGGAGATTGTCAAGGCTGAACGCTTCTATTCCGCGGTTGTTCGTCGTCTTTATCTCAACTCCGCAGCCAAGCACCTTTACAAGGTCTGTTATAATGTCGCTCTTGAAAATTCTCGGATAATCCGCTTTAAGGCAGTTCAGTATCTTACCTCTTATCGGCATTATCGCTTGGAAGGATGGGTCACGCGCCAGCTTACATGAACCTAAAGCCGAGTCACCCTCCACAATATAAACCTCGCGCTTAGTGACATCCTTGCTTCGGCAGTCAACAAACTTTTCAACTCTGTTTGTAATATCCATTGTGCCTGTGAGCTTTTTCTTTATATCAATTCTTGCCTTTTCGGCATTCTCACGGCTCTTTTTGTTGACCATTACCTGATTGGCAATTTTTTCCGCGTCAGTTTTGTTTTCTATAAAGTACACCTCAAGCTGCTGACGCAAAAATTCCGTCATTGCCTCTTGAATGAATTTGTTATTTATAGCCTTTTTGGTCTGGTTTTCATAGCTTGTCTGGGTTGAAAATGAATTTATAACAAGCGCCAGACAGTCCGCCACGTCATTAAATGTTATTTTTGTGTCATTCTTATTATATTTGTCGTTCTGCTTGAGATATCTGTCTATCGCGTAAACAAATGCGTTCTTTACAGCCTTATCGGGTGAGCCTCCATGCTCAAGGTAGCTTGAATTATGATAGTATTCAAGCATATTCACCTTATTTGAGAAGCAGAAAGCTACCTGCATTTTCATGCGGTAATCCTCCTTGTCGGCTCTGTCTCGGCCCTCACGCTCCATTTCCCATGTTTCCACGGTGGTAAAAGCATCATCACCCACCTGTTCCTTTACATAGTCGACAATACCCTCCTCGTAGTAATACTCGAACATTTCCATGCCTGTTTCCGTTTCATTGTAAAGCACGAATTTAAGTCCGGCATTTACCATTGCCTGCTTATTCAGAACGTCCTGAAAAAATTCAAGAGGAATATTTATATCTGTGAATACGTCAGTGTCAGGCTTCCATTTCTGAACTGTACCCGTCTGAACGCTCCTTGTGTCCTCCTTTTTAAGTCCGCCTACGTTCTCGCCCTTTTCAAAATGAAGCGTGTAAAGCGTCTTGTCACGCACAACGGTAACGTCCATGTATTCACTGCTGTACTGCGTAGCGCACGCGCCAAGTCCATTAAGTCCAAGGCTGTATTCATACATACCGCCCTTGTTGTTGTCGTACTTGCCGCCGGCGTAAAGCTCACAGTATACAAGCTCCCAGTTGTATCTGCCCTCGCCCTCATTATAATCAAGAGGCACGCCGCGTCCGTGGTCCTTTACCTCAATGGAGTTGTCCAGAAAGCGCGTAACCTCAATCAGATTACCGTAGCCCTCACGCGCCTCATCAATTGAATTTGATAATATTTCAAAAAAAGAATGCTCGCAGCCCTCAAGACCGTCACTGCCGAATATTACAGCCGGACGCTTCCTTACTCTGTCCGCGCCCTTAAGGCTTGTTATACTGTCGTTTCCGTATTCCTGTTTCTTTCTTGGCATAAATGCAACCGTTCCTTTCGTAAATCAAGATATAGAAGTTCTATTTTATATTTTATTAATTATACTACCATATATCCACTTTTGTCAAATCGTAGCGACGCTTTTTAGATTAAATCCTCGTTACAATTTGATGATATTTTTCTGCGATTTATGCAAAATTAATAAAAGAATGCCCACACTTAAACAAAAATCATATATTGCGTAAAAAAAATTTTTGCCTATTGTAATAGAAAAAAAATTATGATAAAATTATTATATGTATAAATTATTTTAAAATGTGAGGTTTTAGTATGAATACCGCATATATTTATTTGCAGCTTTACAGATTATTTGACGATATAACACCCGTGGAGGTTGACTGCGGTCAGCTGTGCGGGAAAGCATGCTGCAAGGGCAAAGACAGCGGAATGTTCCTTTTCCCCGGAGAAAAAGAAGTGTACAAGCTGCTAAACCCCGACTGGATTACAATAGAAAAAACAGATTTCACTTATGAATATAACGGAAAAACATATAATACTCCTATCGCGCTTTGCAGCGGCAGTTGTGACAGATACCAGCGTCCGCTCTCGTGCAGAATTTTCCCTCTTACCCCCTATCTTGACGAACAGGGTAAGCTTGACATAATTATCGACCCGAGAGGAAAGGGCATGTGTCCTCTTGCAAAAGCGTTTTACTTAGAGGATTTTGACAGCGCGTTTGTGAAGAACGTGAAAAAAGCTTTTACGCTTCTTGCCAAAAACAAGCAGTTTTATGCGTTCTTTAGGGAGTATTCCAAATATTTAGATGAGTTCAGACGTTTTTACAATTAGAGGAAAGGATAAAGTTAATGCAGGAAAATAACAGTAATAATGAAGAAATACAGAATACTTCTTCTCAGAGCGATACCTCCGAAGAAATCAGCACTGAAGAAATAATCGCTGACGATAATGAAACCGAGGACGATTTTTACAGTTTTGACAGCGAAGAGGACGATTTTGACGCGGAAGAAGAAAACGGTAATGCGGATTTACCGGAAGATTACGCAGACTGTTCCGATGAGGATGAAGATTTAAGAAAAATAGAAAAGCAGGAGGCAAGACAGCGCAGAAAAGAAAGCCGCAGTGCATTCTTTAAAAAGGTAAAAATTCCTGCTATTGTTACGATTGCAGTTATTGCATGCGCATGCATCGCATTTTTCGCCTATGCCCTGTCAACAATTTCACCCGACAAGGTTATGAACAATGTATATATTGAAAACCTTGACGTAGGCGGTTTAAGCTACGAGGATACGCTTGCCTCAATAAATGCTACATATCTTTTGGAAAACACGGAAATAACACTTACAAGCGGCGGCAAAATCTTTTCCATAAACGGTTCTGACATAGGTCTTACGGCTATACCTGAGGAAACGGCTGAAAAGGCGTTTAATTACGGTAAAACAGGAAATATATTCACAAAGGGTTTTAAAGCGGTAAAGCTGCTTTTCCAGAACCATGTTATCATACCTGCAACGCAGCTTAACACTGAGCTGCTTGACGCAAAGCTTAACGAATTCGGCAACAGTGTACTGGGTGAAAGGAAGCAGCATTACGTTGAATATGGTGACGATGGCATGGTTACAATATATTCCGGACAAACGGGATATAACGAAGACCCTGCTCAGGCGCGAGAACAGCTTCTTGCTGCATTGAGCAACGAACAGTTCACCAATATACATGTAGACTTTGCTTCTGCGCCGCCTGACGACATGACAGTTGAGTCCTTTGACGCGCTTGTATACAAAGACCCTGTTAATGCAAGATATGAAATAAACGGCAATACAGTTGACATTGTTCCGGGTGACACAGGCAGATATATAAATAAGGAAGAAGCCGCACCCCTTTTGCAAAACGTCTACGAGGGCTGCGAGCCTGTCAGGATTCCGTTTTATGTTTCAACTCCTGATGTAGACTCCGCGACACTTAAAGAAAAGCTTTTTGAGACATCTCTTGGCTCATACTCCACCTCCTATGGTACTTCGACGGCCAACAGATGCGCAAATATTGCCCGTGCAGCAAGTCTTATAAATGGTACAGTTGTTGCTCCCGGAGAAGTATTCTCATTCAATGACACCGTTGGACACCGCACAACGGAAAACGGTTTCTATACGGCAAAGGAATACGTAGACGGTCAGA
>JBJEIU010000350.1:0-6350 GCA_051877355.1 Hominilimicola sp.
AGATTTTTTTCATTTTCAACCTCTACATCAACCGAATAAACATAATATATATCCGGCTTTCTGCGCGCGTCTATCGACTTTTTTGATATTTCAAAGGATTTGAAATTCTTTACGCCGAGATGCTTTAAAACCTTTTTCCTCAGGTCTGATTCCGTGTCGTCAAGACCTAATTTTATATCTGAAATTCTTATCATTGAATTTACCTCTAAAACAAAATTGATTTGATTTTTGCCGCAATCGCAATTGCAAGCTTTTCATGCTCTGCTGAATCCATATGTACTCCGTCTATACTGGAAGCCATCGCCGACTTTGACGCGTCAAGGAAATGTACTCCCTCCTGCTGGGCAACGGCAGAAATATTTTGTGCAAAGCTCTTTGATTTTATAACCGCCGACATATCATACTGGTCCTTGAATAGCGGATTTTTCGTAACATAGTCGCGCACAAGTATTGGTGATACAAGCAAAATCTGGGGCTTGTCTTTTCCAAATTTATCGTGACATTCCTTTACATATGTTCTAAGAGTATTCGCTGTTTCCTCTGTAGGGCAATCAAAATAGTTAAGTAAATCATTTGTACCGAGCATGATTATAATCAGGTCAAATTTATTTTCTCCCTGCAAATATCTTTCACGAAAGGTTTTAATTCCGTTTGTGTCTGGCATATCTGACACATCGAATTTAGTCGTTCTGCCGCATCTGCCGTCCTCTGCAATTTCACAATCAGTAAGCATTTCCCTAAGCATGACAGTCCACCGTCTTTCAAGCTGTGAGCAGTCTATAGGATTATGTCCCCATGTATTTGAGTCGCCGAAGCATAAAATACTTTTCATTACAATTCTCCTTTTGTGCTTTTTGTTTTATTGTATCAATTTGAAGTCTAAAAGTCAACATAAAACGTCCCGATTAAATCAGAGCTTTGATTAATTCTTTTCATTAGCAATGCACTCGTCATATAGGTACTTCAAAAATGTATTGCGATTGCAGTTATCAAAGGAACATCTGTCGAACCAATCATTAGCATACATTATTTCATCAGGACCATTGGTATATGTTCCGCCTACCAAATCATAGATAAAGTTCTCCAATAATTCTGAAGCCTTTATACCTTTTTCAGTTGCCTTTTCCCTTAGATACCACAAATTGTAATAATCATTTGTTTTTCCTCCGCTACTTTTTTGCATATAAAAAGAGTAATAGTAAATTAACATTTTAAACTTATTATTACTCTCGTAAAATTACATTTTTGTAAAAAATATCTGCACAAACCATATTGTGCAGATATTTGTTAACTGGCGCACCTGACAGGGCTCGAACCTGCGGCACCCAGAATCGGAATCTGGTGCTCTATCCAACTGAGCTACAGATGCATGTAGTTATTTTATCACATACGCCTTTTATTGTCAATAAATCATTTCTATACTACTGCCTGTTGCGCCTCTTTTTACAATAATTTTTTTATCTATTCTGTCCTTCAGTTCTGAAATATGCGAAATTATACCCACCATTCTATCGCTCTGTGAAAGCGACATCAGTACCTCAATCGCCTGTTCAAGCGATTCGCTGTCTAGCACACCGAAGCCTTCATCCACAAACATTGCCTCCAGTTTCACTCCGCCGCTGTTTCGTTGTATAACCTCAGACAGTCCCAGTGCCATGCACAAGGAAGCCTTAAGAGATTCGCCGCCTGAAAGAGATTTCACATCACGGCTTTTGCCCGTATAATTATCAAGTACACCTATTTCAAGTCCGCCTTTTGATTTCAGATTATCGCTTTCCTCCCTTTTTATAAGTTCAAATCTGCCGCTTGTCATATAAAAAAATCTCTTATTTGCCTCCTGCAATATCATTCCGAAATATGCAGACTGGATATACTGTTCAAATGCTATTTTCTGCTTCTTCGGCAAATCACCGCACGCCGTCTGGGTTATATTTAAAAGCATTGAATACTGCTTACCACTGATTTCAAGCTTTTTCTTTAACGCGGATACATTCTTTTTAGTTTTTGTGTTAACGCTGATTTTTGTGCTGATTTCAGTGTTTTCCTCGCTAATTTCACTTAAAGTTTTATTTATATCGACTTTTTCCTTTTCAAGAGCGGATATATCAGTTTCTTCGGCATCTCCTATATTTTCTTCAAGCACCTTTATCCTCTCAGTGCTGCTTTTCAGCGCGCTATCATGTTCCTCAACCTTTTTTCTGAAATTATCCGCCTGAATTTCTTCAAGCGCATTGGTGTCAATATCTGCTTCATCTTCAAAGCCATATTTCTTCAGCAGTTTTACAAACTCCTTTTCAAGACGCGCCTTTTCACTTTTTTCATCGTCCAGAATAGGTTCGTTCTGCGATATTACTGCATTTGCCTTTTCTATTGCCTGCATACATTCCCTATATGCAGTTTCTGCCTCGTCAAGACGCTTTACACTTTCGTCATATTTCGTTTGCAGTTCCTCTGCCTTTAATTCTGCCGTATGCTCATCTTCACAGCTTACAAGTGCTTTTAAAGCCGCCGTTTTGATTTCCAATCCTCCCTGTTCTACACTGCACAGGGAAACTTCGTTTTCTATGTTTTCAAGCTGACTTGTAATTTCTGACAGGCTTTCAGTATTTCTTGCTATTTCCACTTCCAATTCCCGCTTATGTATAAGCTTATCATTTGCCGTGTCAAGCATGATTTTTGCGCGCGACAATTCTTCATCAGCTTTTTTTATCGCTTCATCAACCGATTTGCTTATATCCTCATATATTTCATACCCTATTTCCAAAAGTATTTCTTTTATAAGGCTTTCTTTCATATCACATTCGTTTTTCTTATCTGCTGCCTCTTTCGAAAAACTTCTGCACTTCACGTCAAGCAGTTCAGTCTGCGCCTTTAAATTATTTAATTTTGTCTCATCAGGCACTTTATTACTTTTCTGCGCCGGATTAGGATGTTCTATTGAGCCGCACACAGGACAAGGTACATTATCTTCAAGGCTCTGCGCTATTATACCCGCCTGCTCACGCAGAAACAAAGCGTACTGCCTATTGTATTCTTCTGATTTCTGCTTATATTCCTGTTCTGCTTCAAGATATTTCTCCGAGAGCTTGTTATACTTTTTCAAAGATTTTTCAAGCTCATCACTTTCAGTTCCAACTTTTTTCAGATGTTCGCAATTTTTTTCCTTTTCCTCAAAAATATGCTTTGCTTTTTCAAAGTCAGCCTCAGCTGTTTTCAATTCCTCTAATTTCGCATTGAGTGTATCTGTTTTCTCCTGTTCATTTTTTTTCTTTTGGAAAGTCATTTCAAGCTGTTCATTTTGAAACGCGAGTCTTTTTTCAACATCCTTTCGTTTTTCGGCAAGCTCATTGATTTCATCATAATACGTTAATTCATTTTTTAGCTTTGTTATCTTTTCTGACAGTGTTTTTCTTTCATTCTCCTTGTTTTTCTCCTCGGTATATTCCCTTTCCCTGTCCTTTATCTGAGCGTTCTTTTCCTCAAGCACTTTTTTCTGCTCATCAACCATTTTCTCAAGTCTCATACATGTTTCGCGGCACTTTTTCAGACTACTGTAAACAGGCATTATATAAACGGTTATATCGGAAGATGTTTTTAGTCTGCCCTTAATTTCTTCTATTTCACTGTTCATCTCATTCAGCTTTTTCAGTTTTTCCTTTTCCGCCGAAAGTAACACTATCATCTCATTATTTTTTTCAGCGGTTGTGATTGACGCGGAAAGCTTGTCAAGCTGTTTTCTCAGTTCACTGTCCTTTTTTATATTACCCCTTTTTTTCTTGTTTTCATCATCAAGTATTCTTTCAAGCGCGTCAAGAAATTCCTCCGCGCGTGACCAATCATATAAAAGCATATTCTCTTCATCAGACATCACGCCCTTCATTTCACGGTCAAGTTCATTCTTTATATTCTCATACTCTCTGCGTTCATCATTGCACCTTACTTTCAAACGCTCCTGAAAATCACGGTAAAAATCAGTATTGAAAATTTTTCTGAAAATACGTCCGCGCTCGTCCGTATTGGCAAGCAAAAGTTTTAAAAAATCCCCCTGCGCAATCATAGCTATCTGCGTAAACTGTCCGCAGTCTATTCCGAGTAGATCTATAACAGCAGCATTTACCTCTTTTACGCCCGTCTTAACGCTTCCGTCAGGATATGTCAACTCCGCCTTTGCCGTTTCCTCCGTCTTTAATCCCTCACGCTTATATCTGGGATTTCTGTATATCGTATATTTTTCGCTGCGGTACACAAATTCCAACCGAACAAAAGTTTTTATGTTCTTCTTCGCAAAATCGCTGCGGAGCATGCTGTTTTCACGGCGTGCCGTTGAGGCTTCGCCGTAAAGCGCAAATGTAATTGCGTCAAATATGGTGGTCTTTCCCGCGCCCGTGTCTCCTGTTATTATATATAATCCGTTTGTGTATTTTCCCAAATCAACAGTCACTTCGCCCGCATAGGGGCCAAATGCGCTCATTGTTATTTTTAAAGGCTTCATTCTTCCTCCTCCATAAATGATGATACGAGTTCTACCTGCTCATCGCTCATTTCCGTTCCGTTCTGTATTTTGTAAAACTCCTCAAACAATTGCAGCGGCGTTTTCACTGCAATACCCTCAGCCTCATATATACCGTGTGTTTCCTCTTTATCTCTCTGAAACTCAAGCTGCATTACATTCGGATAAACATTTCGCACCTTATCCATAGCATCAATAATTCTGTCCGGGTCGGTCAGTGTTATATGCAGATAGTCATTGCAGTTCGCAGCAGACGCAACCTTCTTCGACAATATGGTTTCAATATCTCCCTTTATCATTCGCATATTGTGCAGCGGTATAAGTGGTATTGTTTTTACAGAAAAATCCTCCGTATCAACAACGGTTACAGATTTATCATAGGGCGCTTCCGAAAAGGAATACTTCAGAGGAGAGCCGCAGTAACGGACATTATCGCATATATACTGTGGTCTGTGAATATGTCCTATTGCCGCATAATCAAAGCCGTTAAACACTGACGCGTCAATATTATCAAGACCGCCGACAGATATCCCCTCGCTATCGCTTCGCAGCGTTTCCCTTCCTTGTGAAGTTACAAACTGGTGCGATATAATTACGTTTTTGCCGCTCATATCTATATTGCTGCCCTTAATCACCTCATTCACTGCGTCCTCATAGCTTTCAACATTTGGATAGTATCGCTTTACCACAGCGGGTTTTATAAAAGGAAGCATATGAAAATCCACTCCGTCAACATTGACTGAGTGTACCGTTCCGTCAAACACTGAATATATGTATACGCCATTATTCTGCATTATGCTGCTACCAAAACCAAGCCTTTCTGGTGAATCATGGTTGCCGCCTATAATCAGAACAGGTATTTTTAAAAGCGTAAGCTGCGTCAGAAAATCATCAAAAATATTTACTGCCTCCACTGGCGGTATTGATTTATCATAAACATCTCCCGCAATTATAACAGCGGCTACTTTTTCGTTTTTTACTATACTGAGTATCTGATCAAGTATGTATATCTGATCCTTAATCATGGAAAACTCGTTTACCTTTTTGCCGATATGAAGGTCTGACAAATGTATAAATTTCATAGATTTTTCTCCGTTTTTTCGTCTTTACTAACATTTATTTTACCCTTTGAAGCCCATAAAGTCAATATAAGTTACAAAAATATAAATTATGTTTGACATAAGTTTTAAAATGATGTATACTTAACTTGAGTTTTAGTTGAAATAAAAACCATGATAGGCAGTATTTTCTGCCAATACGAAAGGGGAATTTTTAAGATGACATTTGAACAGGCATTTTTAAAAATCAAAGAAAAATTCGAGAACTCTGATGCAAGCAATATTTCTGATTTTGCAATCCAGGTAACTTTTATGGATGAAGATTGCAACGGTAAATTTTACGCTCAGGTCAAGGACGGCGCTCTTTATGTTGAGCCGTATGATTACAGAGACAACTCACTTGCAATTACAATAACAAAGTCTGCACTTCTTGCTTACCTTGGAGGACGTTCAACTATGGACAAGGCTCTTGACAGCGGCGACGCATACGTTGAAAGCGGAGACATTTCAAAGATGGCAGATTGGAAGAATACAATCAAAAAAGCTCCTGTTGCAAAGAAAGCTCCGGATACAAAGGCTCCTGTGAAGGCAGAAGCAAAGAAAGCAGCGCCTGTAAAGAAGGCTGAAGTTAAGACGGCAGCGCCAAAGGAAGTTCCAGCAAAAAAGACTGAGACCAAGACTGCGCCAAAAACTATTGAAACCAAAACAACAACTAAAACAACTGCATCAAAGAGCACAACTACTAAAACAGCATCTAAGAAAACAAAATAAAAAATGAAATC
>JBJEIU010000351.1:0-6313 GCA_051877355.1 Hominilimicola sp.
ATGGGAATAATTATAAAAAAGAACTGCGGTACTGACGCAGCGTTTGCGGCTATTCCTAAAAACTTGAAGGATTCTGTATTCAAAATGGATATTTATATTCCAAAACCCTGGGAGATACAATAAAATTACCTGAAAGGATATGATTTTTTCTGATGAAAAAGGTTGTCTTTAATGAGGAACGCTGTAAAAGCTGTGAATTATGCATTACTGCATGCCCTAAACATATTTTACGGATTTCAAAGGATAAAATGAATAAAAAGGGATACAGACCTGCCGAAATCACAGATAACGAAAAATGTATAGGCTGTGCTTTTTGTGCTACGATTTGTCCCGATGCGGCGATAACAATAGAGGAGGTCTGACGATGGGTGAAAAGGTTTTGATGAAAGGCAATGAGGCAATAGGTGAGGCTGCCATTCGTTCGGGATGCAGACATTTTTTTGGTTATCCGATTACACCGCAGACTGAACTATCTGCTTATATGGCGAAGAAAATGCCTAAAATCGGCGGTGTTTTTTTGCAGGCAGAAAGTGAACTTGCGGCGATAAATATGGTATACGGTGCAGCATCTGCCGGTGTCAGAGCGATGACAAGCTCATCAAGCCCGGGAATTAGCCTTAAATCAGAAGGAATAAGCTATATTGCAGCGGCAGATTTACCTTGCGTTATTGTCAATATAGTCCGCGGAGGTCCGGGACTTGGAGGAATACAGCCTGCGCAGTCTGATTATTTTCAGGCAACTCGCGGAGGCGGACACGGCGATTATCATCTTATTGTGCTTGCGCCTAACAGCGTGCAGGAGCTTGTTTATCTGACTGCTGACGCGTTCAACCTTTCGGAGGAATACAGAATACCCGTTATGCTTCTTGGTGACGGAACTTTGGGTCAGATGATGGAGCCTGTGGATTTTGATTCAATTCCTGAGCCTGTTTATGCCGAAAAGCCTTGGGCAACCAATGGAACTGACAATAAACGTGAAAAAAACGTAATAAAAACTCTTTATCTTGACGCTCCTGAACTTGAATCTGTGGTTATGGAAAGAGAAAAGAAATATGATATAGTGAAAAAGGAATTGCAGAGATATGAAGAACATGATACAGCGGATGCGGATGTTATCATATCCTCATATGGTATAACCTCAAGAGTGGTTGAAACGGCGGTGCATATTCTGCGTGAAGAGGGAATAAAGGTAGGAGTTATAAGACCTATAACGCTTTGGCCGTTTCCTGAGAAGGTGTATAAGCAGGTTCATCCGAAGGCATTTTTATCAGTGGAAATGAGTACAGGACAGATGATTGAAGATATTAAGCTTGCATGCGAGTGTAGTGCGCCTGTTTATTTCTGCGGACGTACAGGCGGAGTTATACCTACTCCTGATGAGGTTGTTCAGAAGGTAAAAGATATTTTGAAGGAGGTTGGTTGATATGTCAAAAACTATATATGAGAAACCGAAATCCTTGACAGATGTTACTTTCCATTACTGCCCCGGATGTTCGCATGGTATAGTGCACAAGCTTGTATGCGAGGTTATAGATGAGCTTGATATACAGGGTAAAACAATAGGTGTTGAACCTGTCGGCTGTGCTGTAACTGCGCATGATTATTTTGATTTTGACGTTGTACAGGCAGCACACGGCAGAGCACCCGCTGTGGCAACAGGAATAAAGCGTTCGCTTCCTGACAGAATAGTATTCACATATCAGGGTGACGGTGACCTTGCCTCAATCGGTACGGCGGAAACCGTCCACAGTGCAACACGTGGCGAAAATATAACAGTTATATTCATTAACAATACGATATACGGCATGACGGGCGGACAGATGGCTCCAACATCATTGCCTGGGCAGATTACACAGACCTCGCCTTATGGACGTGATACTCATACTCAGGGTTATCCGGTGAGAATATGTGAAATGCTTGCAACGCTTGACGGACCGTCATATATTGCAAGGGTATCTACTGATTCTGTACCGCATATAAAAGAGGCAAAAAAGGCAATAAAAAAAGCCTTCGAAAATCAAATAAACGGCAAGGGTTTTTCTATTGTGGAAATTCTGTCTACGTGTCCTACAAACTGGGGAATGTCACCTGTAGAAGCGATGAAGCGTTTGCAGGATGAGATGATTCCGTACTATCCTCTTGGTGTGTTCAAAGATGTCGGGGAGGGAAATGAATAATGGAAAATTGTGAAATCATTCTTGCAGGTTTTGGCGGACAGGGAATACTGTTCATGGGAAAGCTTCTTGCGTTTGCGGCGATGCTTAAAGGGAAAAAGCTTTCGTGGCTTCCGTCGTACGGTCCCGAAATGCGCGGAGGAACGGCAAATTGTCATGTTATAATAGATGACGAACCCATTGGCTCACCTATAGTAACAAAGCCGGATGTGCTTGTTGCAATGAACAAGCCGTCTTTGGATAAGTTTGAAGCTTCAGTAATTGATGGCGGATATGTGTTTGTTGACCAGTCGCTTGTTGAAGGAGAAGTAACAAGAAAAGATGTTAAACCTGTATATATCAAGGCTACCGAAATAGCAGACAGTATCGGAAACAGAGGATTAGCGAACATGGTTATGCTCGGAGCGATATTAAAAACAACAGGGGTATTCTCACTTGAAGAAATAGAGGAAACGATGAAAAAATCACTTCCTGCAAAAAAGCAGGCTTTTGTTGAAGGCAATATGAAAGCAGTAAAAAGAGGTTATCAGACAGTTTAACTGAGAAAGGAGAATGCGATAATGGCATTAGCAAAAAAGAAAAAGGTTTTAACTTACAAAGGAAAGCCGCTTTTAAAATGTGGTAACAGAATTTATTATGGAAATCTTGAGGATAAGTGTATTCTTGCTCTTGATATTGTTGAAAGTAAGGATAACAAGGACATAAAGTCCTCCGCAAAGATAAAGGTTCAGGTAATGGACAACACAGGTGAGTTCGGTAAGGGTCAGATTTACCGCAAAGGCGAAAGAGAAAATCTGTATAAGGCTCTTGATATTGGTGAATGGTGGCTTCAAGACGCTATTCAGATGATGGGATAAAAAAATAAACCGTGAGAAATCACGGTTTATTTTTTTAGTCAACTATTTTACCCATAACAATACCGTTGATGTTTTTTTCGAGAAGAACATTTCTGAACTGGTCGTTAAGATCTGTATCGGAGGGCGCATGAACCGTGATATAGTTATCGGTTTTTCCCTCAAATAATCCGTCCCTTGCAGGTTGCTCAAATAAAACACGCATTGTTCTGCCGAGAAATTTGTTTATAAATGTGTCGCGTGTTTTATGGGTTTCAGCAATTATAATTTTGCTGCGTTTTTCTTTTATATCGGGAGAAATCTGGTCGGGACGCTTTGCGGCAGGAGTGCCCTTTCGCTGTGAATACTGAAATACATGCGCATCGGCAAAGGATATTTCGCGTACAAAATCAACAGTAGAATTAAATTCCTCATCTGTTTCAGCAGGAAATCCAACCATTATATCAGTTGTAATTGCAACATCATCAAAAGCCTCCCTAAGACCGTCCACAATACTCTTGAACTGAGCGGTAGTATATTTTCTGTTCATGCGTTTAAGTGTCGCGTCGCAGCCAGATTGAAGCGATATGTGAAAGTGGTGACAAAGCTTCTTTGAATCTTTAATACTGTCAATAAAAGCCTGATTAAGCGTCATTGGCTCTATTGAAGAAAGACGTATGCGCTCCACACCGTCTATCTTGTCAACGACCATTATTAAATCCTCAAGAGAAGTATTCTCCAAATCAACTCCGTAGGAAGCCACGTGTATTCCAACGAGAATAATCTCTTTGAAATTGTTTGCGGCAAGCTTTTCTATCTCCTGCAATACATCCTCCATAGGACGGCTTCGGACAGGACCGCGCGCATAGGGGATAATGCAGTATGAGCAGAATTGGTTGCAGCCCTCCTGTATTTTAATAAAAGCGCGTGTTCTGTTTGAATACTGCTTTATCTGCAATTCCTCAAATTCATGATTGCTCATAATGTCGGAAACATGATTTATGTTTGATGAAGAATTGAGTTCTTCTACGAGTGCAACAATGTTTTTTCTGTCCTTTGTGCCGATTACTATATTAACGCCGTCTATGGCAAGTATCTCGTCAGGGGAGGTTTGTGCATAACAGCCTGTAACAGCGATAATCGCATCGGGATTTGCTTTTTTTGCGCGACGGATAATCTGACGCGATTTTCTGTCACCCATGTTAGTTACAGAACAGGTGTTTATAACATATATGTCTGATTTATCACCGAAATCGCATATTTCATATCCGGCGGAGGCAAACAGCTCCGCCATTGCTTCTGTTTCGTATTGATTGACTTTACAGCCAAGTGTATAAAATGCTGCTTTTTTCATTTAGATTTACCTTTCTATTTTATCAAGTTTCGCTACAAATGGCGAATTTAAAATTACCGACATTAGTATTATTATATAAAATTTTTAATAAAAACGCAATACCTATTGACTAATCGTGGAAAAAGTTGTATTATATTAATTGTAAGAGATTACAAATTAATAGGCTATGCGCACTGATGCGCACGAATAAGGGAGGAATATTATTATGAAAACATTTAATCTGTTACTAAGCTCTATTAACGACGTAAAAGACTTCGTGAATATTGTAAGCAAGTATGATTTCGACGTTGACCTTACATCAGGCAGATACGTCGTTGATGCTAAGTCTATTATGGGTATCTTCAGTTTGGATCTTTCTAAGCCTATTAAGGTTGAAGTACATTCTGATGATTGCGAAAAGTTCATCGAAGAACTTGACAAATTCATTATTAAATAATAACGAATAATCAAAAGTAAAACGTCCTCAATTTGAGGACGTTTCTTTGTCTGTGTTGTTTTCTTCAATATCCTGCGGAATTTCAAGGGTGATATTTCCAATCTTTGCGCCTCGAAGTTCATCAAGCATCATATTTGCAGCGCGTTCCATATCCGTTTCGCCGCCGGAAATTACAAAACCGCGTTTTTTTCCTATTTTCTCAAGTACCTCATACCCTTTTAATCCATCAACACTATCCAGTTTATAACGGCTGCAAAGCGCTTGAGCGTAGTTGTCGCGAAGATAATCACATAGAGAATAGGCAAGAAGCTCAGTATTCATTATTTCATCTTTTATAGCGCCTGTATATGCAAGCTTCATTGCAACGGACTGATCCTCAAATTTTGGAGGAAGAATACCCGGGGTATCCAGAAGCTCAGTGTCACCTTTTATCCGAAGCCACTGCTTTCCGCGCGTGACTCCAGGCTTATCGCCGGTTTTTGTGCTTGCCTTGCCGATAAGACGGTTTATGAGACTTGATTTGCCAACGTTGGGGATGCCTACCATCATTAGTTTCAAAGTTCTGTTTCTTCCTTTTTCTTTCTCACGGTCAATTTTATCCTGAATAAGCGCACGCGCTTCATTTAAAACTGTATTAATTCCCATGCCTGTAGTGCAGCTAATAGGAATTACTTTAAGTCCCTGCGCTGCGTACCAGTCTGTCCACTGCTTTGTGCGGCTCTTATCGGCTAAGTCGGACTTGTTAAGTACAAGCAATCTCGGTTTGTTCCTGATTATGTCGTCAAAATTGGGGTTGCGACCAGAAAAGGGAATACGCGCGTCCAATATTTCCACAACAACATCTATAAGCTTCAAATTTGCTTCTATAAGCCTGCGTGTTTTCGCCATATGTCCGGGATACCATTGTAAGTTCTGCATAAATACCTCGCTAATTATTTTGTTAGACCTATATCATTAAGCGGCCATATTCTGATTTGAGATTTGCCGAGTATAGCGTCAAAAGGAACCTGACCAAGTTCTGATGAACGGCTGTCCTTGCTGTGATTTCTGTTATCTCCCATTACAAATACACAGTCATCCTCAACGGTAATCGGATATTCAACTGTCGGGTCTATTGATGAGGTTGTTCCGTTGTAATATGGCTCGTCAAGAGGTTCGCCGTCCACATATACCTTGCCGTCAACAAGGTCAACTGTCTGACCAGGCATTGCGATAATCCTCTTTACGTAATACTTTTTCTTCAGATTGTCAGGCATGCTGCCTTGAGCGATAAACTTATCAATCGGCGTAAGCTCATCCTTGTTTTTTGAAGCCGCAATCTTATCATAGTATTCTTCTCTGTTTTTGTATTCGCTGTCAAGTATTATTATATCACCTTGTTCTGGTTTGTATCCAAGCTTCGTGACGATAAGTCTATCGTTGTTCACAAGGGTAGGGAACATACTTGAACCGTCAACACGCACTATATCAAAAATAAATCCCTTGATAAGCAGCGCAATGACAATGGCAATTGCCA
>JBJEIU010000352.1:0-6304 GCA_051877355.1 Hominilimicola sp.
ACTGTCTGCCTGTGTACTGATCCATACGGTTTCGGGAAGTGCAAATTCATCTGCCGAATCAGCATGCTCGAAGTATAGATATGGATTTACTACTTGCGTAAGCTTATCCATTGCCCTAAAAGGATGGGTTACGGCAATCGTATAGTCGTTTATACGTGTTATATCCGCGGCATTTTTTCCGTTTACGGTTGCTTTTATGTTATTGGCAAAGCCATATTCGGACGACACCGACACGACTGCGGTATAGATTGTGCCCTTCTGCGCCTTTGTGACGTTCGGAATCCATGTGATCGGTATTTCCGCCGTACCGCCCTCAGGGAGAGCCACCGCTGCAAATTCGTCAAAACCCTGTCCCGCCGACGGCGGAGTTATTTCAAGCTCAATCGAGCTTTGTAAATCCTCATATACCGCCGTAAGACTTACATCATTTTTCGGCATTGTAAAGGTCACTGTCGGTTCGCCTGCATTGTCAAGGGTTACACCGCTCGCGTCCCATCTTACAAACCTTTTATTTTCAATATTATCTGCTGTTACAGTGACGGAGCCTGCATATTTGTATCTGCCTGTGTTTTTGCCGCCAAAGAGAGTGCCGTTTGCAACATTTACATTGAACACGTCGCTTTCATTTACAATAACATTAACTGTCCAGTTCTGCTTTGTTATTCCGTCGGAATGGGTTAGTGTGTAGATAACCTGCTTTGTAAAGTCCACATAATCGGTTGCCGATGGCGATATGGATTTTGCGCCCGATCTTTTAAAAGAAACGGCAAGCCGGCTTATATCGGTACCGAACGGTACTGTAATGGTCACATCGTGCATATTTTTGTCTATCGTGGAATTTTCCACTTCCACTGCATTGCCGTCTTTATCCTTAACTTCCAAAACCTGCTTTATAAATGAATCGGTTTCTGTAGACTGCAGATTTTTTATGAACAATTTATTATCAGAGCTTTTTTCAATTCTGAACTCCTCTTGGTTCGAGTAAAAACATTCTGCGTAATCACCCGCATTTTGATCGTTGCTCATACACCCGTCATGTATTGTAGCATACACATAATTACTGAGCGTAATCCCAATTTTCGATGTCAATTTAAAATCATCGTTAAAAGAAATCAATGATGGACATGGGACATCACTATCTAGATTCCCATCATTATAACCCAACTCCAAATCATGTGCAGTGCCGTCATCTGTCAGATTATTATAAATTTTCACTTCGCCGCTCAAATTGAAATTAGGATGATATGCTTTCGGCATAGATATGCCTCCGCCCTTATTTGAGTGTATAGAAGTGTCTTTTAAATAACATGTATCGACGCCTCTTAACATGACTGCGGCACCTTTTTTAATGCCGCCAATTTCAACACCCTTGTTACCTGTAATTTCAGTGCCGTTAAAATAAATATCTCCGTAATTAACGAGTACGGCGCTGCCGATGTATGCTTCATTATTTCTTATAACTCCGCCTCCCAGCCAAATGTATGAAAGTCTGGAATATATAGCACCGCCGCCGACATCTAACGCCGACTTTTTATAACTCGACAAAATTGTTTCAGATTTGTTTCCATAAATTTCGCCGCCGTACATATAAAATCTTGAATCTTTATCGGCATAAATCGCTCCGCCTCCGACTCCGGAATAATATGCTTTTTCCCCTGCCCTGTTGTAGTACATACTTCCGCCGTACATAAACATCATTGCACCGCTGTCAAGATATACTCCGCCGCCTGACCAGCTTGAGTAGCAATATGCTATTGAGCCGCTGTGCAAATAAATACGCGAGCCCGGGCCGGCATGAATTCCTCCGGCGCCGTTTGAACTGCTTCCGTCCTCTATTCTTCCCGAGCCATCACCGCTGTCATAAATAGACAGTGATGCGTCCCTTGCAAGATAAATAACCTGACCGTTTCTGATAGGCTCACAGCCATACAAGCCTCTGCTGATTACATGTCCGTTCAGGTCTATGGTGATGGATTTATTGTTAGGCACATATAAAGAGCCTTTGTAAAAATACTCCTTTTCACTATCACTCGCATAGGTTGAAAAATCTTTGTTCGGCGCCCACCAGTTAGTCAGCAGCTTGATGGAAGCGTTCGAGCTTACAGCCTTTGCCCATGCTGCGGTAAAGGAATAATACTCTGTTCCGTTTACAAGCGCCACAGGCTCATTCGACTGTAAGGACGCGCTTTCCGCGCTTGATACAGTATTAAACATCGGCAGCACTGACACCAACATCGAAAGCGTCATAATTATTGATAAAATACGTTTCTTCATTTTTTAATCACCCCTCGTTTAGCAGTACACTGCAAATTCTGCAAAAGGGCGGTGATTTTTTTTGCCGCCCTTTTGCTTTAAATATATTACTAAATCACTGTTTATTGTTTTCCAGCACATCTGCAAGTCTTACAAGCACCGCTGCAACCTGCGCTCTTGTGCTGTTCGTTTTGGGCGACAGCGTGTTATCGTCCATACCGCTTATTATGCCGTTCATTGTATTCCAGCACATAGCCTCATAAGCGTACTCCGACACGTCTGCGCTGTCCGCGTAATCGAGCGGGAACATCCAGTCACCTGTAAAGCCCTCGCCCTTATACTGTGCATAGCGGTAAATCATTGCCGCCATCTGTTCACGCGTAATTTTTTCATCGGGGGCAAATTCACTTTCTGAATAACCCTCAACTATTCCGTTTGCGCTTGCCCACGCAACTGCCTTTGCATAATATGCGTCCTGCGCTACGTCAGTAAATGTGTATTCCGTGCTGTTTTCAGGCTCGTTTTCCAAACGGTACAGCGTCGTTGCAAACATTCCGCGCGTCACGTCCGTTTCAGGCTCAAAATGCGTATCGTCAACACCAACCATAAGCTTACGGTCAAATGCCGCCTTAACCGCGTCATAATACCATACGTCCTGCGGCACGTCAACAAACCGGTTATCTGTTCCGCCTGACGGCTCCGATGTGGGCTTTGGCGTTTCGGTCGGCTCTGTTGTCGGCTCTGCCGACGCAGTTGGCGCAGGTGTTTTCTTGCTGCTGCTTCCGCCGCCGCTTGACGGCTTTCTTGTCGGTGTCGGTGTTGGCTCTGTACCCTCTACGGTGATCTCTATTTCATCGGATATTCCGCTTACCATATCAATCGCGCTGATTGTTGTCTTTCCGCCGCCGACTGCCGTTACAACTCCGTCCTCCGATACCTGAGCAACTGTCGGATCAAGTGAGAAATAAGACATTTTCTTCATATTGTCGAACGGATATGCCCTTGCTTCAATAGTAAAGGTTTCATTCTGCTTCATTTTCTTTGTTTCGATACCGTCATTAGCGATAACTCCCACATTTTCACTTTCGAAGATTGTTTCATGCAGGTTGCCCCAATCAAGCTCTGTTTCACCGGAATTTACGGTAAGCATCAGCTCCATAATGCCGTCCTTTGTATAATGCTCTTCTCCGCCCTTAACAGGTATCGCAAGCAGTCCCGACTCCTTGGCTGCAAGATTTATCGCCTTGGATGTTCCGAGAGTGTCACCCTTGTTAAATTCCTTGTCAATATGCACCGCGTTTGCGGTAATATTCGACATTGGCTCGTTTCCTGTATTATCAACCGGAATGAAAACGATATGATTAAACGCCGTTGTGCTTTCATCATATATTATTTCATTAATCGCCTTTGCCTCCGCGCTCATGCTCTCCTCCGGTGTATCTTTCGGATAAGTTCTTATTTCATTGAATATCTTATCCAGATTCCATTCATAGCTCAGACCAAAGTCAATGTTTGCTCCCTTTTCCAGCTTTTTAGTTGCCCTATGAACAGTATTTGTGCCATGCTCCGCAATCTCTGCGACAATCTCAATATCGCCGTCCATGTTTTCCGGCGTCCATTCGGTTGAATATTCAAATTCATTGCCTACAAATATAACGTCGCTTGCTTCGGTTTCTCTCTGAAAATCCTCAAATACAACATTTCCGTCCCTCAGAACCCTTATGGCAACATCCTGACCTGTTGACGGCAGCAGACCATTGTTTTTAACGGTAAAGCTTATTGTTGTCGGTTCTCCGACAACGGGATATTCGTCTGACATGGTTATTTCATCATTGACAATTTCAAGACTGTTTGACGGTATGCAGTCAATTTCCGCAAGCTTATGCTCACCCTGCTTAACATCACCGTTCTCATCAATTGTCTGCTCAAACATATTGGCAATGATAACGGCATTTTTATTCTCGTCTACCGCTATTGTCATTTCATCAATGACCTCGCCGTATTCGGTAAGCTGAACAGGCTCGCCCCATCCGGAATCGGGCATATCATCATTTGCTCCCCATGTTTCCTTCCATTCATCACTCAAGCGGTAATATGCAGTACCGTACAGCTCTTTTCCGTAGTTCGTGAGTCCGGTGCTTGCGCCGGTCCAGAACAGATACGCGTTTTTGTCATCACCTACCACAATCTGATAATCAGACATATTTATCTGCTCGCCCTCATCGGCAAAATCCTTCGGATTAGTCGCAAAGCTTCCGTTTACAATATCGCTGATTGATGAGAACAGCTCGTCAAAGCTGTCTATATCATCTGCGGACATTGCAGCTTTTGCCCTTTCTTCAAGAACACTGCCCCAATCCTGCCGCGCTGCTTCCTCCGCAGTCAGCGAACGCATTAAATCAAACGCTGTTGTTCCTGTATATGTTCCGTCAACATTTCCTGTCTGATTCTTCATCGCTTCAAAGAATGCAGTCATGCTTATCGTGTTGAATACAGATGTGTCGGACAGCCATGTAAGCAATACATCACCGTTCACCGCCGTGAGCTTGGGGTTTATGATGTTATCACTGTCCGCATTTACCTTTATCGGATAATATGTCTTACCGTCTGTGATGTCCGTAATTTCAAGCCATACCTCGCGGTCATTATTTGTATTTATGTTTTTGTCACGGTCTATGGAATATGCCGCAATGCTGTATTCCACATCATCTGCCGTATCGTCCTCCGTACCGTTGTTATAGGTGTACTTCTCAACCGCGTAATCATAAACAAGCGGATCGGAAAGGGTCGGATGCTTTATATAAATCAGTTTTTCGTCAACCTGACTTCCTCCGTCCGAGGTGATCTTAATAAATGAATTTGCATCAGGATCAAATACTCTCTTTGCCCATGTGCTGTAATTCGAGGTTGTGCTTATAAGCTTTTCTGCGCTGTCAGCGTCTGCAATATCCTTTTTCAGATAATACAAAGCAATATCACCGTTTTCCTTTGCCAGTCTTACATCGGAATTCAAATACACATCATCTGTAACGGTTATAACATCACTTAAAGTATCAGCTGCTATATCATATGTACACATACGGATATTCATTTTCTGCAGATCCTGCTTTACCGCGTTTATATCATCTCCGCCGGCTGTGGCAGGCGTATCTGTGCTGCTCCATGCAATATACACCTTATTTCCGTCACAGAGAATATCCGCCGGTCCGTCGGCAGTACCGTCTGATTCTATATATACAGGCTCTGACCATATGCCGTTATCCTTTATCGTATAAACAAGCGATGCGGCGTTTGCACTGTCTCTTGTTTCGTCATTTCTCAGATAAATCATCATCAGCCTGCCGTCGCCCAGATTAACTATTTCGGGACGTACATATTCCATTGCACCGGTAACAATATCGGTCTTGTTTACAGGTTCAAGGCTCGACATCAGATTTACCTGCTCCTTACCGAATATCGTATCTGTTTCCTTTCCGCGGTCAAGCTGTCTTATGCTTATATTCGCCTCGTCCTCCGCGGAGCTTAAAGATACATTATCTTTGTTGTAAACACCCCATGCGAATTTAAGATCGCCTATCTTATAATCAAAGGAGAACAGTATCAGGTCAACGCCTACGCCGCCACCCATAGTAATCATAGCACCGCTGCTATCTGAGGAGATCCTGGCTGTTGAGTCAAATAACTGCCGTACCACGGCATTAAGCGTGAACACGCCTCTTACTCCTATTATACCGCATATACCGATACCCGGCTGGAGCTTTACGCCAATGCCTATCTGCCCCCACGGATTCTTGTTCTTAAAGCGTGCATTCAGGAGATTTTCCTCTGTTTTTATTTCCTTCGCAAGAATCGTCATATCATCTGCTACAGTATACACTCCGTCAAGCTGCAATGACACAGTTCCGGATACGTTCAGATACACCGGAACACCGTAGACTATAGTGTACCAGGTCTTTTTCATATTGAATGCGCCGCCGAAAAGATATTGTCCTCCTATAAACTTATGCTCATTATGTTCATAATCATAGGCGTATTCAAACTGCAAAAGCAC
>JBJEIU010000353.1:0-6257 GCA_051877355.1 Hominilimicola sp.
ACGGCTACACTGAACATATCTGTATTGACTGCGGATATAAGTATATTACGGATTTGACACCGCTTGCTGACCTTATTACAGAGGTTGAAAACGGAAAGGATTTTGATACCGCACTAAAAGAAGCACATATAAAAATTTATCAATCTGTCAATCCATAATTCAATCCAGACGAGCAATTTTCGATTGATACTTGCTACCGTGATATACCAGCCGTTGATATGGCAGTATTCAATCGAGCGCATAAACTGCTGAGTGATGCGCGTAATGTGTATATTCAAAAGCAACAATAACACAAAGGGAGGCTTTCAAGCCCAATGTCATTAAGATAATGGCATAACAAAACAATATAACTTGAAATGAAAACGTATCTTGGAAGTAGAAATGTTTCCAGGATGCGTTTTTATTATTTTAATGTATGACAATACGACAGACGCAACTCTGTCAAAAATACTTACCTTATTGAAAAATTATGCTATACAATATGCACAGGAGGGTTGATACACATTAAAAATGTATTTTCATTAAAAGCATTTATAAATATATCTGCTCAGGTGCTGAAAAGGTGCTGTTTGTATATTATAATCTATATAAACATACAATTTAAAAGCAAGGAGGAATTGACGTGAAGTTAAAAAGAATTATTGCATTGCTTATAACAATCAGTATGTTACTCACAATAGTGCCAATGGTGAATATATCCGCGGCGGATATGTCTTCGTCGGTGACGATAGGCGCTCCTGTGGCAGTGACAGCAGGAGATACGACAAAATTTACCTGTGAAACAGTGCTGCCCGGCAGCGCGAGCTATGTAACTGTTTCGGTTGACAGTGGTTCTTTTTTTGTACCGTCTGTAAACGGACTGACTTTCAATTATGCAACCTACGGCACAACGCTTTACACAAGCTATTCAGCGTCCCAGCCGTATCAGAGTGTCACCTTTGAGGTGACAGATACTGCAACCGCATCTGAGGCTTTAAGTAAGGTGATATACACAAAAGCAGATACACTCATGAATATTGAATTAAGTGTTCTGCATGGTCTTGAGCTTGAAGAAGGCGACGTATTCTACGGCGGACATATTTACCGCCGTGTCGCGTCAAGATGTTCATGGCTTGAGGCTGTAAAATATGCTCATAATACGACAGCATACGGCGAAAACGGTTATCTTGCCAACATTACCAGCGCCAACGAAAACACAATGGTACTGAAAATGATACAAATCGCTGCTAACAGATATAACGGAACATGGATTGGCGGTACATCATGCTATGTAAATTCTGAATGTACAACAAAATATACATATGAAAGAATTGCACAGGGCATAAGCAATGATAGCTTTACGCAATACTATAAACAATCAATCAGCAGCAGCGACGGCAGAGTTCATGAAGAATATAGCGGCAACGATTTCTACTGGATAGACGGCCCTGAAGCCGGTCAGACGCTTCCGAGCGGCAGCGCCTACTGGCACAGTGTAGAGCCAAACACGGGATACTGTGTATGGATGGGCTACCAAGGACCGTACTGGGATGACCTTAAGACTATTTACGCAGGAAACTGGGATACAAACGGCTATCTTATAGAATTCGGCGGAATGAGCACGACAAGCGAGCTTGCAAGCGCCGAAACAAGCATAGAAAAGGAAGTAGCCACATATACAATAACCTTTGACGCGCAGACAAACGGCGGCTCCTTTGTTAATGCGGCAGGTGAAACTGTAGGTATTGACAGCGTGACCGTGTACAGCGGAGAGGCTATAACTATTCCGAGTGTTGAAGCGCGTAGCGGTTATACCTTTGACGGATGGTTCACGGAAGCCGAGGACGGCACGAGAATAAGTCTTGGACAGGAGGGGGACACATATACTCCGACAATGTCAAGCACATTGTACGCGCAGTTTACTCCGTATGAGTACCGTGTACGATACACGAATGATAACGGTACGCCGGTATGTTGGCAGATATGCTATTGGGATTCTGATTATCGCTATTTTACAAAAGCAGAGGCTGAAGAAGCGATAAGGGCAAATGGCGGTACATACACTCTGGATAAAGCAGGATATACCTTTGTTGGATGGAAAGACCCGAACGGTCAGCTTTATCAATCAGGGGGTGCTTTCTCCAATCTGGCAACGAAAAATCTGGATGAATTTATCAGAACTCCTGCATGGGAGCCAAATACATATACAGTGACCTTTGACAAGCAGGGAGGAAACGGCGGCAATGACAGCGTGACATCGACATATGACGCAAAGATGCCTGTTGTAACCCCTCCTAAGAAGGCGGGCTATACCTTTGCCGGATATTACAGCGAGGAAAACGGCGGCGGTACGCAGTATTACCTGCCGTCAGGCGTTGCGCTGAAAAACTGGAACATTGCAGGCAACGGAACTCTGTATGCCTATTGGATAGCAGAAGCTAAAATAGGCGGCACAATCACATGGAACTATGATTACGGTTCCGGCGTCACCAATGAAAAGGTTACATCCGGTATTGATATACAGCTTTTAAGAACCTCTCAGAGCAGCGCCGGCGAAACAGCCGTGCTTGTATCGGGAGCAACTGCGACAATAGGCACATATACATTATCGGCAGACGGAACAAAAAATACTGCCGATTACTCCTTCGGCAGCTTTCCCGTTATTGACGAAAACGGCAACGCGTACACATATATTGTGAAAGTGTTAAATACTCCGTCAAATTATACTTCGTCTGTAAATATCGTTTCTTTAAATGAGCAGAATATAACAGTGCAGTTTTATGCCCAGGACAACTGCTTTGACGCGGAATGGAAGATAAAGCTTTCCGGAGATGAGGCGTATATCGCTGACGGTATAAGACCTGACGCGGTGAATGTAAAGTTAACCTATGCCACAGCAGCCGACGGTGAATACAAGGTCATAACACAACACGCAAATTCATATGTGGAATGTGAATTGCAGCCGGATGGAACATACACAGGCTCATACCCTGTATGGAAAACACAGCCGGACGGCAGCACCTATTATTACAAGCTTGAGATTGTTTCATACGAGAGAAACGGTAAAATATATGAAACACCCAAGTATTATAATTTTTCATTAAAAGAAAACACAGTTCCTATGACATATGACAGCGTAAACGACAGAGCAAGCAATGTCATGGAGGGCACGCTTGAATGTGATTCCTGCAAGGTTGTATTTGACTCAAACGGCGGCAGACTTGAGAACTTTGAAAAGAATTATGTTATAATCAGAAAAGGCTTGACAGTAGCTGATTTTGGTTCGTATATTCCGACTTATCTCGGTGCTTCAAACCGTAGATTTTTAGGCTGGTACAGAGATTTAAACTATACTACACAGGTAACTGCCAATACAACGTACAGTTCTGATACAACACTATATGCAAAGTGGGACACACATAAGGTGACCTTTATGGACGGAACTGAAACAGTCGATTCCTTTGATACATGGTGCGGTAATACGGTTACGGCTGCAAAACTGCCGGAAATCGCTAAAACAGGCTACACCTTTGACGGCTATGAAACAGCCGCAACCTATACCTACACCGAAAATTCAAACGCTCTGATACCTGCAAAGACAAAGCTGTATAACGAGTACGGCGATTATGTGGGCGGTACTGCATGGTTTATCCATAGCGATGTTGTAATGGATGCCATATGGAAGCCGCAGGTACATACGGTAGACTTCAACCTTAATTATCCTGGCTTCGGCCCCTGTGACCCGAGGTCAACAACTGTTACATACGACAGCACATACGGCGATAACCCGAACGGAGGACTTCCTGCTCCGACGCGTGACGGCTATACCTTCGCCGGCTGGTACACCGCGTCAGAGGGCGGTGAGCAGATAATAAATGATACAAAGGTTCAGATAACATCTGCACAGACGCTTTACGCGCAATGGACACCGAACACATATACAGTAACCTTTGACGCGCAGGGTGGACAGTGCGATGAAACAAGCAGACAGGTAACTTACAATACCGCATACGGCGATTTGCCAGTACCGGAGCGCCCGGAATATGTATTTGACGGCTGGTACACCCAATCAGAAGGCGGCAATGTTGTTGTAGCAACAACAAAAATGACAACGCCAAATGACCATACGATTTATGCGCAATGGCTGCCGATAGTTGATATAACATTTAATGCAAACGGCGGTGAATGTGATACACCATCAAAGAGCATTGTATATGATGATGAGGAAACAATCACATACGGCACACTTCCGACTCCGACGCGCACAGGCTATACTTTTAACGGTTGGTTCACAGACCCGACAGACGGAACAGAAGTGACGGAGGATACTGAATTTACAAGTGAATCAGATCACGCGCTGTATGCCCACTGGACGGCAAATCAATATACGGTAAGACTTGAAAAAAGACTTATAACGCCCGTATCGGAGGAGCTTACAGTCACATATGACCTGACACCCGATGATGTAACGCCGTCTGCTGTTGAGGGCAGAATTTTTGGCGGATATTACACCAATCCGGGCGGTAACGGAACGCAGTATATCGGCGCTGACGGCAAATGGCTGGCGCCATATACAGATACGGAAAATAAGATTCTTTACGCTTACTGGTACGTTGAGGGACTCAAAGGTACAGTAACGGCAGATTATACATATACCCATGATGAAACAACGATTATTATTGAGGAGGAGCATAAAGTAAAGCAAGCGGCGGTAAACCTTACAGTATCAAGCAATACTGCAAATGCCGCTCCACAAATATTGCAGCTTGTGGAAGCTGAGGACGGAAAAACGGCTTCTGCGCAATACAGCTTTACGGGTATATTCCCATATGAGGATGAAAACGGAATCATATACAATTATGTTATTGACGTAGATGAAGTAGACGATTATACCATTGAAAAAACAGCAGTAAGAGCCAATGGCATTGATTTTCTTCTTGACTACAATCCGGATAAGTTTGACGTAAAATGGAGAATATATCTTGATGACGGTATATCGTCAATTCTTCCGGACACTGTAAATGTCAAGCTGATGCGCCGCCGTACAGATGACCCGAATGACCCTTGGGAAATTATTGCGCTGCATACTGATAAATCTGTGCCTTGCGTAAGAAGATACGACGCTGAAAAGCAGGAGCGTTATTTTGAGGGTTATTACCCTGCATTGAAAAATGTGGCAACGACCGACATTCCATATGAATATACAATAATGATTGATTCTTATGTGGTAAACGGCGTGGAGACCATATGTACAGACAACACAATAGACAATTACAGTCAAATGATAGTAACGCAGACAAGCAGATATGCGGAAAACGAAACGCCTGCTGTAATTGAGGCTGAAATTAAGGTAAATACATATGCAGTAACCCTTGACACAGATGAACACAGCAAAGCTGTAGCTACTGACGGATATGACGCAGACAGAGTTATCAGTTCAGATACATTCAAGTTTACGGTTACACCGGACGAGGGATATGTAATTGACAGCGTAACGGCAAACGGTGAAACGCTTGCAGAAGAAAATGGAATTTATACAATAAATAACATAACAGAGGATAAGACTGTTATCATAACGACAAGACCTGCAGTATATCCTGTAACGCTTGTAACAAACAGCGGAACAATAAACAGCGGTAATATTACAGAATATACCTACGGCACAAGCGAGACACTTCCGACAGATATTATAAGAGACGGTTATATTTTCAAAGGCTGGTATGTAAACGCAGGTTTCAGATATGACCCGGTAACGGAAATTCCTGTTGGAACGATAGGCTATGTGACCTATTATGCGAAGTGGGAACGCGCTCCATATAATATTACTTTTGACGGAAACGGAGGTACACCTTCAAAGACAACACAGGAAGTGGTAGTAGGCAATTCTTACGGCGAACTCCCGACAGCTTCGCGTGCAGGCTATACCCTTGACGGCTGGTACACAGCGGCCGAAGGCGGCGATTTAGTAACAGCCACCACAGACGTTACAAGTGAAAATCCGCATACCTTATATGCGCACTGGACGGCGAATACATACAAGGTAACGCTTGACACAAGAACAGGCATAATCAGGTCGAATGATGTGACTTACGGAGAAACACCGTCAGATGTGAGAGTACCGACTATGCTCGGATATACCTTTGGTGGATATTATGACGGTTACGGCGGACACGGAGTGCAGTATATTGACGCGGACGGCAAATGGATAAACGCATATACAGAAACAAGTGATTTAACGCTTTATGCTTACTGGTACCGTGATAAGATTTACGGTGATG
>JBJEIU010000354.1:0-6239 GCA_051877355.1 Hominilimicola sp.
ATATTATCACCGTTCAATTCAAACACAGGCGCATAAACATCCGTATACCCGGTGTTGACCGCCGTGATAGAGCCTTGATATTCATTGCCCGACTTTACTCTCTTATTCATATTGATGCTATAGACAAGCTTACCCTTTTCAAGAGAAGAATCAACCGTAAAGCAGTCCTCAAGCGACGCCTGCTCATTTCTGCCGTTTACGTTAAGCGTAAATTTCCCGTCAGGCGCATTTGTAAGGTCAAAGGTAGCGTAAACGCTCTCGTGATTTTTCCAGTAAATTTTTTCGGCTGTATATGAAATCGAACCGTTTGTAAGTATCGCGGACATATTCGGTTCTAAAAGCTCGCCCTTAATATTTAAAGTAACCTTACCGTTTGAGCCCTTTTTAGGATATACGGAGTCAACCGAATATGCCATAGAAGCGTCAGGCTCGGTATATTTCTTTTCAGATGGGGTATAGCTGTTATTCATACCGGCAATCTCCGTACTGCCGCTTATGCCGGTAAAGTCATACATACCATTTGTTTCTTTTTGCTCTATGACTGCCGATACGGTGCACGGCACATAAGAGAAGGACGTAAAATCATGCGTACCTATCCAGTTTCCGCTTACTTCGTCATATTCACAATCAATATATGTGCAATCACCGTAGGAGTTCTTCGTGACAACCTGTACAGTCTCCGCATCGCCCGTTATTTCGACAACAAATGTAAATTCGGGATATTTCGGCCAGTAATCATATGTATGTTTATTTGTATCGGCAGTCAGAAACTCGAATACGGTTTTGTTTTCCACCAAAACAGCCGTTGTACCCGGTGCGTGCGCCGTGTTAATCATTGTCACACGCTCAACCTCGCAGCAATCCTTTTCATACTCCAGCGTTTTTACATCGGACTGATATTGTATGCCGTACCTATTTTTTATAACCACATAAACATCGTGCTCAGAATGCGTGCCGAGATTTTCCGGTTCATACCGAACAGACCATGTTCCCGCCGAGTTTGATGTAGTCTCCGCCGCTGCCTTGCCGTCGAAGTAAACCGTTACCGCGCTTTTCGCCATAGCCTTTCCGCTTACCACAAAATTGGTTCGACCAATTTTTGACGGAAGCGTAAACGAAACATTTGAGATGTTTACAGACGCGCTGCCGACAGGCTGTGTTATTAAGCTGCCGTTTATCTGCGATTTTAGGTATGCGCGTATATCAAAGCTGCCTGCCGTATCAGCCATTACATAAAGCCTTATAACAGCAGATGACGTATTTACCGGGATTTCAATACCGCCGTTGGTTACTGTATAGCTTGACTTTACGCCGTTTACTGCCATGCTGCCCTGTATCGGTTTAATTCCGTCCGGAAGCTCTACAACAACCTTTTCATCCGATGACGCGTACTTTTCTTCTATCTCATAGCCTATACGCAGCGAAATGAACTCGCCGGTGCTTGCCGTATTTTTATTCACCATACAGTAGGTTTCGTCCTCAACCGTATAATATAGCTTAGAAACGTCAAAGTCGGGTATGCTGATACTGCCCAAATCCGATATGACGCCTTTATTGATATTTACGATTTTTTTAATGTATTCGCTTTCACCAACTCCCATCTCGTCAAGCTTTGAGAGTGTTGAAAGCTGCGGCATATATCCGCTGTTAGCGATAAATATAACCGTGTACTTTCCGTCCGGCAGTGATTCGCTTTTAATTTCCGTTTCATCTGAATATTTTTTTACAAAGCCGCCGTTCGCGTCAAACACCAGCGCGAACGCGCTCTTGTCGACCTTCGCGCAAAACGTTCCGCCCAAAACAAAGTTAAGCGCCGCGTCCGCCGAAATATCACTACCTATAATTGCCGTTGTTTCAACCTCGGAGCCGCTTGCGTTTACTGCCTTAACCCTTATGGCATCTCCTTCGCTTATTTTTCCCTCTGCGGGATAAATGCACGGATACTGCGTTCTGAAATCAACCGCGCTCTGCGTTGTTTCATTATATAATTCAAAGGTTATATCATTAAAATTCGTTATAGGCACAAGAACGGCTTTTTCTCCCGCCTTCGCCGATTCCTGTATATTAACGGAAAGCGTTATCTTGTTTTTGGGCATATCCTCGAGCACAATCGGCGCAAACTGACACTCTGAAGCGTTTGCGCATGATTTTATAACCTCAGTGGTCGCGGTGTAATACGCATCGCCGCTGCATACCGCCGTAGTCGGAACGTCCATCAAATCGACTGTATATCTGCCGTTTTCATCGGTTACGGCGCTCACGGTTTTCACGGCTTGGGAACTGTAATTTTGCGTAAATTCCACAGCCGCGCCGCTTATCGGATTTCCCTTTTTGTCAGTGACCATTCCGCTCGCCTTTACCTCGTTTATCGGCAAAAGCGTGTAGTCCGCATAATATTCCCCGCCTTCCCGATTGGGTGTGAGAGCCTGTCTTTGCGAGGGGTAATAGCTATATATATAATCGTTTAACGGGATTACCTCGTATTCAAATTCCTTTTTGGCGTCATAGCCCAGAAATACCTCTCCCGTCGCCAGAATAGCATCGCCGCCTTTTTCGTACCAGCGTACCGTGTAACCGTCGCTGCCTATCTTACCCTGTGCGTCGCGTACAGTCAGCGTGACTTTTTTGTCCATAAATATATCTTCATACTTGATTTTGTTCTCCGCCGCGTATTGCTCGGCATATGAACCGGAATAGACATATAAAATACAGTTTTCGCTGTGGCCGTAAAATGCGTCGACTCCAATGCTTGTAACTGTTTCCGGTACCGTTATTTCCGTTAAGCCTGTGCAATAGGAAAATGCGTAATCACCAATATTCTGCAAGCCATCCGGCAGCATTATATTTGTTAAGTTGCTGCATCGCCTAAATGCACTTTTGCCGATGTCCGTAAGACCATCCGGCAGCGTTATGTCTATGAGCCCTGTGCAGGCGAAAAATGCAGAATTACCTATGCTTGTCACGCTGTCGGGGATTGTCACGCTTGTTAAGCCGCTGCAGCCGTTAAAAGCGCCTTGACTGATGCTTGTAATTCTGTCGGGGATTGTCACGCTTGTTAAGCCGTAGCAGCGGTTAAAAGCGCCTTGACCGATGCTCGTCACGCTGTCGGGGATTGTCACGCTCTCTAAGCTGTTGCAATAGTTAAACGCATACTCGCCTATGCTTATCACGCCGTTGGGGATTGTCACACTTGTTAAGCCGTTGCAGTGTGTAAACGCATATTTGCTAATACTTGTAACGCTCTCCGGCAGCGTTACGCTTGTTATCCTGTAGCAGGAGGAAAACGCGTAATCGGCAATATCCGTTACGCCGTTTGGAATTGTGATGCTTGTAAGGTTCTCGCAGCCGAAAAACGCGGCCCGCCCGATATTCGTCAAGCCATCCGGCAGCGTTATGCTTGTGATGCTGCTTCTGTATGTAGCCCACGGCACAACCTTTAAGCTCACTCGCGGCATATCGCCCGCTCCGTTTATGGTAAGCTTACCGTCGGTGCTTAGCTCCCATGTAAAATTATCGCCGTGGGTTCCGCTCTGTAGAGCTGTGGGCATGACGCCAACGCCTCCGTTTTCGGTTTCACCCACCTTAAAGGTCATCGTTTTGTGCGTCGCGCCGTCAACGTCAACATCAATGTCGACGGTAACGGAAGAGGGATCGTCCCGAGTTTCAGCCGTAGCCGGTGTCGCAGTCAAATTTGACGCCGCGTCACTTTTCGTCGCCTCAGCTACTATTACGTCCATACTTACACAATTATCATTGTTATCTATCTGTCTTGTAATATTAAGCGTAAGTGTTCCGTAATTTGTATAATCTATGACTATTTCTACTGTTTTTTCTTCGGTTATTGTTTTTCCTTCGTCGGTTATCGTCGTTCCCGGTGTTGGCAGCGGTTGCGTTGTAGAATCCTGCATTAGCGTTGGATCATCCGTGTTTAACAGGAATATATCTCGGTTAAACATCTCAAACGCAGACTCGTTTTCAAAAACCGGTGTTTCTTCCGCCCATTCAGGTGTAACCTCAAACGGATATTGAGCATTGATTATTTGCGCATCGCCATGACCCGTGTCCTCCTTTGGCGCGGCAAATACCGCCTGCGGCAAAAGCGCCGCCGTTATTGACACGGTAAGCGCCGCAGCAATAAGCCTTGTGAATTTCTTTTGCATAGTTTCGCTCTCCTTTCATATTGGGCAGCTGACACTGCTGGTTTTTAAATTATATTAATTTACTTATTTAATGTCCGCCTCACACAGCGGTTTCATTTCCTTTAACGAGCTCCACAGCATAACCTTAACTGTGTCCGCGACGTCCGTAACAAAGCCGTCAGGCTTCGGTACAGTTATTTCCTCTGCCGCCTCAAATACAGCGTCGGTGGTTTTAATGCTCGTAAGAACGCCGTTTTTGTACGCCGCAAATATTACACTGTGCGTACCCTTTCTCGGCGCGGCGGCAATAGCGCTTCCGTCTTCTTGATACTGTACACTGTAAGCGTTAGGTTTAACCGGCGCAGTATCATTGGCATTGTATATGACGCTCGTATACGGCGTTGCCGGTGAGAGGTATTTAAGTGCCTTGCCGCTTTCGTCCTTTGCCAATGCCGCCGAGCCTATATAATAGCTCGTATGCGGCGGCTGATTGTATGCAACATTCTGCCACGCTATCGCGCATCGGTACTGACTGTCGTGCATAAGCGTTGTCAGACGGTACTCGGTCGGAATGGTCGAGAAGAATATTCTTATACCCGTTCCGTCACCAAGCGCGTACACCGCCTCCTCGCGCCAATCGCCGAACAAATCCGCGACAAGTCCTGCTGACAGCTTAGAGAGGGGGTTTGGGGTAACCTCGGAAATGCCGGGTTGATTATTAAAGTAAAATCTGTATGTTGTGTTTGTATCAATATCCTGCTTCGCTATCATATTTTTGTCAAGCATTTCACGCCCCAAGTCTCCGTCCCACCAGATAAAGAAGTTCCAGAACAGGTTGTCGTTTGAATTTGGAATATTGCCGATTTTGTCGCCGTTCATATTATATAAACCGTCTGCCGCAACGCTCCAGAAGGCGAAGAGATTACCGGAGGACATAGCATAATCATCGTCAATATTGGCGATAACGCCTCTGCCGATATCTCCCTTTGCGACCTGCTTCATAACATCATATCCGCCTGTTGCGCTTTCCGCGTCATAGCGTTTTATATCCGCAGCGTAGTCTACAAGATTGTCATTGCCCTTGCCGGCTTCGTGAACCATAAATATTTCCTGTTTGCCGTCATTGTCAAAATCGTTTACATGCTCTGCGTCGCCGTGACCGCGTCCGTCATATATAAGCACGGAGCCGTCATTATCGAGAACCGCCGAACCGAAAACAATCTCGTCCTTACCGTCATTATCAACATCCGCTACGGACAGGCTGTGCGCGCCCTGACCAAATAGCGTCTTATCCTCCTGATGCGACAGAACATTGCCGTCTTTATCGGTAACAATACATCCTATGTCATCGCTCGTATAGCCTGCATTTATATTCGCGAGCACAGGTGAATTAGAGCTTAACCACTCAAGCTCCAAGTCCGTGCCGTTCCATTTATACGCCGCAACATAATCATAGCTGTAGTAGCCGCGCACCATAATAAGGCTCGGCGTTTTACCGTCAAGATACGCCACGCCCGCCAGATAACGCTCGCTTACGCCGCCGTAATCATCGCCCCAGCCGTTGGGAGGATAGTTTTCCAAGCTTTGATTTATAAATTCTTTTACGGTTCGGGGCGGGTTATAGTCCACCGTCTGCATCGCTTCTCCGGTTTCACCGTTAAAAATAGTGAGCCATTCCGATCCGTCTAAGATATGTCCGCCTTCGTTTCTATACTCTGCCGTATCATCATCAGGCGTTATGTTCTTTCCTGCGAGCGATACATAATTTCCTTTTCCGTCCTTTGAACCGGTGGCAGTTTTGTAGGCGACCTCAGCCTTGCCGTCGCCGTCAAAATCGTATACTATAAACTGTGTGTAATGCGTGCCCGCGCGGATATTCGGTCCCAGATCCATACGCCAGAGCTTTTGTCCGTTCATCTTGTACGCGTCTAAATAAACATTGTCTGTATCTCCCGACTGAGAGTTGTCCTTAGCGTTTGACGGATCCCAGCGAACAATAAGCTCATACTCTCCGTCACCGTCCAAATCACCCGCGCTCATATCGGTTACCATATATGTTCCGCCGAACTTGCCGTCTGCGGGTTTGTCGCTGAATAAAAT
>JBJEIU010000355.1:0-6163 GCA_051877355.1 Hominilimicola sp.
CCTTCTTTCAATGATGAAAAACTATAAGAGCGACAAATATCAACGTCACGGAGCAAGCGGCAGCTTTGCGGGCGATGAATACATATCGGGACAATGATACTTCTGCCCAGCCACAGTCCGAGCGTTAAAAGCGTCGCAGGCAATGGGGGCAGCTCGGTCGGATGACGGAGAGGTGAAATTCCTATGGAGTGCTTTTGCAAAGCACCGTCTGTAATTGCTTTAAAGGATTGAACAGTTTGAGTTGTACCCGTCTTTACGGGCGGGTACGGCTTAGATTTAATATCAGAAATTAACGCATTTTTCAGAGTGCTTTAATTTGTAATATTAAAGCTATACAAGCACACTATACTATTCCTTTGTGTTTAGTGTGCCTGTATCATTTAAAAAGGAGGTCGCACTATGACAGATATTAAAGAATTTAAAAACACCGAAAGCCTTGTGGATATAAACGATATATCCGTAGACAAAAATTTGCCGAAATCGGAGCGTATTAAGGAATACATAAGGCAGATTAAAAATCCGTACTGCTTCAAGTGCGGAGATTTTGTTGTTAAAGCGAGGTACAGCAACAACGGTCTTTCTATTGAGGATTGTTTGCAAAGCATCATTATATAAATTTTTTGCAGTGTTCGCAGCTCCGTTATACAATATATTACGGAAAAAGAATTGAATATAAGATAAATTCAAAACTCTTTGATTTTGCGGACAAGCCCGTAAAATTCAAGGAGGTATCAAACTATGTTGTATTATGCAACGGAATACTTACGCTTATCATACACAAATGATAAAACAAACGAAAGCGACAGTATTGCAAATCAGAGAAAATATATCGATGAATTTGTCAAGAGAAATCCCGATATTAGGATTGTTAATGAACGAGTGGACGATGGTTACAGCGGCATCGTTTTTGACCGTCCTGCGTTTAAGGCAATGATAGACGATATTAAAAACGGTAAAATAAACTGCGTTATAGTAAAGGATTTATCAAGACTCGGCAGAGAGTATAACGAAACCTTTACATACTTACGCAAAATATTTCCCTCGCTCGGCGTTCGCTTTATTGCCATAAATGATAATGTGGATACGGCAAAAGAGTCTGTATCCGGTGACCTTTCCGTATCCTTTAAAGGTGTTATGAATGACGAGTATTGCAGGGATATATCGGTAAAGGTACGCACAGCATTGAATATCAAGAGAAAAAACGGCGATTATGTTGGTGCTGTTCCCGTTTATGGCTATAAAAAAGCTGACGATAACAAAAATCAGCTTGTCGTTGACGAATATGCCGCAAGAGTGGTAAAAGATATATTCAAAATGAGGATAGACGGTTACAGCGCAGACAGAATTGCCGCCGAACTTAATCGGCTTGCTGTTCTTTCACCGAGAGAATACAAAAAGGACAATAACATACCGCTTCCCCGTAACGGCTACTGCGATAAAGAAAATTCAAAATGGTCTGCTACAACGGTTATCCGTATTCTTAAAGATGAGGTATATACGGGTAAGCTTATACAAGGCAAATATGGCAAGCCAAATTACAAGGTCAAGGAATATATAAAGCGTAGTGCCGATGAAGTGTTTGTAACGGAAAATGCTCACGAAGCTATAATAAGCAGACAGGATTTTGACCTTGTTCAAAGAATTATGCGTATAGATACGAGAATATCGCCCAAGAAATCCGTATTGCATTTGTTTTCGGGCATTTTAATATGCGGCTGCTGCGGAAACCGTATGACGAGAAAAACCGTAACATATAACGGCGAGAAATATTTTTACTATTATTGTCCTACCGGAAAGAAAAACGGTTGCACGGGCGGTAATATGGTAAAAGAAAATGACCTCATCAACTGCGTTACCGAAAGTATAAAAGCACATATTAAAAATGCTGCATCCTTAGAAGATTTACTCTGCGGAATAAACAGTCAGGCAATAAATCGCGATATGTGCAATAAAATATCGGCTCAAATTAAAGAGGTACAAAAACAGCTTGAAAAAACATCCGAATATAAGTCAAGCCTATATGAAAATTATGTTTCCGGTATTCTTGACAAAAGTGATTACAAAGCCTTAAATGCTTCCTATTCAGACGATAAAAAGCGTCTTGAAAATGCTGTTAAACAGCTTGAAGCAGAGCTTGACGAATGTAAAAACAACACTTCCAAAAAGCTGCAATGGGTTGAGCATTTCAAAGCCTTTGAAAACATTGATAAAATCGACAGAAATGTAGTTGTTCAGCTTATTGAGTGCATACATATATATGACAAAACGCACTTACAGATAACATTCAATTTCAAAGATGAATACGAACAGGCGTTATCTGCATTAAAAGAATATGTGGAGGGTGTTTGATATGGCAAGAAAAAGCAGAAAAAATATAACAGACCGTCAAATAGAAATTTTGAACATAGCTCAATATATACGAACAGCGGAATATGTCAGATTATCGGTTGAAGATAACGACAACAAAGGCAATTCCATAGAAAATCAGAAATTGATTCTTGACGATTATATTGCCCATAACAGTGATATGCGGTTGGTTGATGTATATATAGATAACGGAGCGACAGGGACAAATTTTCAGCGTCCGGAATTTCAGCGAATGATTGATGATATTGAAAAGGGCAAAATTGACTGTGTAATTGTAAAGGACTTATCAAGGCTCGGCAGAAACAGTATTGATACGGGATTTTACATAGACCGATACTTTCCCGAAAAGAAAGTGCGTTTTATTGCTGTAAATGATAATTTTGATACAGAAGCATTGTCAAACGGCGATGAGATGCTATTGTATATCAAAAATATTATCAATGAAGCCTATGCATTGGATATTGGCAAGAAAATAAAAACGCAAGCGCGACAGGCTATGCGTGACGGACAGTATGTGAGTGCAAGACCGAAATACGGCTATCTCAAAGATCCCAATGACTGCCACAAGCTTATAGTAAATCCCGAAACGGCTCCCGTTGTAAGGCTGATATTTGAGCTTTTTAACAGCGGTACTGCAATGAATGAGATATGCTTGCAGCTTAATGAAAGGCAAATACCCACACCGAGCGTTTATGGTTATCAAAAAGGATATATAACCTCAAAAAAGAGTATCGGCAACGGATTATGGCAAACTATGACCGTTCGGCAAATTTTAACACACGAAATATATACGGGAAAACTTGTGCAAGGCAGAAGCGACAGCGTGGCGAAAAAACAAACTGCCGTTGACAAAGATAAATGGATTATTGTTCCGAATACGCACGAAGCAATTATATCGCAGGAGATGTTTGATAAGGCACAGGAGCGTATCGAGCAACTGAAGAATAAGCATAAAAACTTATCTGTAACGCCCTATACCGAAAATATATGGAAAGGAAAAATCTTTTGCGGCGAGTGCGGCAGACCATTGCACCGTCAAAGACAAAAACGAGTAAAAACAGGATACGCATACAGTCTTATGTGTCTTACAAACACAAGGTATAAGCGAGGCGGATGCGATAATGGCAGTATTCTTGAAAAGGACTTGCTAAATGTTGTTATTACCTCAATAAAGGCACAGGCTTCCGTTCTTGCCGATAGAAAAAATCTTATCTTCCATTCGTTGATGGATAAGAAAAGAATTGAGGAACATCAAGCACAATTAAAGGATTTGAGAGCATATATAGCCAAAAATCAAAATTTCTTAAACAGCTTGTATGAAAACCTTGTGAACGGCGTTATATCACAAGAGGAATATCATGCTATGAGGATTGATTACGGTGATAAAATTTCCGATACCGTAAAACGAATAAAAGAGGTTGAAACAAAGCAAACGGAGCTTGAAAAACAGTATAATCAGTACTGCGACCTATCCGATGCTGTTTCCTCAATCATAAAGAATAATACGCTCACAAAAGAGCTTATAAATAAGTTAATTGAGCGTATTGACATTTACAAAGGTAAAAGAGTTGAGATAACATATAGTTTTAACAATGAATATGAAAGCGAGGTGTCGGCAGATGAAATACATCATAGCCATTTATCTGAGGTTATCGGTTGACGATAAGCGTATTGAGAGTATGAGTATAGAATCTCAAAGGCTGCTGCTTCGCAAATATGCAGAAAAACTTGCTGATGATGTTGAAATTATCGAGTATGTTGATAACGGATACACGGGAACTAATTTTGAGCGTCCCGGCGTACAACAGCTTTTATGTGATATTAAAGCATATAAAATAAACTGCGTTTTGGTAAAGGATTTTTCCCGTTTCGGCAGAAACAGTATCGAAGTCGGATATTTTACACAACAGATATTCCCTTTATTCGGAGTGCGTTTTATATCCGTCAGCGATAACTATGACAGCGACGAACACAAGGGCGATACAGGCGGTATTTCCGTAGCCGTAAAATATCTTGTAAATGAGTATTACAGCCGAGATTTATCAGTAAAAACAAAAAGCGCCAAATACACAAAAATGCGGCGTGGAGAATATAAATCAGGCAATTATGCCTACGGCTATAAATCCGGAGCAGACAGAGAACAAGTTATAGACGAAAAGGCTGCCGAGGTTGTTAAAATGATATTTGAGCTTGCGGCAGAAGGAAAATCAACCGCATATATATCAAAGGTGTTATTTGATAAAAATATACCTACTCCGGCACAGCATAAGGGCATTAAAGGAAATTACGGCTTCCGCTTTCCAAACTGCAAATATTGGAGCATTTCTACCATAAACCGACTTCTTGAAAATGAGCAGTATATCGGTATGTTTGTAATGTGCAAACAAAGAGTACAAGATGTAGGCAGCACAAAGATGGTAAAGCGTGACGAAAGCGAGTGGATAAAAATCCCCAATCATCATCCGGCTATTGTTTCGGAGGAACTGTTTAAAAAGGCAAATCAAATGCGCCGTACCTTTAAACAGCCAAATAAACAACAGCGTAGCTATCCGCTTCGCTCTAAGGTTATGTGCGGATGCTGCAAACACGCAATGGATTATGCACCAAAGAAATCTCCTGTGTACCGATGCGGCTATACAAGAAATGACGAAACGGAACTTTGTTATAAGCAGGAAATATCGGAAAGTCTATTAAACAAAGCGGTATTTGATATAATTTCAAAGCAGGCTGAAATCATTTTGAATATTGATAATGTTTCAAATATTGATAATGCACAGATTAAAACCGAACAGCTTGCAGATATGGAAAAGCAGATAGCGGCTTACCAAAAGGAAAAGCAGATTTTGTATGAGCAATTATTAACAGGAAAAATTACTCTTGAGGAATACAAAAAGCTAAAACAGGAAACTGATACAAAGGTAGAAAATTATCGTGTTCAATACAATAAATACCGGCAGTCGGCAGAACAAACACGGCTTGAAAATGACGAGAAATTAAAAAACCTGCAAATAGCAAAAACAGTGAAAAAGGAAAACACCTTGACACAAGCACTCGCAGATATGCTTATAGACAAGGTGTATGTTTACCCCGACAACAGGCTTGAAATTGAGTGGAAAATCAAGGACTTTTGCACCGATACAACGGTAATGTTGAGTTAATAAAAATTTTAGTTTTAGCTTGACATACGGGTGCCTGAAGTCATGGATACGGATTTTTTGTAAGCCTGCTTTTTCAGCATACGATTTATTCCGATTTTCGACGCTTGTATCTCTGATACATTGAGCTCCGCCGCATATTCTCCAATCAGTCTCAAATCCAGATACATGCTGAAAACGGCATAAATGGTCTTTAAAGGCATTTTGTAAACAATAGGGTAGTTTGATGTCTCGGACAGAACTTTTGTTTTTAGGCGGTGTTTCTCTGTCCTCGCCGCGTAATTTCTGAGATATGCTCCTTGTGACATGTATAACATCATCATCAACATCACTCCAGCGAAGCGCATATATTTCGCCTTTGCGCATACCTGTATAGAAAGCTATCATAAAGAAAATATAGAAATTCCATTCCCTTATGCTTCCTGTTTCTTTTTCTGATAATTCTGCCTGCTGCCTTGCAGCGTTAATGAATTTTAAAAATTCATCCGCTGTATAAAAATCAATTTTGGATTTTGTAGCATAAGCGTCTTTGAAGTTTCCGACCGCAAATAGAGGATTTCGCGGCAAATATTCCATTTTCACGGCGTAATTCAATGTCGCTCTCAATTCGCAGTATGCGCTCTGTTTTGTTCTTAAGGATA
>JBJEIU010000356.1:0-6122 GCA_051877355.1 Hominilimicola sp.
GGAGTTCAGGCAATGACGCTGAGGAAAAAAGGCGCGAAAGTAACAAAGGTGTCGGACGCGCTTTCAAGCGGACTTGAGGACGTGGAACGCTACAGGACGAAGAATATTCCTGCGGCGGGAAGCGGACTGAAAAAGGAGGACACACAGATCAGCCTTATTTGATTTTAGCCTTGGAAAAACGGGGCAGAAAGGAAGTGGCAAATATGTTAAGAGATGAGGAAAGAGAAAGATTGCAGGCGAGATTTCAGCAGGTGGCTGCGGGAGTTTATCAGCCGTTTCCGAAGGAGCTTTTTAAGCAGTACAGCGTAAAAAGGGGACTGAGAAACGAGGACGGAACAGGCGTAATGGCGGGACTTACATCTGTGGGAGCCGTTATAGGCTACTACATAGATGACGGCGAAAAGGTGCCTATGCCCGGTCATTTAAGATACCGCGGCTATGATATAACGGAACTTGTCAGAAACTGCGAGGAGGAGAAACGATTTGGCTTTGAAGAGGTTGCATATTTGCTTTTGTTTGGACATCTGCCGGACGGCAAGACGCTTGCGGAGTTTTCAAGCCTTATAGGACATCTGCGCGCATTGCCGGAAGGCTTTGCCGAGGATATGATTCTCAAAGCTCCCAGCAAAAACATAATGAACAAAATGGCGAGAAGCGTTCTGGCGGCTTATTCCTATGATCCGAACCCCGATGACATTACAACGGGTAACATTTTGCGTCAGTCGATAGAGCTTATTGCAAGACTTCCCGTAATGGCGGCATACGGTTATCAGGCTAAGAGCCATTACCATGACGGAAACAGTCTTTATCTGCATACTCCTCAGCCGGGACTTTCCACGGCGGAAAATCTTCTGTATATGCTGCGCCCGGATAACAAGTATACGATTGAGGAAGCAGAAATGCTTGATGTACTGCTCATGATACACGCGGAGCACGGCGGCGGCAATAACTCAGCCTTTACAACAAGGGTTGTGTCCTCGTCAGACACAGACACATATTCGGCTATCGCGGCAGCTATAGGCTCGCTTAAAGGTCCTAAGCACGGCGGTGCAAACGCAAAGGTTATGGGAATGGTGGAGGATATCAAGAGCCACGTAAAGGATTGGGACGATGAGGACGAGGTCAAGGCATACCTTGCTAAAATCCTCAGAAAGGAAGCCTTTGACGGAAGCGGACTTATCTACGGTATGGGTCACGCTATATACACCTACAGCGACCCAAGGTGTATTTTGCTTAAGGAAAAGGCTGAGGGACTTGTAAAGAAAAATCCTGATTTTGAAAAGGAATTCAGACTGTACTGTAACATTGAAAAGCTGACACCGGAGGTTTTTGCTGATGTTAAGCATAATTCAAAGGTAATGTGCGCAAACGTTGATATGTATTCGGGATTTGTTTATAAAATGCTCGGAATACCGTCAGAGATGTATACGCCGCTGTTTGCAATTTCAAGAATTGTAGGCTGGTGTGCGCACAGACTTGAGGAGGTTGTAGGCTGCGGCAGAATTATAAGACCTGCATACAAGTCAATGCTGCATAGTAACGAATATGTAAAGATAAAGGACAGATAAAGGAGTAAGACTGAATAAAATCGCCCATCTCACCACTTTTTGCCGAGGACAGTATAAACATACGGCACCTCGGCCGCAAAGCGGCAATCTGAACGATTTTATTTCAGTCTTGGTTTGCGAGAGGAGAAAAAGATGGATAAGGTAAATATACTTGGAGTACATGTAGATACGGTGAATATATCCGAGGCGGCGGACTGCATAATGCGTTTTCTTGACGAGGACAAATTTCATGCTGTTTTCACGCCTAATTCAGAAATAATCATGCACGCATATAAAAATTCGGAATTTGCGGATTTACTTAACCGTGCCGAGCTGCTGACGGCTGACGGCATAGGCGTAGTTTACGCGTCAAAGATACTGAAAAAGCCCATAAATGAACGCGCGGCGGGATATGATATAGCAAGACAGGTTTTGCAGAAGATGAATTACACCGACCACAAGCTGTTTCTTTTCGGCGGCAAGCCTGGTGTGGCAGAGGAAGCTAAGAAAAATCTGCTTAAGGATTATCCTGAACTGAATATTGTCGGAGAGAGAAACGGTTATTTCAAACCGGAAGAAGAAGGCGAAATTGTTGAGCAAATTAACAATTCCGGCGCGGATATAGTATTCGTATGTCTTGGCGCGCCAAAGCAGGAGGAATGGATTGACAGAAACCGTGATAAGCTGAATGTGCGCGTGGCAATGGGAATAGGCGGCAGTCTTGACGTGTTCGCAGGACGCGTGGAAAGAGCGCCGGAGTTTTTCTGCAAGACGGGACTTGAGTGGTTCTACAGACTTTGTAAGGAGCCGTGGCGTATCGGCAGAATGATGGAACTGCCGAAATTTGCTGCAACGGTTATTACAAAGGGAAAGAAATATAAGCAGGATTAGGAGTAGTTATGGGTATACTTGTAGCAATAGACGGAGTTGACGCAAGCGGAAAGCAGACGCAGACGGAGCTTTTGAAAAGGCGTCTTATTGAGAATGGAAAAAACATAAAGGCTGTCTCCTTTCCCGCATATGACAACCCTTCGTCAACCCTTGTGAAAATGTATCTGAATGGTGATTTCGGCGAAAAGCCGTCGGATGTGAACGCATATGCCACCTCCACCTTTTTTGCCGCAGACCGCTTTGCCACCTACAGAACCGATTGGGGAAAGGATTACAATAACAGCACAATAATTCTTGCCGATAGATATGTTTCCTCAAACCTTATCCATCAGGCGAGCAAAATTGATAACAATGCTGAAAAGGATAAGTTTCTTATGTGGCTTGACGACCTTGAGCATAATATATACGGACTTCCGCGTCCCGATGTGACGATATTTCTTGATATGCCTCCCGAATACGGAGCAAGGCTTATGAAAGACAGGGCGAACAAATCTAACGGTACCAGCGTAAAGGACATACATGAAAGTGATTTTTCATATCTTGAAACAAGCTATAACAATGCTGTGTATGTGGCGGAGCGTTTCGGATGGAAGCGTGTTTCGTGCGTTAAGGACGGAAAGATACGGAGCGTAGAGGATATTCATAACGATATATATACAATAATAAGGGAGATTTTAAAATGAAAAGGCTTATTTTGCCGCTTATAGCCGCCGCGCTTTTTGTGATGGGTGCTCAGACATATGCGGCTGAAAATGTGGAAATATATATAGACGGTGACAAGCTGGATTGCGAGACGACACCTGTAAATATTGACGAGCGCGTGCTTGTACCCATGCGCGCTATATTTGAGGCGCTGGGCGTTGAGGTGTCATGGGACGGCAATGCAAGAACGGTCTGGGCTGCGCGCAGCGATGAATTTATGAGACTGACTGTTGACAGCAATGTTATGAATACGGGTGTATATAACTCAGATGGCGATACCGTATGGGTAGATGATATACAGCTTGACGTGCCGGCAAGGATTATAAATGACTATACATATGTTCCTGTAAGAGCGGTGTCCGAGACCCTCGGAACAACCGTTTCATGGGACGGTGAGAATAACAGGGTAGTTATAGACAGCCGAAGAAACGTAGACGGCACTTTGTATTACTCGTCAAATTCCGATTTTCAGAAGCTTTATGCGGTGGGAATAAATGGTCTTGACAGACATAAATTATCCGACAGAAGCGTGTATGACCTTGAAATGTATGACGGCGATGTATATTATCTTGAAAAGGACAGTAAATATCTTTACAGAGCAAATGACGAAACAGGAGAGGAGCTTGTAATCGGCAAGGCTGTAAATAAAATAGACATTGACGACGGATGGCTGTATTATCAGGAGCTTGACGGCAGCGGCAGAAAAAGCGGAGTGGTTTACCGCATAAATCTTAGCACTATGGCAATTGAGCGCCTTACGGATAATTCTGTGAAATATCCTGAAAAGTACAGGGACTACATATATTTTAATCTTGAGAACGATAACAGACTGTATAACGTGACAAAGGACGGAACCGCCGTAAATATAATAGATTTGGGCGATAGCGCAGTAGCAAGGCTTTATCCGTTCAATTGTATGTTTTTCGGTGATTACATGATTGTCGAGAATGGAATGTGGTACGGAAATATTATGCGCGTAAACCTTGACGGAACAGATGTCAAGACGCTTACGCAGTCAAATTCGCTGATTTGCAAAAATCAGGAACGTGATAATAAAATTGTGTATGTAAACCCTGATAACGGACAGGATATTTACTGTGTGAATATTGACGGCTCGGACAATCGTCTTGTACACGAGGGTGACCCTTCATGGCTTGATATTGAAGTGCTTGCCCAGTGCGGTGATATAATTTACTACAAAAACCCCATGCGCTCGGAGGTGTACAGGGTAAACCTTGATGGCAGCAACGATACTTATGTCTGTTATGCGGATGAGATAAAGGTGTCTGACGGACGCTTGTTCTCATCATATCAGGGCTTGTATACAGGAAGTCCTGACGCAAGCGACCTTACGAAGATTTACGATAAGGACGTTAAGGATTTTGATGTTATCGGCGATACGGTGTACTTTACTGATAAAAAAAGCGAAAGACTGTATATGTCAGACTTTATCGGCAGAAGAAACGTTATAACAGCCGACTCCGTGGGAGAGTGGGTGTGCAATTAACAAATGACATCGGGCATTGCCCGATGTCATTTTTGTTCAATATCGTTCTTTATAAATCCCGAAATTTTTTCAATTGTTCTTATGGGCGCGTCCTGCGCTGTGCCCCATTCCATGTCCTTGTTGCGGTAGTCGAATTTAAGGGTAAATTTATGAATATCACTCTGAATTCTCTCAAGCTCCGCTTTCTGCTTATCAAACATGGAAGAAAGAAACTGCGCTGAGTGTGAATCGTTAAGTGATTTCGGCGCCATATCCGTAAGCAGCTTCATATGCTTTAAGCAAAGCCCCTTTGATTTGTCAAATTTTTCTTTGAAACTCTCGTCATTTGCCCACATATATAAAAGCACATCGACATAGCGTTCCATTGTATGATTTATCTTATCACATACAATACAGCCGTCTGAAACCGCGTCAAGCTGCGTGGAAAGCGAAGAAGTAAAATCAGCCGCACCTGTTTTCCTGAATAAGCCCCCCTTTGCGTTTTTGAGGGCGTTTGACGACTTTGAAAGCGTGTCAAGTTTTTTTCGTATTTCCTCAAGGTGCGTGTCAAGCACCAGCGCAAGCGCAAGCTTATTTGACATATCAAACAGCATTGAAAAATGATGATTGCAAAAACCCTGCTTATTTGAATTTTCGCGGAAATCGGGCTCCATCATTGCCGCTCCCAGCGTGTAATCAAGCGTTTCGCGCTCAAGCTTTTTTTCCAGAAAGCACAGGGGACATTCACAGTCAGTATCGTATGCTTCGTTTACGGGAATTGTGTATATCTGTTCCTTCAAAATAATCACCTCGCATGAAATTATTATACCATTTATATTCTTTTCTTTCAAGACAAAAGAACACAATATATGGTATGTTTTTATAAAAAATTGCCTCAATATAACATATTTTTGTGGAAAATTTGAAAAACTACACATTTTTTGGCTCAATATTTATATATAAACTAATTAAAATTCATAAAAATAAATTTTTTTATCATAACTGCTTTAAAAATAACAAAAAATATGCTAAAATAGTATTGTCTGAAAAATGACAAAGAATTAGGAAACAATGTTATTAAATAACACTGTATTAAATTAAGAAGTATGGGAGGATTTAACCATGACAGAAAACAAGACAGTTCTTGCATGGCTTGACGAAATGACAGCCATGTGTCAGCCGGACAAAATTGTTTGGATTGACGGAAGCGAGGAGCAGCTTGACGCTCTTAGAGAAGAAGCAGTTGCAACAGGTGAAATGATTAAGCTTAACGAAGAAAAGCTTCCCGGCTGTTACTATCACAGAACAGCAGAAAATGACGTTGCCCGCGTAGAGGACAGAACATTTATCTGTACTCCGACAGAGGAAGAAGCAGGTCCAATCAATAACTGGATGGCTCCTGATGAAATGTACGCTAAATTGAAGGCTCTTTACAACGGTTCAATGAAGGGCAGAACAATGTATGTAATCCCTTATTCAATGGGTCCTGTAGGTTC
>JBJEIU010000357.1:0-6063 GCA_051877355.1 Hominilimicola sp.
ATTCAGGTGTATAATTATTACCGATAAATTAAAGAAAGGTAAAACTTATGGAAACGACAATTTTAATTCTGTTATTAATTCTTATTATATGCGTAATTATCACTCTTATATTTACCGTAAAAAATACTTTGGGAGGCAGCGACTCACATATTGATAAAAACGTCAGGCTGTTTTCGGATATTGTTTCGGAAAATCAGAAAACTATCGGTGCGATGCAGACCGACAGATTTGCTCAGATGGACAGCGAAATCAAAAGCATGCGGGCAAGCATGGAAAAACATATGGCTGATATGTACAAGGGGTTTGCCGATATATCCTCCCTTTCAGCGGGAGTAAACGATTTGCGTAAGGTTCTTTCCAATGTAAAAACGCGCGGTATTTTAGGCGAAATCCAGCTTGGTGCAATCCTTGAGGAAATACTTGCGCCAGAACAGTACGCGGCTAATGTGGCTACAGTTCCCGGAAGCAGGAATGTGGTTGAATATGCCGTACGGCTCCCCCATGATGAAGAGGGGTTCATTTATCTGCCGATTGATTCCAAATTCCCTTTGGACGCATATTCCGCTTTACAGGATGCATACGAAAGCGGCGATAGTGCAGAGACTGACAGGTGCGGCAAGGTACTCGTACAGAGAATAAAGCAGTTTGCAAAAGACATACACACAAAATATGTTGAACCGCCCTATACCACGGATTTTGCCATAATGTTTCTTCCGACGGAGGGACTATATGCAGAAGCTGTAAGCCGCGGACTTGTGGAGGTGCTTCAGCGCGATTATAAAATAAATATCGCAGGGCCAAGCACCATGGCGGCAATGCTCAATTCCCTGCAAATGGGATTTCGCACCCTTGCTCTTGAGAAAAAGTCAAGCGAAGTATGGCATGTACTGGGCGAAGTAAAATCCGAATTTGAAAAGTTTTATACTGTTCTGGAAAATGCCCAAAAGCGCATAACGCAAACAGGTGACGAGCTTGACAAGCTTATCGGAGTGCGCATGCGCGCAATGGAAAAGCGTCTGCGTGATGTTGAAAAGACAGAAAACTCAGATTTTGACGATATGTAAAATCCTATTCATAATACAACAGGAATATGCAAAAGACGGTGTCCGGGTATGTGCATCACATACGGACACCGTCTTTTTATGTAGCGCAATACTACACATGATATATCATATACCGCCGAGACCGAAGCTTATGGACAAAGCGTCGTTTACGCTGTCCATAAGCCGGTCATCTATTCGTCCAATTTTCTCTCTTAATCTTCTTTTATCTATTGTCCTGATTTGTTCAAGTAATATCACAGAATCCTTATTAAGTCCGTACTCCTTCGCCGCAAGCTCAATATGCGTAGGCATTTTTGCCTTGTTTATCTGGCTGGTTATAGCCGCCGCAATGACTGTTGGGCTGTACTTATTGCCGACGTCGTTCTGAACAATCAGCACGGGTCGTATACCGCCCTGCTCGCTTCCGACAACCGGACTTAAATCGGCGTAATAAATATCTCCTCTTTTCACAATCACATTTATTCACACTCCGTCAGTTTTTCCTCACACAGCGAAAGACTTTCGTTATCCGCCTCCAAACACATTTGTGCTATCTCAAGATTTATATCCGCCATTTCCTTATAACCTTTTTCAAGCTGTTTTATAAGCTCATTTCTGTTATCTTTTTTAATTTGTGACAAAGCAAACCAGGCCCCCTTTACCTTTTTCGCAAGACGCCCCAAAGCGCCTTTAGTTTCTCGGACTTACATGAGGTAATTTAAAACCTTCACCGCCTTTCCGTCTCTGGTGTAAATCCTCGGGATACGCTTACCGATTACGCATGATACCTCATAGTTTATGGTTTCAAGCCACTTTGCAAGGTCATCTATTGTGACGCCCTCACGTCCGAAAATGATTACCTCGTCACCTTTATCAATATTATAGACATTTGTGACGTCAATCATACACTGATCCATGCAAATTCTTCCGATAATAGGAACTTTTACACCGTTTACAATCATTTTCCCCTCATGGGCAAGCTTTCTTAAATATCCGTCTGCATAACCGATTGGAACTGTTGCAATCCTCGTTTTTTTATCGGTTATGTACTCCTTACCGTAGCTTACGCCTCTGCCTGCTTCTACCTCCTTGACGTGCGTCACAGTTGATTTGAGCGTCATGGCAGGGATAAGGTCAAGCTTTGATTTATCCACCTCGTCGGAGGGATACATGCCGTAAAGTATTACGCCCGGACGCACCATATCAAGGTGCATTTCGGGATACATCATTATTCCCGCGCTGTTGCATATATGCCTTATGGGAATATTAAGTCCCCTCTCCTTCAGACGGTCACACACATCCATAAACCGTTTATACTGCAAAAGCGTATATGACCTGTCGTACTCGTCAGACGTTGCAAAGTGAGAGAATATTCCCTCTATCTCAATATACGGAAGTCTTGAAATCTTAAGAATTTCTTCAATTATTTCCTCGTTGTCCTCGCCTGCAAGAAAGCCTATACGGCTCATGCCCGTATCTATCTTTATATGAATTTTTGTAACCTTTTCCTTTCTTTCCGCCTCGTAGGAAAGCGCCTTGGCAAATTCATAGGTAAACACGCTGGGCGTTATATCAAAATTTATCAAATCCTCCACTGTTTCCTCGCCGCTGGCACCCAGTATCAGTATCGGTACCGTCACTCCGCGGCTCCGAAGCTGCTTGCCTTCCTGCAATACCGCAACCGCAAGGCGGTCTGCGCCATTTTCCAGAAGCGTCTTTGCAACCTCAAGGAAGCCGTGTCCGTATGCGTCCGCCTTCACAACCGCCATTATTTTTGAATCGGGATTTGTTATTTTCCTTATTTCCTTTATGTTATGGGCAATAGCGTCAAGATCCACCTCTGCCCAGGTTCTCTTATCCATCTTAAAAATTCTCCTTAATTATAGCATGTTTCTTCTTACTTTTCCACCTGTAATATTTGCCTTAAAGCTTCGGGAATACTTTCCATAACAATCGACGCTGTTACGGACTCCATTCCGTATTTATCCTTTGCTATATCGCCTGCTCTGCCATGTATGTACACTGCCATGGCGGCAGCGGCTGTTTCGTTTATACCCCTTGCTGCAAGCGAAGCCGTTATACCCGCCAGCACATCGCCGCTTCCGCCCGTGGCAAGACCCGGGTTGCCTGTAATATTAATATATTGTTCGCCGTCTGAAGCTGTTACTATTGTATGATGTCCCTTTAATATAACCGTCACGCCATATTCTTCGGCAAATTCCTTACTTACAACAAGTCTGTTTTCCTCAATATAGTCCTTGTCAAGTCCCGTAAGCCTCGCCATCTCCACTGTATGCGGCGTGAAAATAACAGGGCAGGTACAATCGCTTAAAATATCCATATTTTTTGCAACTGCGTTTATTCCGTCCGCATCTACTATAACAGGCACTTTCGAGCGGCTCAAAACATTTTTCAATACACGAGCCGCATCATTGCTTCTGCCAAGTCCCGGTCCTATCAGCACCGCGTCAACCTTATCAGTTCTTTCAAGTATTTCCTCTGACGCGTCAGCGGAGATATGTCCGTTTATATCAATGAGCGGAAGCGTCATAACCTCGGTGGTCTTTGCCTCCATTGCTCCGTTAAGTCCCGATGGAAGCGCCAGTGTGACAAGTCCGCTGCCCGAAAGCACCGCCGACTGTGACGAAAGATATGCCGCGCCCGTCATACCCACAGAACCGGCTATAACAAGCACCTTGCCATAATCGCCCTTCTGGGAATTATTCTCGCGCGTAGGAAAAGAATTACGCACAAATTCATCATCTGTCACGTTTATATTTATGTTCTGTCCCTCAATTACATAATCAGGTATGGAAATATCCTTAACCTCAACCTCGCCCGTAAAATCTGCCGCAGGAAACATCAGCATGCCTACCTTATATGCTGCGAAGGTTACTGTTTTGTCAGCCTTTATACATATACCGCAAATCTCGCCGCTGTCAGAATTTATTCCGCTGGGCACATCTACCGCCATTGTATATTTTGAATTTTCATTTATTTCGTTTATCACGTCATAGCTTATGCCGCCCACTGTTCCGTGTATGCCCGTGCCGTAAATCGCATCAATAACTATATCATTTGAACGGATTATATATTTTAGATTTTCTGTGTCGGAAACAACGTCGATGTTCACGTTCATTTTTTTGATTATATCAAAATTTATCTTTGCGTCACCCTTGAACTCGTTTCCGCACACAAGATAAACCGACACCTCCGCCCCCATATTATGCAGATGACGCGCCGCGGCAAACCCGTCTCCGCCGTTATTTCCCTTTCCGCAGAAAACAGCAATATTCTTACCCTTTAACTCTCCGAAATCTTTTTTCAGTTCGTCCACACACGCTATGGCGGCGTTTTCCATAAGCACAATACTTGGTATACCGCCTATTTCACTTGCCGCCTTGTCCACAGCTCTCATCTGAGAAGCAAAACACGCTTTCATATAAACTTCCTTTCCAAAATCGTCCGGCTGCCGACTTTTATTACTCCATAATGAAGATATTTCTCGGATTGAATTTCTTTGCCGAGCTAATCATTTTGTATGTTGGCTGGAACAGCACCCTCACGCGCTGTCCATCATTAGAAAAATCTGCAAAATAAATATTTCCTCCCGACTTGTCTCCAACAACATCATAGGTTTTCCCCACGTTTACATTTCTGTAATCGTGATTATGCTCACTGTCCTCTGTATTTGCACAAACGGATACTTCCTTGAAATCAAAGCTTACAATATGCTTTCTGCCCTTCTTGGACATAATCTTATCTATATCCATTTCGCTGTTCGTAAGTATGTATTCATATTCAATATTCTGCATACTGATTAGCAGATATGCGCCGTACCACATAAACGCAATCAGCACAAGTCCTATACTGAATGCAAAGGAGCCCAGCTGTGTTCCTGCAAGCGCAAATGCCGCAGCGTAAATTGCAAGCAGCATCGCAAAGGATAAAACAACTCCCGCAGCTATTATTGCTGCTATTATTGCCTTCTGACCTCCCGACTTCTTTTTCTTTACCATATACTCCAGATAAACATCTTCCATCATAATTATTTTACCTCCATTGCTTTCAGCTTTTCATATAAATTTTTCAGTGCCCTGCCTCTGTGACTGACGCTGTTCTTCTCCTCATCACTGCTCTGAGCAAAGGTCTTTCCCAGTTCGTCCGAGAAAAATATCGGGTCGTAGCCGAAGCCGTTTTCGCCGCGAGGCTCATGGGTTATGTGTCCCTTTACCTCACCCGTCGCCGTTACCTCTATGCCATCAGGAAATATGAAAGCAACCGCCGTTACAAACTTTGCGTTTCTGTTTTCGCTGTCACCTATTTCGCGCAGCATTTTATTTATTCTGGCGCTGTCTGTCGCACCGTCTCCCGCATATCTGGCGCTGCGTACTCCCGGTGCGCCGCCAAGCGCGTCAACGCATATGCCCGAATCGTCCGCAAGTATGGGATAATCGCAGAGCATTGCCACAGCCCTTGCCTTTATGAGCGCATTCTTTTCAAATGTGTCTCCTGTTTCCTCCGTGTCAACCTCTATTCCCATCTCCTGCTGTGATATTATCTCAATATCAAGCGGTGATAAAATTTCCTGCATTTCTCTTATTTTACCTTTGTTTTTTGTTGCAGCTATTACCTTCATATAAGCACTGCCTCCGTAATTTATTTTTCTCAGTATATTGTACTACATATAGCATTTTTTTTCAAGTATAAAAACTGTATAACACAAAAGAGGCTGAAAATTCAGCCTCCCAAATTATATTTTTTATTTTGCCGCGGCACTTTCAGCTGTATTTTCTTCCACTATATCAGCCTTTTTTGTTTTATGCTCTGACAAGTCATACAATCTCAGAATTGTGGCAATTGACTGCTCATTTGTATAGTTACCCTCCGGTGCGAAATTATCATCACCCACACCTGTCATTACCTGAGTCTTATTCATCTGATAAACGGCTTCCTTTGCCCAATCTCCGATATTTTCATCATCAGCATAAGCATATTCAGACAATTTATAATCCGCATA
>JBJEIU010000358.1:0-6043 GCA_051877355.1 Hominilimicola sp.
TGCATCCAGATCATAATTTACATACCCTTCTTCTGTATCTGCGTTAGCCGCTTTCACAGTATTATATGACTGCCATGCTACTGATGTATATGTAATATCAGCATTACCGTCAATTGGAACCATGGCTTTTCCCTGGTCATCTGTCCCATATTTTTTATTGATTACATCTGATTTATCAAATAAGTCAATTGCTTTATCACGCTCGCTGTCGTTCAGGAATGTGGTTGTATCACGCCTAATCAAACCAGCAGGTGAGTTACCATAATTCAATTTAATTTCCGGTAAAACATACTGCAAAACATTGAATGTATATGTCTTAGTAGTTGTTCCGTCAGGAGCGGTTACAGTTACTTCAACGGTGTTATAGCTGTTAGTATTTGAATCCTTATTATATGTTGTTTCATCAATATTGCTTGATGTAAACGTATCAGGATCAGTATCGGATGCACCCTGTGTTACTGTTTCTGTATTTGAATTAACCTTAACTTCTATCGTTGCGCCGGGCTGTGTAGGCTCCAGTGAACCAAACAGGCTTGTCAAGTCATTATCAACTACAAGATAGTATGTATCTGTGTCAGGGTCAAATACTATGCTGCCATCAGGCTTCCATGCCGTATCCGTATAGCCTATTGCAGTACCTGTCTCGCTGTCTTTCTTAAATTCAACATTTTTCAGAGTTGCATCACTGCTCAATACATATACCGCATAAACAGTCACTTCAACGCTGTCACCCGTAAGAACATCTGATGGAGCAGTATCCTTTGTGAATATCTTGTTTGCATAAGTACCGCTTCCTGTAACGTCTGATACTTTAAGATCATCCTTCGTTATCTTTTCTGTTGCCCAGCCATAGAATGTCTTATTAACAGGAGCAGCAGTCGGTGCAGGAACGTCTGTTACCGGATCGGTTACATCTACACCATCAACCATCTTAACTGCGTCTGTTGCTGAAATAGCCATGTTCGCCTGAACTGTATATGTAACGGTAGCTTCCGCAGCAGGATCAGTCTTTGTATCCTCAAATTTTACAGTCCACTGCGCGTCCTTATATACCGCATAGATTACAAGAGGTTCATTGTTAACCGATACAGGAATGTCTGTTAATTCTGTGAACTTTGCAATCTGATTTCCGCCACTATCTCTTGTTTCCCAGTAATCTATTGTCTTTGCTGTGCTTACAGGTTCAAAGTCTGTACCTTCAACAGGAACTACTTTCTTATCACCGCTTGATGAAAGAGTTGTCTTAACTGAATCTACATCTGTTGAGTCTGCAGGAGCTGTAAAGGTTACTGTTGCATAATCTGCTTCATGTGTTGCAGCATCGCCCTTGACATGACCTTCGCCATAGTTTGCTACAATCTTTCTTGTTGTAGGAACAAGATACAGATATGATTTAGTTGTCGTAGAATCACTGTCTGTTATATTTCCTACTTCAAAATTACTTGTATCCGTTGCCTCTATTGTGATTTCATACTTACCAAAGGTATCAGGCATTGTATTTACAAATTTCTTTGCAGGATCATCTACATTCGTAAATGTAATCTTTATATCTGTCGGATTAGCTGTCAGAATATCTGACAATGTCGGAGCCGGTGATACTGACGAATCAGTAAGTTTAACTTCCAGATTCTCCAATGAACTTATCTCACTGATATACTGATAATCCTTGCTTATTGTATAATCAATCGCTGCCGCTGTGATTGTAAAGTCTGTATCGTATGAGTTAAGCGTATACTCGGTATACTTATCCGTACCTATTATTGCAGGATCTGAAGCCATCGTAAGCTTAATCTTATATGAACCTTTGTCTGTTGGCTCATCAGTTCCATAAGCAGTATCAGCCGCACTCGCTTCCTTATATTCAGCAGTGAAACTGCTTACAGGGAAGCTTGTTGTCAAATCGTTGTTGTTAGCATCTTTTACAGTATAGTTACCGTCAGTAAGCGGAGTTTTTCCTGTACCGTCATATTCAAATGATTTATCTGTAAATGATACTGTCAAAGTACCTGTCCATTTAGCCTTTACAGTTGTATCGTCTGAAAGCTTAGTAGTATCCTCCACTTTTACAAGATTACCGTCTTTATCTTCATAATACCAGCCTGCAAATGTGTAACCCGTCTTTTCCACAACCGGAAGAGTTGTTGGAGCCTCCGTTCTGTCTGATACTGACTGTCCTTCAAACAGAGCAATAGGATCAAGCGACTGATTTGCACTGCCAGCCGTCACCGTTCCGCCGTTTGCATCAAATGTAAGAGTGATTCCCTTCAGCCAGTAAGCCTTTAATGTCGTATCTTTGGTTATCGCTGTATTTGCAGAGTCAAATGCTGTAGTAAATGTACCGGGATCACTGTCTGTAACATCTACCCAACCTAAGAACTTATATCCCGTACGTGTCGGGTCATTCGGCATTGCAGGACCTATAACATCATTGTTTGCAACCAAGATAGGTGCAATTGTCTGAGGTGTTGTATTAGCATCGCCATCAGGATTCAAATTGAATGTTACTGTATGTTTATCAGCCTGATCTGCAAGCCAGATTGCATACTTATTAACAGTTGCAGGACCTGCGGAAGGCGCTGTAATTGTATAAGCACTGTTATCAAAGTCAGCTGTTACTGTATCGTTTGCATTATCGCCCCAACGGTTGAACGCATAATCAGTTCTTGTTGCTGTAGGCATATTCACAAAATTCAATGTATCGCCCGGCTTAACCTTGATTGTGTAGGTCTTGCCGCCATCGTTAGGAGCAAGTGTTGCCGGCTTCTGAGTTGTATCATTTGCATGGAATACGATACTTACCGCATCAGCTCCCTCATATGACCAGATTGCATATAATGTTATGCTTTCATTGATTGCATGGTTTGCATCACTCTTATTAGCGTCTGTAAATGTCATTCCGCTGCCGTTTGGCTCTGTATTCCATTCTTTAAATGTGTAGTTTGTCTTTGTCGTTGTAGGAAGTGTATCTGTGATATTCGCTCCCTTTGTAAGCTCTATTGGGTCAGGAGTTGTTCCATCACCGCCATTTATATTGAATGTTACGGTTACGTGTTCCTCCCACTGAGCATACAATGTAACAGTATCTCCTGCCGCTGCGGTTACGTCTTTACCCGCACCGAACGTTGTTGTATCTGTTACAGTTGTTCCTTTACCGTCTGCTGCGGTATTCCAGCCCTTGAATTCATAGCTTGTTCTTGTCGGGTCATCTGCCATTCTTCCGCCAAGCGAATCGCCAAGGTCAATAACTACTGATGACGGTGATGTAAGTGTTGCCTTTTTGTCACTATCATCATCATTCAGATTGAATGAAATTGTTATTTTATCATCTGCATTTGTTGGATTAGATGTCCAGATTGCGTACAACGTCACAGCCTTTGTTCCGTCATTTGGAACTGTGTAAGCCGCCAATGTTCCCGGCGCCGCATTCGATTTTACATCCCAGTTACTGAATGTATACTGATCTCTGGCAGCCTTTGGCATCTGGTCTGTAGTAATTGTATATCCCGCAGGACGATTTACTGTATAAGCAGTAGTTCCATCAGGATTAACTGTTGCGGGGAACTCTGTTGTTCCGTTAGAATTAAATGTTACCGCAACCGCATCTGCACCTGTATAATCCCAAATTGCGTACAATGTTTTGTTTTCTGTCAAAGTATAGCTGCCCGTTGCTACCGTATCGCCTGTACCGTCCGCCTTTGTGTTCCAGCTCTTAAATACATAATCTGCATTAAGCGTCGGTGTAGGAATTGTAACATTTGTGCCGGCATATTCTGTTATAGGATCAACCGCTGTTCCGTTTGCTCCGTTAAGGTCAAATGTAAGCGTAACTTCGCTGTTCCACTTTGCATACAGATTTACTGTATCTCCATCTTTTAAATCTGCTATTAAAGCAGTATCAAATACGGTATTTGACTCTACCTTAGTTCCCTGAGTATAATCAGCGTCTGTATACCATCCGTCAAATTTATATTTGCTTCTTGTCGGTTCATCTGGTATTCTTCCGCCAAGTGAGTCGCCAAGGTCAATTTCAACAGTCTCTGTCGGAGAAATAGTCACTGTATCCGATCCGGCATTTGCATTAAATTGTACTGTTATCTTACCATTATCAGGGTTTGGATTTGCCTGCCAGATTGCGTATAGGTTTTTCTCTGTTTCACCTTCTGCAAGCGCTGTTACTGTATACGTATATGTACTGTTATCGAAGCTTGCCTCAACTGCCGCATTAGACGTATCTGCCCATTTGTTGAAAGTATACTGAACTCTCGTTGCTGTCGGCATTTGAGCAAAGGTAATTACATCGCCTGCTTTACGATACATTGTATATTTATCCGTTGTTGATGTTCCATCATTTGGATTAAGAGTTGATGCATATTGTGTTGTTCCGTTGCCGTTGAATACTACCGGTATCTTATCAGTATCTGTATAGTTCCAAATTGCATACAATGTTGTATCTGTTGCAGGCAACTGAGCTGTAGCACCCTTTGTATAGCTTGTACCTGTACCGTTTTTCTCCGTATTCCATTCTACCAATTCATACGCAGCACCACTAAAGTCAATGTTGCCTACTGTAAAGTCTGTACCCGGTGTGCCAGTAGAAGCCGATGGAGCAGTATATTCAGCAGGTAGCCCATTTGTATCGTATGTTACTGTTATCTGATCAATCCACCTTGGATATAAATTTAATGTACCGCCTGCTGCAACAGCCGGATCAGCGTCCAAGTTATTGTCTATTGTTGTACCATTTTCTACAAGAGAACCTGCACCATCCTCTTTTGTATACCATCCACCGAATGCCTTGCCTGTCGGAGCTGTAATGTCTGATGCTAGCGGCATATTTGTGATTTGATCACCGTATTTTACATACTTATCATTTAGCGGGTCATATTTATATGACGCATTATCGCCTAAATTGAATTTAACTGTTACTGTCTGATCATTTGGCGTTGGAGGATCAGTCGGCGTTGGCTTGTCTACATATCCCCACTTTGCATATACTGTCGTTACAGTACCGTTATTGGTATATGTTGCAAGAACGTCGTCTGCTGTCAATGCTGTGCCGTCACCGCTTTGATTTGTGTACCAGCCGAGGAACTTATAACCATCCGATCTTGTTGGCTCTACAGGCATTCCGCCAAGTACACTGTTAAGTGTGTCACCTGCATTGTAATTAACTGAAGTTGGATTTGCATCTGTTGCAGTATCACAATTCTTATCAAAATTCAATGTATAAGTTGTTGGAGCTGATGGTTCATACTCCCACTTCGCATATGCTGTGATTGACTTATCAAGCGCTGTCTGCAATGTAGCGTCTGTTACTTCTGTAGTGAAAGTATCTCCGCTCTTTTGATACCAACCCTTGAATACGTAATTTTCTTTTGTCGGATTTGCAAGCAAATTATCGGCTATTGTTTGTCCGGTTTCCAGTAATGCTTCACCGTTTGCCTTTGTGAATGTCTTTGTCGTTGATGTTCCGTCCTCTAATTTACCGCCGTTTGCATTGAATGTTACATTGTAACCGTCTGCCCACGTTGCATATAGCGTTAATGTATTGTCAGCAGTATTTATTGTAGGAACATTTGTCGGATTAATAACAGTCGTTTCATCTACAGTTACACCATCTCCCGCAGCTGTTGTATTCCATCCTGCAAATACTTTGCCAGTAGGTGGTGTGATATAATCTGAAATTAATTTGTCCGATCCGTCTTTTAACGTCAGTTTGCCGCTGTCAAGTACTGTTTCAGTAGGTAATGTGTCTGCTGCTGTACCGCCGTTTGCATCATATGTTACTGTGTATTCTGCGGGGAATAGATTTAAAGTGGAAGTAATATTGAAACGGTTATTCAAATTTGTATTACCATCTTCACCTTCCAAATCACGCTGGACATTATATTCATACGCAGTATTGTCTTCAGCAGATTGACCAACACTCATTGCCGCATTTGTTTTATCGAAATAACCCTCCAATACATATGTCCCGGAAGTCGGTTGAGTTGATCCCTTCATTTTCACTGCAAACAATGCTAATGTATAGGGATCGTCAGTT
>JBJEIU010000359.1:0-6042 GCA_051877355.1 Hominilimicola sp.
ACGTCAGCCCTACGCCATAGGTATAGCTTGTATAATTGCTCTCATTTTCAATCGTACCGCCGTCTTTGTTGTATGTGACTGTGTACGTCTGCGCTTCAAACTCTGCCGTAATCGTAACATTCTCCGCCGGCATTGTAAACGTGTATGTTCCGCCGCTCTCCGATACGCTTACCGCGCCGTCGTTTACCTTAATGCTGGCATCTTTAAGCTGATAGCCTGTTGACGGCGAAACCGTGAATCTAATCTCATCACTGACATTCGCACTTGTCTTACCGTCCGTCACAGTAATTGTACCGTTTGTAGCTGATGTTTCAATCGTATAGTTTATTTTTTCAAGTTCCGCCGTGATTGTAACTGCCTCGGTGGGCATTGTGAATGTGTTGTTTATTACAGTGACTGCGGTATTGCCCGACTTTGTAACCTTCAGCGTACCGTCTTTTACGCGATAGCCGTTCTTTTCAATTAGTGAAATCGTAATTGTCGTATTCGCCGCAGCGGTACTATGATCTGTGGAAACGTAATCCTTGACTGCGTCCGCGATGGTTATCGCGTATACATCTGCATCTGTTACTGTGACAGTTGACGTTCCGACTTTTTCTCCTATTGTCGCTTTTACGGTAATCGCATTGTCCTTCAACTGTGCCGATGCGACCGCAAGCATTGCTTTGTTTTTATCGGTTGAATCGGGAGTAATAGCCGTACCCGTTTCCTTTGTTCCGCTGTTAGCTATTTCAATGCTCCACGAAATGCTGTCTTTGTATACATCCGTAAGGTCTGTGTTATCATCCGCGTAAATCGCGGCTGTAAAATTGCCACTCGTACCCTGCTTAATCTGCGTTGATTTGGGCGTTATCATAATATGGTCAACAGTCTTGCGCGCAAATGTCGGCGTTACCGTTATATCTCCCACAACGCCCGACGGAACGGTGAACGACTTCTCGGAAAGAATATCAATATTTCTCACTTCCGTGTCCGTATAGCTTACTGTAAGAGCGGTGAGCTTATATGTATTGTCGGTCGGAGTTGCCGTTACGGTAATTGTCGTACCCGCTTTTGCTTTGCCATCGGTCAGTCCGCTGAATGAAATATCACCGTTTTCGATAGACACGGACTTTGTAACTCTGTATGTCTTATCCGTGAATGAAGCGGAAATTACCATATCCGCCGTGCCGACAGTATAATTTTCTCCGTTCTTTGTTGTATTCGATACTTGAACAGAATCTTCCGTATATACATTTTCGCCCTTAGCGGTAATTGTAACCGTGAATGTCGAGCCGTACTCCGCTGTCCATGTGTTATTCTCTCCCGCGGTAACTTTGTCGCCCAAAACCTCGACTGTCGCCTTCTCCGTTAGTCCCTCTGCAAGCATTATATTATACTTATTGATTTCCCATACAGCAGTCAACGTGATATTGCTCTCAACCGCCGTATTAAAATCATAGTCAGTATTGTCCTTTTGCCATTTTACAAACTTATATCCCGTCTTTGTCGGCTCTGTGGGCATAGTCGCCCTTTCGCCCTCGGTTATCGTCTGACTTGCCACCGAACTGCCACCATCCGTGTCAAAGGTTATGGTAAACGTCTTTTTTGTGTATGTAGGAATTGTTACACTACTACTTGCACTCTTGAACACCGTACTCATCGCCGACTTGCGGACATAAACCGTCGTGCCGCCGTCAATATCCACAGCAGTGTCTTTTGTTAATGCGGTATATGTTCCGTTTTCTGTCAAACTGTATTCCAAACCGTCAATTTTTGCCGTTATACTACCCTTGCCATTTATAGAGGTCGGAGAGTCAATTTCGACTTCACTGTCCGTGGGTGCAGACGGGCGCACAGGAATTGTCACCTCCGTGCTCTCGCTCGCATAATTATCATCTGTTGCCGATGCGCGGAATTTAACCTTTGTTTCCGCCGTATCGTTCCAGCCAAACGCTGTCGCCGCCATGCCAGCGGTGCAACCCGTCCAATCTGAGCCGTTCAAATACTGAATATCCGTTGTTGTTGAAAGCGTTTCATTTTCGTAATCAATAGTTATACTCGGAGTTGTTTCCCGTACAGGAGCGGTTAATGTCAGCACTTCGCTCTTGAACGATTTTTCATCACCTTCGGTTACGGCGGCTTTATAAATATAGATATTTCCGCTTGGTTCCACCGTAACACCCGCACCCATGCCGACTGTTGTAATATCCGCATAACTGTCACTTGTTGTTCCGTAGTAATAGCCTGTCGGAACAGTGACCTGCTCCATGCTGTTGTCAATGGCAAGTGAGGATATATTGGGACGCGCGGGTATTGCCAGTGACTTCACCGCGCTGTCGGCTGTAGTCGAGCCGTCTCCCTTTTTCACTATTGAAAGCGTTTTGCCGAAATATGACGCGTCAATTGCAAGTTTTCCGTCTGTCGGAGTAATTGCACTGCCTCCTATCGTGTAACTTCCGTCTGTATCAAAGCCCGTCAGAGTTTCGTTTTCGTAATCAATTGCGATTTCAGGTGCGTCCTGCGGCGTAAGGGCTAAAATATAGATATAGTCGAATTGAAGATTTCCATACCAGTTATTCGTTATCGTAAAAGCCCCCTCGTTCGCTAAGGTAAATTCGCTTCCGACTACACTGTAACTGTTCTTGCTGACTACTCTGTCACTCTTTGTCCCCGAGGGCGGAGTTACATATACATGCGCGTTGCCATTGCTATCCATATAGGCTCCTACATAAACTCCGTATGTTCCTGCAGGCAGCGTATCGGTTTTAAAACCGCCTTCAACATTAAGACGCGATTTCCCCTGTGAGAAGCTTGTTCCGGTCTTTGTAACACCAGTTAAAATATTCTCTGCTTCCGCATAATAAACGCAGTTTGAAAGTTCGGTATAAGCTACGTCGGATATTGCCGCCGACGAGGAATATTTGCCGTAGCTGTATTTATTGCCGTCATCCTGCGCAGTTGTGTTCGCGGTTGTCTTGTAATATTTATCTCCGCTCTGTATAATTGCGGGATAATATACAACCGTGTCCTCCGCACTGTCAGCAACGGTCGTTTTCAGCACACTTCCCTTTTCGTCAATGCTTCTTACCGCGCTCAATGTATTCGGTATCATTTCAAGTGTAAGCGTTTCATCTTGGTCATATACTGAGACCCTGCCCTCGGCGGTATGATAGCCGTCAAGCTCCGCTTTATAGGTATATGTGCCGTAAAGTGCGGTAAAGTCATCAGTTATTTCGTTTCCGTTACTATCGGTCAAAGTGACTGTCGGATTTAATTCCGTATTTTCTTTTATATCCGTTGCCTCAACAGTCAGTTTGTGTGTCTCAGGCGCAGTTACAAGCAGCGTTTTGATGTTGTCAATAACACTCGACCTGTCTCTGTTACTTGAATTATAAGCTGATTTTGTTACCTGTACGGATTTAAGCGAAACGGTGTTTCCTTCCGAAAGAGTTCCCGTATATGTATAAGTTGTTGAAAGATTCCCGCTGCTGTAACGATTGAACTTTATTATTACATTTTTATCACCGCCGATTTCTATTTCTATGCTATCAATCGGCTTTGTAAAGTCACGGTCTCCAACAGCATTAGCCTGATTAAAGCTGAAAGCCGAAAAAGCTGTTCCATTTATATCCGTTGTCACCGCAGTGCCTCCTATACGGACTGCGTTTATTTTACAGCTTGCGCTTTCATAATCAAAACCGACAATTTCCGTATCGGAACTATCGAGTATTTTAAAAGTATATCCTGCTCTGTTGCTGCCAAGATAACCGTTCGCCGATTCGAGCGAGATTTTTGCCGTCTGACGCTCATTGAGTTCTATTGCGTCAACACTTGCGTTTAATGTCGTTGTTGAGCCAACGCTTATCGCGAGAACATTGCCGTAAATACTCGCACTATTTTTATCGCTTGTAGGCACTATTGAATGTGAACCTGAAATTGAAACTGTATCTCCGAAAATTGATTTTTCCGTTACCCCGAAAATATTACTCGGCGTTGTGCCGTCTGCCGCTGTACCCTCGAAATCGTCCGAAAGTCCGGCGATTTTTTGTACCATGTAGCCCTCGCCATAGGAGGATTTGAAGTTCGCCGTTATTGAAACGCCCTCATATAATCTTGAAATCGCGTAGGTTTCCGCCGTCCCTATTCCCGCGCCGCTTTCGTCCGTCCAGTTTACAAATTCGTAACCTTCGTTCGGGATTGCCTTAAACGTTACGGCTTCGCCGCGCGTTATTTCCGCGCTCTCTGCCGCTTCTCCATTTATCGTTACCGTTCCAGCAAGAGCATCGTTCACCTTTGCTGTAACTGCCTGCTTTGGAAGAGCGTCCGTTCTCTCTATCGTAGTAATTGAAATGTCCTTTATGTCGCAGTCATAGCCCTTGTCGGACTTGCTGTCCGGCGTTTCAAAGCCGAAACAGGTAACGGGCAGCATACTTGTGGTATTCTTTTGCAGTCCGCTCACGTCAACCGTCACATAATTGCTTCCGGCGACAGAAATGCTCGCTATGCCGTTGTCATAATCTATAATGCAGTCAATATCAAACCAGTCGCCGGCATTAACGATATTCGGTGTATCGGAGGTGTTTGTGTTTATCTGTGTGTTGTTTATCGTTATTTTTCCGTCGTTAATCGTAAGAGCATCTATTAAATTCATAAAATATGTCGCACCGCTGTTCGTCGCATTTGCGATTGACATTCTTACATAGCCCGAATTATAGCGCATTTTAAGCTTTACATTCGCCATTCCGCCGGTAATATTTGTGTCAAAGGTCTTTTTGAACGCGCTACTGCCGCTGCTACTTTTTGTGACATTCATATACGGCGCGTCGGTATTTTCCTCATCTGTTACGGCTGTAATTTTATTGCCCGCGCTGCCGCCGCTACTCCAATCCGCAATATCCGCACCGTCCTCAGTTAAAACCGTGCCTGTTACGTTCTTTACCGTATAGACGATTGAATACGGTGCACTTTCGTTTACCGTCCAATCGGTTAAATCCGCTTCGTATGCCTGAATCGTGCAAATTGCGCCATCGGGGATTGTAACCGCCACCGTTTCGGCTTCCTTGCTGTCCGTGCTTGAAAATTCGGTAAAGGTTTTAAGCGTTCCCTTTGTATCGGCAGTGTTGTCAACAACTCCTGTCGAATAGTATTTCTTTATTTCTTCCCCCGATGTAACCGTCACAACAGCTTTCGCATAGGAATTGAGGTCGTTCTGTACGCGCAGGGTAACAGACTTTAATGTCTTTCCGTTTTCTTCCGACGTCTCCGTCTGCGCGTCCGTTACGGCGATGTCATACTTATACGGCACCGTGTTCGTTACCGGAGTATCCCAATAGGAGTTCGGTGCTTTTCCCGCAAGTATCACATCATCAGATACCGTGTACGCTGTTCTTTCGCTATGCCAATTGGTAACAAGACCCGCCAAAACATCCGACTGAATTTTTGCGTTTGTTCCAGCGTCAGCGTCTTTTCCCTCATCATAGACCTTCTGTGCCGCCTTAAAGAACGCTATTGCACCCTGATCCGCACCCGCGTCATTTACATGGGTTGTGTCAACCTTGCTGCCCTTTACGCTGCGGTAATAAAACTCAATCGCGTCCTGCTTGGATATATTTTCGTTAATGCCGTTAATTCTCGCAATTTCTGTATTCATCCATTCTATATATTCAGTGTTAAGGTCAACGAACGCAATATCTGTCGCACCGTTGCTTATTTTAGTATCTACAAAATCTTTTGCCGCGGTAATATAACTGCCGAAGCCGAATTTATACATTTGGCTTGTTTCGTCCCAAGTGTTATGCCTTTCGACAGGACTTACAACTATCAGCTTCGCGCCCGCCTTGTGAGCCGTTGTGTAGTAGTTTTCAAGATTTGACTTGTAGTCCTCCGCGCTGTTTTCGTTATGACCGTACTGCACATAGAGGTAGTCGCCCTCTTTCAGATAGCACTGCGCCAAATGCGCAGTATCATTTGTCGCAAGACCACCCTCACCCTGATTTGACACAGCGATACTGTCAGGCACATACTTTGAAAGCTCCTGACAAACTCCGGCGTAATTTTGCA
>JBJEIU010000360.1:0-5971 GCA_051877355.1 Hominilimicola sp.
TGTCTTACTCTACATGTTAATTTAGGACTATCTCTTCGCAAGACTGCTCAGGCAAAGGCAATTTTGCTTCTGTTGTAAAAGTCACCGAAGCAGATACCCGATAAAAACAGCGTCTGCATTTTCAGCGACTCCTCCATACCGTCTGTAATCGTACCAATCTGTGGGCCAAACAATGTCCGCTGCATCGCAAGACCGTCCGCATATCGGTTTTCCTCGGTTGAGGTGATACGGCTCTTATATGTTATGTCCTGACCGAGTGCCTTTAAGGCTATATCCGCCGCGTCAAGTGCTCCCGCCGCTCTTGTATATCCGCAATATGCTGCGCTGTGATAGATTGCCTCCTTAATCTCAGCAGAGGTAAGTCCGTCATCAAGCGCCGCCTTTACCTCGTCTGCAATTTTGTCATAGGCTCTGTTTGACGACAGCGTTACAAGCGTTGAAAGATGCTGCAATTTAATATCAAGGTTTTCATTGATAAAAGCCGCTCTTTCACTGCTGCTCATATTTGTAAGCATTTGTGTTAATACCTCCTTGTCTGTTGATTTTATATCATCACTGACGGCAAACACATTAGCCGCAGCGGTTGCTGCGAGAGATGCCGCTATAAGTATGGATATAATTTTCTTTTTCATTTAAAACGACCTCCTGTCTTTTATTCTATCTGATATTATTGTAACACTTCCTTTATAGGCTGAGAAGTTCCGATTAGTTTATCAGCTTAAACCCAAAGGTGTTATCAAAAAAGGGCACACATATATAAATGCGCACCCCATTGTACATTACTTTTTAAGTCTGTGTCCTCCGAAAACGTCCGACATTTCCATTGTATTTAATTTTGCGTCTATTTCTGCCGTTTCGTCAGCGCTCAACGTAATATCTGCCGCGGCTGTATTTTCCTCAAGGCGGTTTAACTTTCTTGTGCCGGGAATTGGAATAATATCCTTTGACATCATCCACGCAAGAGAAATCTGGGCGGGAGTAGCATATTTTTTCTCTGCTGTACTTTTTAGCAGTTCCAGCAATTCTTTGTTTTTCTCTGCTCCTTTAAACTGTGGCATAGAACTCCTGTAATCATTCTTTTTATCAAACTCTGAATTGCCGTCATACTTTCCCGTAAGATAACCGTTTGCCATTGGACTGTGCGCCACAAAAGCTATGCCCATTTCTTTAAGAATAGGAATAAGATTTTCATAATGACGACACATCATGGAGTAACGGTTCTGAACCGCCGTAAGGTGACACACCTTGTCCGCACGGCGAATGGTATCCTCCGTCACCTCTGACATTCCCCAAAAACGCACCTTGCCTTCACGGATTAAATCTTGCAGCGTTCCGGCTACCTCCTCAACAGGCACGTCGGGATCAACCCTGTGCTGATAATACAAATCAATATAATCCGTACCCAATCGGGTAAGCGAACCCTCAATACTTTTTATGATAGTTTCGGGACGGCTGTCTGTTTTAAGTGAAAGGTCGCTGTTGTGATGTACTCCGAATTTAGTCGCAATTATAACCTTATCACGATACGGCTTTAATGCCTTGCCGACCAGTTCTTCATTATATACAAGCTGTCCGTTTTTATCAAATCCCGTGTAGCACTCCGCCGTATCGAAGAATGTAATACCCATACAGGCAGCGATATGAATTAACTTAATCATTTCCGATTCATCGGACGGCGCACCGTATGCGTGCGTCATCCCCATACAGCCAAGTCCTATAGCGGACACCTTTAAACTGCTGTCTCCTAAATTTTTGTATTGCATGCTGAATATCTCCTTAAATTATTTTTCCAAGCCGCTTACCCAATCAATAATTTCTTGTTCTGCGTCTTGTATATGATTACGGGAGATAGATAAGCCGTTCAACACTTTAGCATTTGGTTGAAGAGTGCGTATTGTATCTATTGTATCTGAAAATCCGCTGCCGCCGTGTGTATTAAACGGAATTACTGTTTTTCCCGACAAATCATACTGTTCCAAGAATGTGTATAAAATCATCGGCATATCGCCCCACCAGTTGGGATAACCGAGAAAGACAACATCATAGTCATTGATATTTTCAAGTCTTTCCTTTATAGCCGGACGTGCTTTGTTCTTTTGTTCTTCGGACGCCTGATCAACTAATGTGCTGTGATTTGTAGGATATGGCGTTTGGGGTTCAATGCGGAAAATATCTGCATTTCTGTTTTCTGCAATTACATATGCCATATACTGCGTATTACCTAAAACCTCACCGTTAATAACAACCGTGCTGTTGTCCTCCTCCTGCGTCATATTATCCGGCTTAGTTGTTTCGGGCATTGAGAAATATACAACAAGTGATTTGCTTTCGGTTTTGTTTGTGTCAGCCTTAATGTCAAGACTTTCTACCCAAGTTTTAACATCATTTTCGCTTACACCTGAACGGAAACGCATACCTGTCTGCCAGTTTCCCGTCCCTGCCGCTTCTGCCAATAGCTTTCCGCTTTCGCCAAGGCCTGAGCTTGCGGAGGTGCAGAACGGAATAACGGTTTTGCCTGTGAAGTCATTTGCTTCAATAAAGCCATTTACGGGCCATGCTGCGATACCCCACCAGATAGGATAGCCTATGAATACTGTGTCATAAGACTCCCAATCAGCGACAGTGGTTTCTTTAAGCTCTACCTTTCTTTCGCTTTCATTATCATGCTCGCGCACAACACGGCTGTTTTCATCTGTCCAGTTTAAATCAGCGTCCGTATATGGATTTACGGGTTCAAGCTCAAAAATATCGGCATTTGTCGACGCTGCAATATAATTTGCAACATCCTCCGTGTTGCCGCTTGCGGAATAATACACTACCAATACCTTCCCGCTGCCGGTAGGCTGCTCCGTAGGCATTACTGACGGATTATCCGATGTGGATTTCTTAATTATAACCGTTTGTGTTTCCTGCTCCCAGTCCACATTAAACTTAAAGCTCTCAGCAATAAAGCGTATTGGCAGCATTGTTCTTTCGTTTATGATAACAGGAGCTATGTCAAGCGTATTTGCAGTGCCGTTTAAATATGCGGTTTGGGAACCTATGATTAAATCAATCGTGTCGTTACCGTATGTAAGAGTTGCTGTCTGCGTTTCCTGCGTCCATGTTACGCTGCCGCCCATTTCCTCAATTATTGCGCGTACCGGAACAAGAGTTCTGTCGTTTTGCACAACAGGAGCAGTACCCTCGTTGTCTATATTTTTTTCTGTTCCGTTGACTGTCATAACAGGGTTGCCTATCTGCATTGTAAGCGTAAAATCACTGTCGCTGTTGTCAGCAGCATTACATCCCGTTATCATTGACAGCGTAAACACCAATGACAGTATAATTGATAATATTTTTTTCATTATAATATATCCTCCTCATCAGTATACTATTTCTTTGTTATTGTTATTTCACCTGAATAGTTTTCAAAAAAACTTTCCTGTCCGTTCAGTATTTTTCCTATTGTGATTACCGGTACAACAGTTTTATCGAAATTGTGATTATAGAATATGGCAATAGACGGTCCCTCGTGCCAATATGCCAACCCTCCCGCTTCATATTCACGGGTAGTGGGCAAGCTGTTATCCAATCTTTTCGGCAAGTCAAATGCTTTGGCAATTTCAGCCGGATGCCACAAGGAAACAGTGAGCGGCAGAGAGTTCATGAATGATTGTGCAGTAACATTGTCATATATCTCAGCCTCTATCCGAGTACCGCCTGCCGTTATTATAATGCCATTTTCATTTGTGTTTTCATCTGCCAAGGTCATTCTGACTTCTATATTCTCCGGCATGTCCTTAAAGTCATCAATATTTGATGACAGCTTACCAATAACCGAAAAATCCGATAATGCATCTAAATACTTATCCTTATCAAATAAAACGGTAATTTGATTTTTTTCAGGGACATATAAAATATCCCCGTTTTCGGCAAAATCCGATAGAGTGCTGTTTTCTGTTTTTAGCGCTGTATTACCGTAGTATTCACGGTCATTCTGCCTTGTCATATTCATAACTCGCGGGAGCGTCTTTACAAACCGCTGTGAGGTCTCGCTGTTATCAAGACTCGCTGTATATTCATTTTCTCCTATAGTCATTGTAACCGAATATGAATCGGGTACAACAGGATTTATAAGACTGTCTAACCATTTGTCAATTTTACCGTTCATTTCAACTTCGGTCACATCTGCCGCATTGGTTAAACTCAGACCTTGAAGAACGACCGCATTTTTAGCCTGTCTGCCGAAATCTTCAAAAAATGTTCCCCATTTTCCTATGTCAGTACAGAATGGCGCTACTTCCACACCCTGAAAATCGGTTTTAGAAAGAAATGACATCATTGTCGTTGCAACAGTATAACCCCATATAGGACACCCTGCTAAAATCAAATCATAATCGGAAAAATCCGGAAAGTCCGTTTCAATTTCCGGCAGACGGTTGTTTTCCCGGTCTCCCCGCGCTTGTGACGGCAAGTATTTTTCCTTTGTTCTTATTTCATAAATATCTCCGTCAGTTTTTTCCTGAAGCCGCTTTGCTACGCGCTCTGTAGTACCGGAGCTTGAATAATAAACTACCAGAACATTTTTACTGCTGTCGTCACTGTTGGTTATCGTCACTGTTTGTTTTGACTGTTTCCATTTTACTTTAAAACCGAAACTCTCCATAATAAATCTTATCGGGAGTAAGGTTCTGTCATTTATAATAACAGGCGCCGTATCAAGCGAATTTAACTCGTCATTTAAGAATACATCCGTATTGCCTATTTTCAGCTTTATATTGCTGTCGGCATACTGTAATGTTACTGTGTGAGTTTCACTGTCCCAATAAACAACGCCGCCTATTGCTTCAACTACAGCTCTCACAGGAATCATTGTTCTGCCATTTATTATAACAGGTGATGTTTCGTTTCCGGGATCAATTTCCTCCTGACGTTCATTAACTGTCATATACGGATTATCAATCTCCATAACGATTGTCATGTCATCCTGCGGCACAGCTGTCGGAGCAGCACAAACTGTTAATGAAAATACATACAGCATCATACAGATGCATACATATAAGGAAATTATTTTTCTCATCATCTATCTCCTTTTTATTCGGATTTACCGCTGATTTCTTAATACCGTCATAAGCTTAGACCGTTCGTCCCATTTTATATGCTTCTTCCGGAATTTTTGTATCCTTGATTGCACCGGCTTCATACACGCCCGTTCCAAAAATTACTCCCATTTCCTTAGATTCATCAAGACAAGCCGCCAAGCCGCGCATACATTCAAGCGTACAATCCATAGCCGACTTGTCATCGTCAGCCGCTGTCATTATGTAATAAAACTCCTTATTTTTTATCTGCGTCCACTTTGCGACAGTACGGTCAATCACCGTTTTAAGCTGCGCGTCTATGGAATAGAAATATACTGGGCTTGCAAGGGCGATAACGTCCGCCTCCAGCATTTTATCAAGAATTTCGGCCATATCGTCCCTTATAGCGCACTTGCCGCCGCTGTTTTTGCAGTAATAACAGGCATTACAATAACCTATCTTTTTATCGCGTATAAATATTTTTTCGACATGGTTTCTGCTATCCTTTGCGCCGCGTGCAAATTCGTCACACAATATATCGGAATTTCCGCCTTTTCGCGGACTTCCCGAAAGAATTAAAACTTTTTTATTCATATGATTTTACCTCCTTGATTTTTACCATATTGACTTTTAGGTCAATGAATATTATAATAATCTTATAAGTTAATTTATATTATAAAAGTTAAAGCCTACTTTAAGTCAAGTGTGTTTTTAACTGTTTACAATTTATTCATAATTCAGGAGTGATTAAAAATGATTTATACAGTAAGTGAGACTGCTAAAATTTTAAATGTTGCGCCATCAACCATACGTTACTACGACAAGGAAGGCTTGCTTCCGTTCGTTGAGCGCTCTGCCGGCGGTATCAGAATGTTTAAGGATAAGGACTTTGAATGGCTGTTCGTTAT
>JBJEIU010000361.1:0-5912 GCA_051877355.1 Hominilimicola sp.
TAATATCCTTTACTCCGCCCCAAACGCCGCTCAAATCAATAGCCTCTGACTTACTTTTCGCTTCAAACAAAGTGCCTTTCCATTCTGAATTTGTCAAAACTCCGTCAATATCAGGCGCTTTATCTGCTTTTTGCGCTACTGTTTCGTTAATATGTCCCGAATCCTCCCAAATCGTACCGTCATCAAGCTCATAACGCATTGTAATATTCCAGCTTCGTGTTGTAAGCTGTTCAGGTAAATTTATAGGAACACTAACCGTATCGCCCGGACGTACATTTAAAAATCTTGTTTTCTTTGCCGCACTTGCCAATTCCTCCGGAGCAATAATTTCACAGCTTCCTGAAATAGTCGTACTGTCTGTTTGATTTTTCAGACGGTTCACAAGCCGCTGTCTTCTTGGCGTCGTTTGGGTTGTTACCAGCATAAATTCTCCGCTCATCTGAGAACCTATTTTTATTGTATATCTCGAAGTTAACACAATCTGTTCCCCATCATAAAGATTGACAAAGACATTATGCAAATCGCTGTCCTCTTTCATAACCTTTAGCGACACCTTACCTTCGCCGTTTACAACACCGTTATTTTCCTCTATTGCAAACGCGTCATCACATTTAACATCTATTCTTAAATTCCTTTTCTGTTTATCTGCAACTTTAATATTGAAAGTATTTCCCTTAACAACTTCATGCGGATATTCCGTTGTAATATCAGTATCCGCCTTTGAAAAAGCCGTAAACTTTCCCTTGATATAATATTGGTCGTCATTCAAATCAAATTGATAAATTCCGTTTTGACTTCTGAATGTATCTACAACATTTCCGTATAGGTCAATCACTGTAACCTCTGTTGCTCCAAGATTAAGCGCAACATTGTCCTCACGGCTGCTCCATATTGCAATGGTTTGCTCATTGCTGTCCCTGTCCGTAAAGCGGTGCGCGGAAGTATCTTCATTAAAATAAACACTGTCCGTATAATCGGAATTTCCTATCTGTCTATTCATAGCTCCCACCGCTATTAACGCAGGCTTTGCCGCCAAAGGGGTTCGGACATTATAGGCAGAGCGTACTATTCCGAAATGATGCTCAGGGTTGCCAACCTGAACACCGTCTTCCTGAAAATCGTACATAAATATTCTTTCGCCAAAGTCATTTGCGCGGCAAGTCATATACATTCTTGTCTGATATTTTCCCTGCTGCTCATCTGTATATTGAAGCATATCTGTCCGTTCTTCCGTCTTATGTGTGGGCCAGCCCATTTCCGTAAGCCATATTTCTTTAGGCTCACCATATTGTTTCATTAAGTCCTTAACCTCAAGCACCCATTTTGCCCACTCTTGGTCGTCAAAGCATTGTTCCTTATACACATAATATGGATGTATCGAAACCGCGTCCATATACTCATAGCCGCCCGCGTCAAATACATTTTTCATGAATTCCTTATCTATTCCGGCACAAGCAATGCCAACCACCTTAATATCGCAATCTACTTTCTTTATTTCCTGATAACACGCTTTAAGCATTTTGACGTAATGCTCGGCATCCAACATTTTCGGGTTAAACGGCGCAATATTATATTCATTCCAAACCTCAAAGGCTTTAATTTTCCCTTTATACTGCTCTGCAAGAAATCCCGCGTATTTTGCGTATGCTTTTATTCCCTCATCAGTCTGAGGTACCGACCGATATTCATCATACAGGGGATTGCCATAAGAAGCTATAAACAGCGGATATACACCTGCATTATACATGGCATTTACATTTTTGTCGTGCATATCGGATTTCTTATAATCGCCCTTTGCTCTTTCAACTGTATCCCAGCCATACTCGTCACGCCATGCTCCCATACCTGCGGCAGTAATAACTTCCATTGATTTATCCACATCATACCCCCACGTAGTATGACCTGATGTTCCGAGAGTTTCATTAAGCTTTTCACCCTCTTTAAATTTGTTCATCACGGAAAAGTCCTGCTGTTCTTCATATGTAACGGGCAATTCATTCGGACCTGTTGTTGTAACTTTCAAATTTAATACATATACACCATTTTTTGATGTTTTTATTATAAGCTTTTCGTCCATTTTTTCTTTGCCCTTTACGGATTTTTTAAGTTCCCCCGTTTCAACAGCATTTCCGTAAATATCCGTCACTGTATATTCGACAAGTGTTTCCTGCTGTGCGGCTGTGTTGTTTTCCATATTAAGATTAAATACCTTTTCATCTGCGGTATCAAATATATTACCCGTATGTTCGGTTGACGCAATAACATTAACCTCGTGTTCGTAATATCCCTGACTCACTCTTATTCCTCCTAAAATAACATCTTCGTTTGTCATTCCCATGACCTCCGACCATTCCCCGACTCTGAAATCCCATGCTCCTCCGGTAGCCCAAAAGCCGTTTGCAAATTCAGCATCGTAAAGATAAAAGGTATGTGTTTTCCATTCGCCCGTATCTTCAAGCTGTACTATTTCGCCGTCCGTAAAATTCCCCGTTAATCCGTCGTAGGTTATTGTAAATTTTCCATGTCCCTCATCGAAATAGTCTACTTCTACGCCTACCCTTGCATCTTTCGGTTCATAAAGCATCTTATTATTTACATCAACGTAGACAAAAAGCGTTTTTGAACCCTCCTTATTGAGCTTTAGACACTCTCTGCCGTCCCTCACAAGCCTTGTTCCGTAATCTCCAACATCGCCCCATCCTATCCGCTGGATGTTTTTCATCCCGAAAGAATTACCCAAGGTAAGCTCTGCAATAGGATATTCCCCGTTGTGACCTGACGCATATGCGGCAGGAGCTATAAAGCTCAAAGAACAAAACAGCGTCATTACAACTGATGCTATTTTTTGGCAATTTCTTTTTTTAATGTAACTCATTTTTTTACACATTTAGACTATAACCTCCTATCTTTTTTTGCATTTTCACAAATTTTCCAATCATTTTTATATATAAAATTATCATTTTATATAATGTTTCTATTGTTTATTATACCATGTCATGATATAATAAGGAATACAAAACAGCGTCATAATCACGCAAAAGCGTACAAAATAGTGTCAATAATAACTTTGAATGTTGACTTTATTTAAAATTATCAATATAGTGATAATTACCTAATTATAAGGGAGTAAGAAAAATGATAGAGCAAATTATAAAATCTGATAAAGCACACCCAATCAATTTGTATAAAGAACTTCTGTATCCTTATCTTGATGATGAGCAAGAGGTTTTCTCTCCGTTATTGGTTGGAATCACCAATTCTAATCCTAAATATAAAATAACCCGTCCTCCTATACATCGTGATTTCAGTATTGAATATGTGTATGAGGGAAAAGGCATTATCAAACACGGTGATGACGTGTTTGAAGCAAAAGCGCATGATGCGTTTATTCTGCACCCAAATACAGCACACAATTATTATTCCGACCCTGAACAGCCGTGGAAAAAAATATGGCTTATGGCAACGGGACCTTTGATTGCAGATTTGCTTTCCGTATATGATTTGAGTAACACTGTTCTTATTCCAAATTATCATAACGCAGTATATTTTGAAAAAATCTTTGAAACCATACGGGATGACCCCTTTGCGGACAGAACAAAAATTGCTTTTATATTGCATAAGCTTTTTGCTCAAATGTCAGATTTCATCAATAAAGATACTTCGCCTGCGCCAAGCAGCGACGCCCTGCTGCTAAAAAAATTTATTGATGCAAATCTATACCGTAAAATATCCCGTGATGAATTGGTTGCACATATTCATTCGTCGCCATCCACAGTAACACGGATATTCAAAAAGAATTACAATCAAACACCGTTTGACTATGTATTGAACAGCAAAATCGAGCTTGCCAAAACTTATCTTTTAAACAGCTCATACACCATTGATGATATTGCATCTCTTTTAGGGTTCAACAACCGTTCGCACTTATCAAGCACTTTCAAAAAAAGGACGGGTATGACTCCTCAAGAATTTCGTCATCAAAACACTACCATATAAGTAAGGAGAATACTGATATGCTTTATAAACAAAATCAATCCTATGAGCTTGACGAAAAGCTCTTTAAAAATCCTACAGGCGAATACCGCGCAGCACCGTTTTGGGCTTGGAACTGTAAACTCGGCAAGAATATTCTTAACGAGCAAATTGATATATTCAAAAAAATGGGCTTCGGCGGTTTCCATATGCACTCGCGGATAGGCATGTCCACGCCTTATCTTAAAGACGAATTTATGGAACTTATTAAATTCTGCACTCAAAAGGCAAAGCAGGAAAATATGCTTGCATATCTTTATGATGAGGACAGATGGCCTTCAGGGGCAGCAGGCGGATACGTTACAAAAACTCATAAATACCGTCAGCGTTACTTGATATTTTCACCAAACAGCCACGAGCATTTTTCTCTTGATGCAGCTATAAATAACAGCAAGGAATATCTTCTCGCGGTTTTTGATGTTGTTCTCAATGAAAAAGGCGAGCTTAAAAGCTACCGCACAATTTCAGAAAACGACACGCCCATCGGTACAAAATGGTACGCTTATGTTCATACGCACGATGAGTCCCCGTGGCATAATAATCAGACGTATGTTGACACCTTAAATAAGGACGCTATTGACGAGTTTATAAAAATCACTTATGAAGCGTATCAATCCGCAGTCGGTGATGAATTTGACAAAACAATTCCGTCAATATTTACTGATGAACCGCAATGTAAGCCGAAAATTCCTCTCAGCTTTGCCGACAGTACAGATGACGCGCAACTTCCATGGAGTTTTTCTTTGCCCAAAGGTTTCTCGGAGAAATATGGATATGACATTTGCAAGCATTTACCTGAGCTTATATGGAATTTGCCTGATAATAAAATATCGACTGCCCGATACCATTTTCATGATTACATATGCGACACATTTACCGAGTGCTTTGCCGATAACTGCGGCAATTGGTGCAAAAATCACAGGCTTATGTTGGCAGGTCATGTGATGGGTGAAGAAACCCTCAATTCTCAAACAGCGGCTCTTGGAGAGGCTATGAGGTCATACCGCGCCTTTGGTATTCCCGGAATTGATATGCTGTGTAATTGGCTTGAACTTACAACCGCAAAGCAATGTCAGTCAGCCGTTCACCAATACGGGCGCGAAGCAATGTTAGCCGAGCTTTACGGAGTTACAAATTGGGATTTTGATTTCAGAGGTCATAAATTCCAAGGGGATTGGCTGGCGGCTCTCGGTGTTACCGTTCGCGTACCTCACCTCTCTTGGGTATCTATGGCGGGAGAAGCAAAACGCGATTATCCTGCTTCAATCAGCTATCAATCGCCATGGCATACGGAATACAAATATATTGAAGACCATTTTGCGCGATTAAATACCGCACTGACGCGAGGTAAACCCGTTATTAAGCTTGCCGTTATTCATCCCATAGAAAGCTATTGGATAAATTTCGGACCGTCCGAAAATACATTTGATATAAGAGAACAAATTGATAAAAAGTTCTCGGATATTACAAAATGGCTTTTATTCGGTACGGTAGATTTCGATTTTATCAGTGAGGCTCTGTTACCGGCTCAAATTAAGAATACCGATAAAACATTATGCGTAGGTGAAATGGAATACAGTACGGTAATTGTTCCTGACTGTATCACATTAAGACGCTCTACTCTTGAAATACTTGAAAAATTCCAAGCATCGGGCGGTAAGGTTATTTTTGCAGGAAGCTGTCCAAAATATATTGACGCTGTTGAATGTAAGGACGCCGAATTGCTTTATTCAAAAAGTATTGTCGTTCCCTACGACAAGATTTCTGTTCTGAGCGCCGTTTCAGAAATCAGAATAATCTCTATAAAAAACAGCGACGGCTCACCCACGAACAACCTTGTATATAATATGCGCGAGGATAACAACTGCAAGTGGCTATTT
>JBJEIU010000362.1:0-5909 GCA_051877355.1 Hominilimicola sp.
GCTCAATAATATTAACACAGTAAAGACTTTATGTCAAGTAAAATTTTCAAAAAACTAATCGCAGGCGCGGCGACGCTTTCAATGGTTGCGCAATTCGGCTTTGTTTTGCCGGCAAGCGCGGCAGACCCGGTGGTAAAAGTGCCGCTGGTTGATTACGAGGGTACTGACGATGAGGTGAAATTTGAAGCTAAAGCAAGATTTGAAAATAGTATCATCACGAGTGCAAAGGGGACAAACACAACCAAGGTGGAGAGTATAACAGGCTCTGGCTCATCTAATGGCTACGGAATATATACCCCTCTTTCAGCAGATGATGCAGCAGGGCATATTGTTACATATGAATTTGATGTCTGCTTTGTAGGAAGGATTTGTTATCTGAGTCTGAGTAATGGAGCGGACAGAGATGCCAATGACAGCGGCAGAGCTTTAACGATATCTTATGATGCCAATGACGGCAAGATATATGCCAATGGTTCTCAGATAGGAACAGCACCGGATACTTGGTATCATATTGTGGCTGATGCCAACAATGTTTTAAAGACTGTAGACTGGAAATCATATGCTTATAATGCAGATGGTGACTACAGCGGTACTGCTGCTTATTCGGGTACTTCAAACTATCGTGACGGTAATATAGATGTAACGGGATTTGATTTCTTTGCTCCGAATATGGTTGGACTTTATATTGACAACATAAAAATATCTACAACTGAATCTAATGATACAGTAAATACACTCACCTATGTTGTAAATGAGGGGCCGGCAAAGGGAACATATACCGAAAATGTTCTTGAAGGCGGAAGTCCAACAATGTCAATGGTTCCCGATACAGCCAGAGAGGGATATATATTTAATGGTTGGATTGTAGATGGCAATGAATCAAATATTGTATCGACGGCTGACATAAAAGCTTCTGTTCCCACTCAGGCTGTAACATATACAGCTAAATATAGTGTTGATCCGGCATATATTCACAAAATCGCAAATGTAGAAATATCAACAACCAAGACAGATGCGATAATTCCAAAAACAGTGCAGGGTGAAAGTGAAGACTTTACATACACCGCAAAGGTAACAAGCCAAAACGGTGAGGAGATTCCTCCCGAGAAGTGTACATTTACATGGAAAGTGGTAGGTAACGAAGCAGACGATAGCTATACAACACTTACACAGTCGCAGACAAATCCGGAAACGGCGACTTTCAATGTTTTAGCCGGCGTTTCAAACTACTACGGCTATATTCAGGTGGATGTTTCATATGATCCTGATAATTCTGAAAACGAAGAAGATAATTCAACAGGTAAAGCGGTTACACCTTATGTAATATTGGCTTCTACTGCAACATCAAACTTTATTCCTGACGGTGGATATCCTGAGAATTACAATGACTATGCTGACACGCTTGTAGGATATGTTTCAACGAATGTATTTAATCAGAAATACGAAGACTTGCTTCTTGACGCGTCTATATATGGAAGTAACAACTCAAGAACTCTTTCTTTGAAAAAGGGAGATGACGGAGACAAGTATCTTGAATTTTCAACGGGCGGAGGAAGCGGTTCTACGGTCGGTATTTATCAGTGGCCGAGTAATATGACAAAGGCATACATTGTTGATACGGTAATAAATCTTCCCGCTGATGCAGGAATGACAATAGCGGACAACACTACAAACAATGGTTTTAATGCTGAAGCAAGCTTCAAAATGACATCCGGCGGTATTCAGGTTGGTGAATCAACAATCAGCGGCACAACTCCGGGTAATTGGTACAGAATTTTGTTAATTGGAGATCCGACAAACAATAAACACTATGTTAAAGTTTATGACGAAACAGGAACAAACTTTATAGGCGAAACTGAAATTGCCACAGGAGCATCGGCGGCACCTTGGCTGCTGAACCTTTCCGGTGCATTCCCTATTGGAGTAAAGAGCATAAAGGCATACAATCCAACACCTGTAAAAATGACAATAAGCGGTGATGAAACAGTACAGGTGCCTGAGACGGGAACAGCTACTGCGGAATTTGCAGAAGTATGCTATGACAAGGACGACAATAAAATTCTTACAAATCCTGTATGGTCTCTTGATGAAGATTACGGAGATGCAGTTGAGATTAATGCTTCGACAGGTGTTCTTACAATCAAACCTGGTGCTTCCGGCACAGTTACCGTTAAAGCTGCTATCGGAAGTTTGGTAGCGGAACATGAAGTTGTACTTTCAACCTCGGGCAATGTTATTAACATGAAAGGTTCTTCATCTATAACGATTCCTTTTGCAGGTGAACCTAATGCTACAGCAACATATACAGCTGTCACACTTGACAAGGACGGCAACCCGGTTGCAGATGACAAGATTACGTATTCTTTCCTTGATAAGGATAATCAACCGCTTTCAAAACTGCCTAATGGTATTAACTTTAATGAAAAGACGGGTGTTTTGACTGTTGCTGCAGGTGCAACACCGGGTGTGATCTATCTGAAAGCCACTAACTCAACGGACAATATGTCAAATAAGCTTAGAATTAACATTCATGGTATGTCATTTAGCTTTGGTGCAGGAGAGCCGGCTGAGGGCGATACTCAAGTAACCTCGGATTTGCAGTATACAGATAAGCTTGGTTTTGGTTTTGAAGACGTATCAGCGTTAACCGATGAAGCTGCTGCTGTAAAGGGAACGGCAGATTATAAATTTAAGGTTGCAGTACCTAACGGCAATTATAAAGTAAATGTTACAACTACATCTGAATCTATGAATTCAGAGGTTATTGACGGCATAGATGCTGCAACAGGTATTTACAAGTCGGGCAGTGAATTCAATGTAGCTGTGTGTGATGGAGTTCTTGATTTAACATTCTTGAGCAATTCGACGTTGTCATCACTTTCTATTTCGCAGATTGCCAATAAGGCAGCACTTGAAAAACCTGCAATTTATGCGATAGGTGACTCAACAACCAAGAACGGTAACGGCGCAAACAGCTGGGGTGAGGTTGCATCTGAATATGTCAACAGTGAAAAGTTCAGTGGTTTCAGCAATCACGGTAAAGCCGGTGATGACTCGGTAGTTTATTATAACAGCGGCAGAGTTGAAAATGTTTTGCTTTCTGTATGCAAGGGCGACTATGTAACAATTAATATGGGAATCAATTCAAAGACATCGGGTGAAGCTACTTCTTACGATACTCTTATGAGAAATTACTATATTGCAGGTGTTATCCAGCGAGGCGCTATACCTGTAATTCTTACACATACTCCTCAGGGTCCTGTTGGCTCTTATGCGTCATCAAACTACTCCGATGGTGTATTCAAGACGGCGCGTACGGGTCAGCATAATGATGATTTAAGACAGTATGCGGAGGATTATAACCTGAACCTTGTTGATGTAAGTAATTATGTAAATAATTACTTCAATTCACTCACAGATGCTGATGTTGCAAATTCAGAGCTATGGGGATCACAGCAAGGTTTCGGCGCAGATAACCCGCCGCAGACAAAACTTGACCTTGTTCAGAGCTGGTTCAAGGATCATAATCATTATGACAGACCGCTATCAGATAAGATTGCACAGTATGTACTAAGTGAATTAGAGAATATTGTAGAAAATCCATTTGAGATTGCATCAGTTACAAAGGCTGTTAATGGCAATGAGATAACACTTACAGCAACAACTCCTGAAAATGCTACAAAGGGTTCAAAGGACCTTGACGTAATGGTAGCTCAGTATGACGCTGACGGTGTATTGATTGGCGTAGAAAAGAAAACAGTTACATTCTCAAGTGCAACTGATGGTTTGACAGCTGGAGTAACTTATACACCTAATGGTAGTGCTGCTTCTACAAAGGTATTCGTTTGGGGTGACAATCTGAAGCCATATCTTGTGGATACAGCTGTTACAACAACTACTCCGTAATTAACGGATATTAAAAAAGAACTTTCCTTAGGGAAAGTTCTTTTTTTGCGCCCTTTTCATATACTTAGACTAAAAGGGGAGTAGAACGTGAAGAAAGTAATTGCAGTTTTTCTGATAGTGGTGTTTGCAACGTTGCTGCTGCCATTGGCGGTGGTATGGCTTATGGGGTTAGGCGGAGAAAAAACTGATTTCGGACAAGAGAATGGGGCGCAAAAACAGCTTGAAAGCGGAACGATAAATGTATATGTTGCGGATGAGAAAAAAGTGGAGGAAATGGACATAAATGAATATTTAAAATGCGTTGTTGCGGCGGAAATGCCCGCCGATTTTGAAGAGGAGGCTTTAAAAGCGCAGGCGGTTGCGGCACGTACATATCTGTTTGCTCATATTGAGGCTGCACAAAAAGGCAATATTGCCGAAAGCCATAACGGAGCGCCGATATGCACCGATTCCACCCATTGTCAGGCGTATATTACTGAAGAAAAGCGCCGTGAAAGCTGGGGCAGCGATGCTGATGGAAAGTGGAATAAAATCAGCGCTGCTGTGGACGATACTACGGGTCAGATAATGACCTATAATGGAGAAATAATATCAGCAGTGTTTCATTCCACCTCGTCAGGTACAACGGAGGCAGCGGTGGACGTTTGGGGCAGTGATGTACCCTATCTGCAAAGTGTATCAAGTGCGGGAGATGAGCAGTCACCCAAATACCACAGTGAGCTGACCGTAAGTGAGGACGAGTTTAAAAATACTATTGATGAAAAGGTAAGCGGCACGGACTGGTCGAAAGGTCTTTTTTCAAATATCAATCGTTCAGAGGCTGGTGGAATTATTTCCCTTGACGTGGGCGGCGTTAATATAAAGGGTACAGAATTGCGAAGTATATTTTCTCTGCGTTCCGCAAATGTAGAGCTTACGCAGGCGGAGGGAAATGTTACAATGAGTGTAAAAGGCTTTGGTCACGGAGTTGGCATGAGCCAGTACGGCGCAAATTATCTTGCGTCACAGGGAGAGAATTATGAGGAAATTCTGAAAACCTATTACACAGGTATTGAAATTGAAACAAGGTAATTTTACACAAAAATATTAGTAAAATTTGTGCAGTTTGTTGTAAAAATATACCGATTTCATTATTGAAAAAACAGCGAAAATGTTATAAAATAACTATATATAATTATAACAAGGGAGAGAATACAATGAAGAAAAGAGTTATAAGCGCGGCGCTCAGCCTGTCCCTGGCAGCCACAATGTGCGGAGGCTTTGCCGTGCCGGCAAGCGCGGAAGAAAAAACACCGCAATATCAGGCAACAGCCCGGCAAATGGAGGAGTTAAACCGCGGACTTATTGCGGTTAAAACGACTGCTGATACACGAGGACAGGCGGTCAACGGAGTGTATCTGAGCTGGCGTCTTTTAGGAGATGAGTCTCTTGCAGATCAGGCATTTGATATTTACCGCGCAGCATCAGAGAACGGCACGTATACAAAACTCACAACCATAGCAGGCGGTGCGGCGACCTGTTATACAGATACAACGGGTACAGAGAATAATTATTATAAGGTTGTAAAGGCGGGAGAAGACCATGCGGAAGAAACTGCGGTTAAACCCAATATGACGCACTATACCGCAAAGGCGAATGAATATGGAGAAGGAAACAGTGAGCTTAACTCTGCTGCGTATATTGATATCCCGATACAGCGTCCCGATCCTGTGGCACGAATGGGTGATGGAAAAACTTCGTACTATTATACATATGACAGTGGACACGAGGGCGGAGCAAATGACGCGAGTGTTGGTGACCTTGATGGTGACGGTGATTACGAGATTGTTCTGAAATGGGACCCCACCGATTCAAAGGACAGTGCCGGAGCGGACTACACAGGAAATGTTTATATAGACGCCTATGAAATCGACCCGAACAACAGCGGATACACATGGCGTATTGACCTTGGAAAGAATGTGACTGCTGGTCAGCATTATACGCAGTATATAGTGTATGACTTT
>JBJEIU010000363.1:0-5895 GCA_051877355.1 Hominilimicola sp.
AGTATGTTTTATTACCTGTCGCCGTATCAGAAATTACCTCTACTGCATCACCTGTACAAGACTCATTATCATACCAGCCATCAAAGGTGTAACCGTCCTTTAGCGGAGTAGGCAACGTCAGCCCTACGCCATAGGTATAGCTTGTATAATTGCTCTCATTTTCAATCGTTCCGTCATTTTTGTAATACGTTACAGTATATACTCTCGGAGTTTTCTCAAACTTCGCAGTATAGCTTGTATCCTCTGTTGCTGCTGTGATTGTCTTATCCCAACCGATAAACTCGTAGGTATATTTGTCATCCTGCTCTTTTGTCGGATTGCTGTCGCCGTATGACGGAAATTCGCCGTCGGAAACTATTACTTTTTTTAATACATTGCCGTTATCATCCTTGAATGTAATTGTATGCTTTCCGACAACACTGACTGTCACGGTTTCATTCGCGCCGGCAAACGCTTCAATGCCATCTGTTGTAACCGCTTTATAGCGCACATAATATGCTCCTGCTGCAAGACCCGTGATTTCCGTTCCTGATACATCATTCCATGCCTCTGCCGTTGACAGCTTATATTCCATTGTATCATTGACGCCCGTAATTTTTCCATCGCTTGTACTTTCATCCGATGCGGGAACTGCCGAAACGCCAGTCGGCGCAGCAGGACGCGCAGGAATTGTCACTTCAACGCTGTCACTTGCATATTTTTCAGATGTTGACGAAGCGCGGAATTTAACCTTTGTTTCCGCCGTATCGTTCCAGCCAAACGCTGTCGCCGCCATGTCAGCGGTGCAACCCGTCCAATCTGAGCCGTTCAAATACTGAATATCCATTGTTGTCGAAAGCGTTTCATTTTCGTAATCAATAGTTACACTCGGAGACGTTTCTCGTGCAGGAGCTGTCAATGTCAGCACTTCACTCTTAAACGATTTATTGTCATCGTCTGTTACTGCCGCCTTATAAATATAAATTGATGCCCCCGGCTCTACAGCTACGCCTACGCCTGTGCCGGCATTTGTGATGTATGTGTAATTGTCGCTTGTCGTTCCGTAATAATATCCTTCCGGAATTGTTACATGCTCTGCAGCATTGTCAATTGCCAATGATGATATATCGGGACGGGCAGGAATTGTAATTTTCTGTTCTGCACTATCGGCTTTTGTCACTCCGTCACCTTTTTTCACAACCGAGATTGCCGTGCCGTACCATGAACTGTCTATGGCAAGAACGCCATTATTCGGCGAAACAGCCTTATTTTCTATTGTATAGCTTCCATCATCGAAGCCTGTCAGTGTTTCATTTTCATAATCAATCGCAATTTTCGGTACATCCTGCGGCTGTAAAGCTAAAACATAAATATAGTCCATCTGGAATGTGTTCGGATAGTTGGTTGATATTGTAAAGTCACCGCCGATTGTTGTAAAGCAGCTTTCTGCCGTTCCGTAGTTTTTATTATAAATTACATAATCACTCTTTGTACTCTCAGGCGACTGCACATATACATGCGTGTTGTTTGCCGCGTAACCGCTTACATAAAAACCGTATATTCCCGCAGGCAGGTTAATTGTAATGCTGTTTGAAGCTTGATACTGCGCTTTTCCCTGCGAAAATATTGTTCCGTTTAATGCGTCACCGCTAATGATATCCTCTGCCTCTGCGTAATAAACGCAGTTTTCAAGCTTTGTATACGTTACATCATCTATTGCAGCAGATGCGAAATATTTTCCGTAATTATATGTATTTCCGTCACCCTGTTTTGCAGTATTTGCGTCGGTTCTGTAATATGTGCTGCCGCTATTTACCATAACAGGATAATAAACAACTGTATCTTCATCGCTTTCTGCCACCGTTGTTTTCAGAACATTTCCTTTTTCGTCAACGCTTCTTACTGCGCTTAGCGTGTTTGGAATCATCTCAATGTCAAGCGTTTCATCGTTATCATATACGGCAATCTTACCCTCAGAAGTATGATAATCCGCAAGCTCTGCTTTGTAGTCATATGTGCCGTATAAAGCAGTCAAATCCGTCACTGCTTTGCCGCTGCTGTCCGTCAGAGTGATTGTCGGATTTAACGTACCGCTTGTTTTTATATCTGTTGCATTAACGGTTAGCTTGTGTGTCTCAGGCGCCGTCACAAGCAAGGCTTTGAAGTTGTCAACACCTTCAGTACGATTATTTGTATAATCATTCTCTTCTTCTTTACTCAGTTTCAAAGACTGTATTGTTACTTCTCCGTCAATTTTACCTGTAAAATCCTTATTTTCCGTTAAATTAGCATTTGAAAAACTTACTGTAACATTTCCGTCTCCGCAAATTGTAAATTCAACCTTACCAGCGTTCGCTTCGTTAGTAAAATCATAGTTTTCAATATAATTTGATTTATAGAAGGTAAAATCCTCAAAATTACTGTCTTCTCCATCGGTAGCTTTATATATTGTGCCTCCGGCAGTCACCGATGTAACCTTTCCTGCTAAATCAGAGTATGTATATCCTGCTACCACACTGCCGCTATTGTCTGTTATAGATACTTCATATTCCTTCTGTTTTTGATTGTTATTAGTCCAAAGACTGTTGAAAGTGTTAAGCGAAAATTCCAAACTTTGTCTTTCATTTAATGTTATTTGTTCATGCAAAGATGATGTCCCATCAATTGAACCGTGTCCTAAGACTAAAATATTACCGAATTTACTGTTTGGATTTGCTCCTGTGGGCAGGATGGAGGGATTATAAATTACTGACATTGATTGCTTGCTGTCCTCATATGTATAGGTTGATTTTTCGGTTATACCGAAAATATTTGTTTCATCCTCAAAATCATCAGTAAACTCATCAATTTTCTGCACGGTGTAGCCTTCGCCGTAGGAGGATTTGAAGTTTGCCGTTATTGAAACGCCCTCATATAATCTTGAAAGGACATATGATGATGATATTGAAAGCTCCGCGCCCTGCTCATCTGTCCAGTTTACAAACTCATAGCCCTCATTGGGCACTGCTTTAAATGTTACAGTATTGCCGCGCGTTATATCCGCGCTGCTTACGGCTTCACCGTTTATTGTAACCCTTCCCGCAAGAGTGTCGTTCACCTCGGCTGTAACCGTCTGCTTTGGAAGAGTATCCGTTCTTTCTATTGTTGTAATTGAAATATCCTTTACATCAACATCATACCCCTGATCCGATTTTGAATCGGGAGTTGCAAATGCAAACAAAGTCGTTGGAATAAGCGATGAAGAATTAGTTTGAAGTCCGCTTACATTCGTTGTTACATAATCGCTGCCCGCAACAGAAATTGCAACTGTACCATTATCAAAATCCATAATGCAGTCTACATCAAACCATTCTCCCGTGTTTATATTATTAAGAGCGTCCTCTGTGTCGGTTGTTATAATGCTTGTGCCGCCTACGGTTGCTCTTGCGCTGCTGTCAATTTGAAACAACGCTATACTATTCTGCAGTGAGGCTCCTGATGATACGGCAGTATACATTCCAAAAAGTCCTGAATTATAACGCATTTTCATTCTTACATTAACCAAGCCGCCGCTTATGTTTTGACTTAATGCTTTACGCTGATTACAGCTGCCGCTCCCCTCTTTCAAAACCTTCATATACGGTGTATCGGTGTCATTTTCATCTATTACCGATGTCGCTGAATGTGTAGTAGCACTGCCCGCTGTTGTCCAGCCAGAGGCCGCGGAACCGTCCTCTGTAAGAAGTGTTTCAGTAGCTTTTTTCACGGTATATTCAATAGAATACTGCGTGTCCTCATCTACAATCCAATCATCATCCGCCGCACATACCTTTACTGTGCATACTGCACCGTCGGGAATTGAAACATCAACGGCTACACCCTCTTTAGTATTTGTCGCATAAAACTCAGTAAATTTTTTCTGTGTTCCTTTCAAATCAGCAGTACTGTCAACAACCTCCGCAGCATAATATTTGTTTACTGTTCCGTTTGCTTCAGTTACTGTCACAACAACCTTTTCGTAGGTTTTCGGATCGTTCTGAATACGCAGGGAAACCGAGGTCAATTTACCGTTCTCCTGAGTTATGTCCATTATTGCCGTGTCGTATTTGTACGGTACGGAGTTTGTTATCGGGGTATCCCAATATGAATTGGGAGCCGCGCCCGCCGTAACCACGTCATTAGGTATCACATAAGGCTGTCTGTCGTCCTTGTGCCAATTCGTAACAAGTCCAGACAAAACGTCCGACTGAATTTTCGCGTTTGAACCGCTTTCCGCATCCAAGCCCGCATCATAGACCGCCTGCGCCGCCTCAAAGAACGCTCTCGCGCCCCAGTCGGCTCCCGCATCGTTAATATGCGTTCCGTCCACCTTGCTGCCCTTTACGCTGCGATAGAAAAAGTCGCTCGCCTGTTTCTTTGTGGTTATTACTCCGTTGCTTGCAGTTACAATTCTGCCAAACTCCACGTCCATAAGCTCCACGTATTTAGCGTTAAGGTCAACAAATGCGATGTCGGTTGCTCCCGCAGTGATTTTTTCCTCTACAAACGCTTTTCCCGCGTCAACAAAGCTTCCGAAACCTGATTTATAGTTTCCGTCAGTGTCAAAATTACCGTCATTATGCCTTTCTATCGGACTTACAATAATCAGCTTCGCGCCGACAGCGTGAACCTTGGTATAATACGACTCAAGCCTTTCCTTATAGCCGCTTGCTCCGTCATTATCGTTATGTCCGTACTCAACATAAAGATAGTCGCCCTCTTTAAGATAACACATATCGCGGTGAGCCGTATCCGCCGAATTAAGACCGCCCTCGCCCTGATTTGACACGGCAATATTATCGGGCACATACTTTGAAAGCTCCTGACAAACTCCGGCGTAATTTTGCAATTCGAAATACGGCACTGCACCGACTTGGTCGCAGCCCGTGGAATCGTCGCAGCACCACAGTGTAACGCCGTCATTGACGGTCACATTCTCCTGTATTGTTTCGGGATTGTCCTTTGTGCTCACACTCATTTTACCCGTGGTCGTACCGTGCTTTGTAACCTCAAGCGACGCAAGTGCGGCGTTTTTGCCCGCGACAATGATGTTAAGCATATCGTCCTCATAAGCCGTTTTTTCGGACTTATACTGATAATCCTCAACGTCAACATTAAATGTATATGTTTTGGTCTGATTTGGTTCAATCACAATATTGTTGTCAATAATATGACGCTTTTCCGATTGCAGACTTACAACCGCATTTTCGGTCGCACTTGAATTGGCAAGCACCGCCGTAACAGTGTAATATGTTTTTGGAGTCACTTTCATGGCAAAACGGATAGGATAGCGTCCCTCATATGCAGACGCTCCCTCAGGCAGATATTCCGACGCGGATGGCACGGTTATGTAGTCGCTATCAACCGAGTCGCTGCTCTGTGTGCCGCCCGCTTTAAGCGTTATTTTCTGTCCCTTCGCGACGGTGTAGCCGTCATATTTGTAGCTTTCGGAATATGAATCGTCCGTAATTCCGAGAAAGCCGAATTGAAGTTCGTCTACTGTATTATCAAAATAGTTCATGTCGGGCGTTACTGCGATATATCCGTCCGCGACAGACTCCGCATACCCAAAATCAAACTTCCATGTGTTCGTTTCCTCCGCCATTACCGCCGTAGGAATGTCCGGCAAAAGCATAGCAAGCGACAACGTGACCGCTGCCGCGCGTTTTAAATTAAACATAATTGTTCCTCCTTAATCTTATAATGTTCTTTACGTTTAATTCCACAAAGAATCCCTTTACTTGAGTTTATAGCTAATCAAAAAGAAAGAGAGAGAGAATTCTTTTTTTTAAGTAAAGAGATTTTTTCTGAAATTAAACGGTCAGCCGAAGGAACGGTTGCCCGTTCCCTCGGTATAAACCTAATCTTCTGTATATATTGTATCATTTCCAAATAACT
>JBJEIU010000364.1:0-5888 GCA_051877355.1 Hominilimicola sp.
TTTTCGCTGTCCAGACCGTTTACAGTGTTATGTGACACAAGCACGCAGCTTGCACCGGCGTCAATTCCCGCCTTAAACGGTACAAGGTCAGTGCTGCGTATGTCCTCCGCGCTCTTTTCATTATACACGGTTCCCTTGTGAGTATCGCCCGTAACCTCGCCGTAGCCGGGGAAATGCTTTAAAACACTCCATATTCCTGTATTCTCCATTGCTGTGACGGTCTGTGAAATGAAGTCCGCTGTTTCCTCATAGCCCTTACCGAAGCTGCGCTTATAAATAAATGTGTCGGGATTGGTGGAAACATCAGCCACAGGCGCAAGGTTCATGTTTACGCCAAGGCTTAAAAGCAGCTCCGATTTTTCCTTTGCGTTTGCGACAACCGCCTCCATGCCGCCCTCATTGTAAATATCCTGCGGCGACTTATACTTTTCGGGCGCGAGATTTGGGTTTGCGCTGACGCGCACAACCGTTCCGCCCTCCTCGTCAGCGCCGATTATAAGCGGTATTTCACTCTTAGCCTGAAAACCTTCAATTTTGCTTATAACCTCGTCCTTGGTAAGTCCGTCAAAATCACGCTGGAACATCAGTATTCCGCCGGGATTTATTCCCATAAGGTCATCTATCATTTCGTCCTCAACGCAGCGTACAAATAATATCTGCCCCACCTTTTCTTCAAGCGTCATTTTATCAAGCAGAGTTTTTTCCTCTGTCGTCAAGCCTTTACAGGACACAAGAGACAGACACATAGCTAATGCAGTAAATATCGCTATTATTTTCTTCATACTTTCCCTCCTTATCCTACGTATAACATACCGTTTTCTTCCTTTAATTCAAAATACTTTGGACGTTCCAAAGGGTGCTTGTTCGGTGAATGTAAAAGCAGCAACAGCTTATCCTCAAAGGTTCTGAATATCATACCGTGACCGCCGTCCTTTTTAAAGAGCAGCTCGTCACGCTGTACCCAGTTGCCGTCAATATCGCCATTGTCGGATATGGCAATCGCTTCCGTGTAACCCTCCTCGCCCATGCTCGACCACAACAAAAGCAGCGTACCGTCCGCGCACCTATACGGGAACGGTCCATCCGTAACATATATGCCGCCATTCTGACATTCCTTTATCCAGCTTGCATCGCTCGCCTTGAACAGCGTAAACGGCTCGCCAACCGCTCTTTTAAGGTCAGCGCTCATTTCAACGGCGCATATTTCGCCGTCCTTTATCTGCACCCATTCATGGCAGAATATCATGTACGGCTTGCCGTTTTTCGCAATGTACAGCGTGCCGTCTAGCGCCTCCCAGTCGGGCGGTGTTATTGTTCCCTCACTGTGAATTATAAATTTACCATCGGGCGCATCGGCTTTTAAGACCATTGTGCCGCGGCACTTATCCGCCGACTTGAACGACGCAAACATATAGAACGCGCCGTTATAGGCATACACTTCGGGCGCCCAGTAATGCCTGTCCGCCCAGAAGTCCGGTGTGCGCGTGAAAATTTCCTTTGGCTCTGACCAGTTCTCTAAATCCTCGCTCACGTACACGTCAAGACCTGTCGCGCTGTCCTCCCATACCTCGCTGCCGCGCGAGCCGTAGAGGTAATATTTGCCCTCATAGGGCAGTATGAACGGGTCGCGTATATTTATTTCTTCTCGTTTCATTTTTGTTCTCCTTAATTTACTGCTGTCAAAATCTCTTTATATGCCCAATGTGACGGCGATACGTCACTGAATGGATTTTCAAGACCTACTGCGTCTGCCGCCTTGCGTCCGAGCGCTTTATTAACCATTGTTACCGCCTCGGCGCGCGTGATTGTATTACCGCCGACAAAGCTGCCGTCATCATAACCGCTTATAATTCCTCGATTGCTTAATTCCTCAATATATCCCGATGCAAAATATGAGTCGGGAACATCCCAAAACTTCGTATCACCAACAGGCGCGTCAATACCTAAATATTTGCCCAGAATAACTGCAAATTCACCGCGTGTTATCACCTTGTCCGGCGCAAAGGTGTCATCTGCATAACCCTCAATATATCCCTTTTCCTTTGCAAAGCTTACATAATTTTTATACCATGCATTCTCTGCAACATCATTAAAGGTGTTCTCGTATTCTTTGTTCTCGTCAATACCACCAAGTTTAGCCATAATTGTTGCCGCCTCGGCTCTTGTAATAGTATTGTCAGGTCTGAATGTACCGTCATTATAGCCTGAAATATACGGCTCATGTGCCGCACCGTCTGTTGACAGACGTATTACGCTTAATGAATCGGCAGGTGCATTATATGTAAAGCTGTTACCTGCATTTGTGATTTCACCGTCAACAGGCACGATTGCGTTTTTATTTTCAAGGCTGTTTTCAAGGCTTGTATCGCCCGACATAACGGTTGTTTTTGCCACGCTTTCCACGTTTGCACCGTTCACATTGATACCAACATTCACGTCACTGTCAAGTGTATTCACAACCTTTACGATAACATCGCCTGTTTCCTCGTCATACACGCTTGACGCGTAAACTGGGCCGTAATTTTGCGGCTTTGTGTATGAGCATATAAACTCGCCATTCAGATATGCCTTTATCTCGTAGTCGCTTACCTCAACCTTAACATCATACCATTCGTCGTCATTAATGTGCACATCTCCGACATATGACTGCTCTGCCACATTGCCGACCTCCGCGCTGACGCCGTCCACAATATGCTGTATTTTTGCGGTAGTGTTGCCCCAGCCGCCTATATTTACTCTGTAATAATTTTTCGCATCATCTGCCGCGACACCTATCTGGAATCCTTCGCCGCCTGCGGTTTTCTTTGCTTTAAGTGACAGGGTGTAATTATTCATGTCCGGACTTGCATAGAAGCATACAGCGCCCGTTTCATCTGAGGTCTGAACAATAGAGCCGTCTTTGCTTATTGACCATTCACCATTTACAGTTTCAAAACCGTATTTATCCAATGTACTTGCCGCGTCAAACTCGGTTTTATACTCTTCATTTGCTGTCTTTACCACAATATCACGAAACTCATTATGTGTTCCCCATGAGCCTACAGCGAAACCGCCGTGCAGCGTATCGTCTTTTTCAATACCGTTCAGCGTAACCTCGGTCGGCAATGAATAATCGCCCTGATTATTGGAGAACAGGCTCTGAACATAGTAGTTTGGTGTCAGCACATAATCGTCATTATTAAACCAAATCATATTTGCCGCCGACCATTGCACGTTGCCGTACTTTGCAAACATCGGCGCGTAGCTTGCCATGCGCACCACGTCAGCGTTACGCTCAAGACCTGTCATAAATGCCGCCTCGCTTAGCGCATTGTACCACAAATTGCCCTTTGACGCATACTCGCCTAAGAACACCTTTGTGTTTGTGTCACGTCTGTAATTATCATAGCGGTAAGCGTGCTGTCTGAACCAATCCGCCGTTTCGTAATAATGCTCGTCCATACGGTCAGCTAACTCCTGATTATTGTTCGCCCATGTCCACGCAAGGTCGTTTGAGCTGCCGCTTGACGCTGTACCGGACGTTGTTACAAGGTTAATATCAGGGTATTTTTCGTGTATCTGCTTTGCAAATTCCGCGTAACGCTCAAAATATATCTCGCCGTACTGCTCGTTTCCGATACCGATATATTTCAGATTAAACGGCTCTGGGTGTCCCATTTCAATACGCTTCTTTGTCCATTCATTGCTCTCGTCAGTGCCGTTTGCGAACGCGATTAAATCAAGCGCGTCGTCAATATACGGCTGTAATTCGTCCATCGGCACGAGATATTTTTCGTCCTTTGAGCTGCCGCTTCTTACCTGACACGCCATGCCGCAGTTCAGGATTGGCACAGGCTCCATGCCCAAATCCTCGCACATCTGGAAATACTCATAAAAGCCCAGTCCATATGTCATCATATACGGCTCCGATGCGGACGGATTCCAGATATTTATCATTTCTTTTCTTTCCGACACGTCGCCGATTGTGTCCTTCCAGTTCCACGCTGTTTCCATTGTCTGTCCCTCAACGGCACAGCCGCCCGGAAAACGCAGAAATTTCGGGTGCATTTCCTCCAATGCTTCCATTAAGTCCCTGCGCAAGCCGTGACCCTTGTAGGTGTCCTGCGGGATTAGGGAAATCACGTCGACATCAACATCACTTTCACCAACATTTTTTACCACAAGCAACGCGTCATCTGCGCTTTCTTCCGCTGTCAATGCTGCTGTTATCTCCTGCCATATACCAGTATTCTCCGCCTTTATTTCGGCTGACGCGCCGCCGACAGTGACTACAAAATCAGCATCGCCATTTACTCTTATTGAGAAATCATATACGGCATCCTTGTCTATATTCATGCCTGCGAAGCCGTCATTTGTGATGGACGCTCCCGCGCCAAGCGTAACATATGTAGGATTATTCTCATTCATCGGATTTTCGGTGTTGATTTTTACATCACCGTCTGTTTCCCATGAATACAAATGTTCGTCTTTTTCAATCTCAAATGAGCGGTTTTGCACCAGCTCGGCATACAAGCCGCCGTCTGCGGCACTGTTTATATCCTCGAAGAACAAGCCCCACATCATGTCAGACACGTCCTTAGAGCGGTCTGACGCGTCAATATTTATTGTATACGGATTTTCGCTAGTGCCTGTGACATATACGGTGTATTCCTGTATAACGTCACCCACAGCCGCCATAAGCGTTACCTTTTCCGTATTTTGGTTATGCTTAACCTCGCCTGTTTTAAAGTTCACAAGACCGAGATTATCTGCCTCATTCCATGCAATCTCGTCATGCTGCGGCAGGTCGATTTTGTCGCCTGTGACAAGCTGTCCGTCCTCAATTGCGTAGGACTTCAACAGCACTTCGGGATTTATCTCGCCCTCTGCCATTACATCGCAGATTTCATTTCGGTCAAGCGCCATATCATACACACGGAAATCGTCCACAGCCGCCGCAAGGTACGCGTCGCCCTCGTAGTGTGACTTACCTATGTAATTAAGCTCATCCTTTATATTGCTCAGCTTTTGTGTAACACCCGACTTTGACTTTATAAGTCTGCCGTTTCTGTAATAGGAAATCGTTCCGTTATCCACCGTTACGGCATAGTGTACCCAATCCTTTTCCGTTTCCTGCTCACAGTCCACTGTGTCCGTGCCTGTAGGTGTTTTTACTTCAATTCTTGCCGCGCCGCCGCTGTATGGCGCAAGGAAAAAGTTATTGTTTGAGTCCGTTCCCAAATCAAACACTCTGCCCCATGTGGTGAACCTGTTAATCTTCACCCATGCGGTGATTGTCATGCTGTCGGACATAATATCTGACGGTAACTGCGCATAGCCGTCAATGCCGTCAAGCAATAACGCCTTGCCTGTATTTCCGTTCTCAATGACGCTCGCGCCGCCCGATAATTTCAATTCATTTTTACCGTTTGCGTCCGCAAGCTCCTTTTTGCCGTCAAAGGTGTACTGCAAGACAGGCTTTGGCGCATTGTCCGCCGCCATTGTTAGCGTTGGCAGTGACGTAACCGCCAAAGACATAGCGGCAAGCGCCGCAATAAGTTGTTTTTTCATGGTTTTTCTCTCCCTTATATTAATTTTTAGTTTATACTTTACAAATTTGGGCAAATATTATATAATAATCATGCGCTACAGTTTAATATACTATAATAGGTTTACGTTCGTAAAAAACGTAGGCTTTGATTGTCATACCTATTATAGTATGAACTGTAGCGCAAACAGAGGTTGAAGCCACGTTTTTATGCGCGGCTTCGGCTGCGCATTTTTTTATTGAAAGGAGGATAGTATTACATAAACGTGGCTTTGATTAATGTTGCTACACATATACCGCCCCCGGCTTTCCGGGGGACTTTTTTATTTCCCGCTCATGTGAATACATTCCATCACATACT
>JBJEIU010000365.1:0-7618 GCA_051877355.1 Hominilimicola sp.
AGTTGATCCCTTCATTTTCACTGCAAACAATGCTAATGTATAGGGATCGTCAGTTACATTTGTCTCAACTCCACCTATCTTGGCTCCATCCATAAATAATAGTTTATCACTCGTGGCACCGGCTGTTCTTCTTATTTTTATTGTTGAAATTTTTATTTTTTCTGTTTCTGACTGTGTTAATTTTGGTGTTTTTATTGTTCCTGAGTCATGTGAAAGCAATGTATCATATACAGCGTTTTCGGTAGCAAATGTATACAAAACCGTAGCTCCAGTTCTGCCTCCCTTAGGATATGAATCTTCTAAGAAATAACTAGTCGCCTCATCTGCCCCATTATAGCTATTTATTGGCAGTTCAAAATAGTCATCATCATATGCTAAAGATAAGGTTGCGGTCTCCAATCCGGCAGCACTGCTATCTGCATCAGTAGATCTAAACATCTCTTTTAGTCTCGTCATATTGGCTACTTTTACCGCAATCCAAACAAGACCGCCTTCCTCCCATTCAAGTTTAGATGCATCTAACCCACTAATATCATCTACAGAGGCTGATGATGTATCTTGTGATGCTGGTGTTGTTCCTAAATATTCATAATACAAATCTCCTCGTATAGTTGAATATCCTTCATCTTTTGAAAACTCTCCCACTGGTGTTCCCGCATAGGATACTTCAGGTACAGTTATCAATGCCAGTATCATTGACAGCGATATCAGCAATGATACAATTCTCTTTGTCTTACTCATTTTTTTACCTCCTCTTAATTCAATTCAGGATTCAAATCCGAATAATACTGTTCTTCACTTGTTTGTATATCAGTTGTGTTTTTTACTAAATAGTTAGCATCTGCATCACTAATAGCATATGAACCTTTTGTATCAAAATCTGCATTTCTATATGCTACTAAAGAATGTCCTGTTTGTACAGCAGTAACATTCTTTCTCAAATAATTAGCATCTGCATCACTAGTTGCTGGTGACTGGGAAAGGAAAATATCTCCTCGTCTTCCCAAAATTATCACCGGTCTACTATCTTTTATATTGTGTGTGCCTGAAGCACTAGTATATGTAACATCATATTCCATTTTGTATACATCAGTACGTATGACTAAAAGATTCAAATCATATGTATCTGTTGTTCCGCTAACCAATGGTGCATCAATTTCTGTAACTTTGTCTGTTGTGTCATTTCCAGTATACGAACTTACTCCATCATATAACTGTTTCTTTAACTTCAACGTTCTTGTAACTGTTGGATTTTCTACTTCTATTCCAAGCTCATTGTAAACTGTGATACCTGGGTCTTTAAATTTCTTTCCCTGATATACAAACAATGCAGTATCATCCAAATCGTAATTTATAAAATCATCGGCATTCATATAATCCTTATCATTTATTGTATCAGATTGTGGATTATATGTTGTCCATGCTACAGGTGTATATTTCAAATTCGCATTACCGCCCTTCGGTACCTGCCCAACATACGTTTTATTAATTTTATCTGAAATTTTAAATGCCTCAATTGCAGCATCTTGCAATTCTTTTGTTACAAAATTGTCAGTATCTCTTCTAATTAATCCCGCCGGTGAATTACCATAATTCAATACAATTTCCGGTTTTCTGTACCGCCGGACATGAATAGTATAAACATATTTATCATACGTGGTAATAGTAACGGTATTATTAAATCCGTTATCCGTGTCCAAGGTATCGGGGTTTACCTGAACAAGCGTCTGCATAGGATCTGTATCCATGCAGTCATTTCCCGTATCCGACGTCACTGCCGTCGGCGCGGTTTCATCATTGAACATTATCACGATGTCAGTTCCAATGTCCGGGAAAATTTTGAGTGTAATGGCTCCCACATCGTGATCGACAGCCGTATAATAATCTATACAATCTGCCGAAAATCCTTTTTGTGCCTCTGTCATGTTCATGTCCTTAAACAGGCTGTATTCCATTGCCTCAGGAGGATTATCAGGATCCTCCACAGTACTCGGGTCAATATACTGAAAAACTTTTATATCAGTAAGCTCCTTTTCTGTTATAGGCGGTGTGAAAAGAACTATATCACCTGTCCAATCAAAATAATTCTTTAAATTGACTTCGGGGGTTGTTTGATCCTCTTTTTCCCATACCGCATACGGACTATATCCTTCATCGCCCGAACCCAAAACAAATGTCTGTGGTCCAAGCGCAAGTTTCAGACTGTTATTATCAATACCGCCATCAGGTACTTTTATCACCTTAAAGGGAATTCTGATAAGATATTTTGTTTTATCAGAATCACTTGATAACGAGCCTTTGAAACGATAATCCGACGAAGTTTCCTTGCTCCTGAGCGAAATAAACATCATTTTATCGCCTTCGGCAGGTGCATTCTCTCTACAAGCATCAATATTAACGGCTTCTTCCATCGAACACGAGTCTTCAACCAGCTCATAATTGTCTGCATCCCAGTAAAGAGCATCAAGAGTGCCGCTTGCGTCAGACGACAAATTGTAAGTCTTTAAAGTTTCCAGCCAAGACGTTTTATCGTTGAGCGTACCCTCATTCCCTGCAATATCCGAGCATGGCTGAATATATTCCGGATTATAATCAAATGCGATTTCCATATTATAAATACCGCTTTGAGTAAAGTTTTCTGTCAATTTATACGAATCTTCAACAGCAACTCCTACCCAGATTACTTTTCCGGCATCTTCAAGTGTTACTCCGCCGTTTACAGCTGCCGATGCTGGACCACTGCCGTTTTCCGATACTCCAAGGTACTTAACGGACAGCTTAGCCTTATCGGTCAATGGGAATGTCACCTCTGCGCTTGCGGGAACCGTAATTCCCATCGCACTAACCATTACAGCAAGCATAAGAAGCATTGACACAATATTCATTTTTTTATTTTTTCGCAACGGCCTCTCCCCCTTTATGCCTATTAAACCCTCATCTTTTAATTATAAAGACTCAGGTAATTCTTCGTAAAATTTTGTAAAGCTTTCATTCTTTTTAATTTTACTTTTAACATTGTTTGCATCTATTGAATTGACATGTCTGTCAGAATTCACATCACAAATTCTATACGCGTACACAGCGCACCAGTCAACAGAATTGTTTATAATATCATGTGATATACCGTTTGTCATTCTATCATAAATATTGGTATAATCTGTATTATCTATCGCTGCTGTTAAGTCCGTGTCGCCTTTATCGTAAAGAACCACCAGCGGTCTGCTGAAAGTTAATTCACTTCCGTCAAAATCGGTAAATGAATAAACAATTTTATATATTCCCGGACGCAGTGTATTATTTTTTATGGTATTAACAACACAGCTTGTCCCGCCCGAGATTATGGTATCAACAATATCTGTCGTATTATTCAGCTTACTGACCGCATTTGTATCAGACACGTCATTGATACGTGCCGCTTTTATTGTTCTTTTTACGGTAAGCGGATCAACCTCATTTCCTTCAGTGTCCTTCAAGGTACTGAATCCTGGATCAACGAATGCTTTTCCGTTATATACAAACAGCGCTGTGGAATCCTCATCAAAATTTTTATACACCCATGCTTCGGGAAAATATTTTTCTGCTGCCGTGTTTACTGCACCCGAAGGAGCTGTATCATAGCAATAATTCTCCGAAAAATATTCTTTCGCACTTTGTTTTTGTTCGTCACTCCATACCACGTCGCTATCAATCAAGCCATACGGTGAATTTCCGTTTACCCATGTCACATTAACCTTTTGTTTTCTTTCAATAATAACTGTATATACCTTTGAATCAGAACCAAAAGTCTGGGTTATTATATATACATTTTGTCCGACTGCAAGGTCAAAAAGGTCTGTTTTATAATAACCGTCATCGCCGTCAAGTGCACAAGGAATATTTACACCGCCGCAGTCAATGACAGGAATTATCTGTGTTGTATCTATTTGAACATTTTTAGGCTTTACCCATATTTTATTCTGTTCCGTTTCGTAAGGAACAGTTACGTAATACTCATATACATTCTGAGAAAACGGTATAATTACATACTCTGAATCTCTCAGGCTATTATCCGAGTTATCAGGATTTTTAACTTTTAAATCTGCAAGTCTGAGTTTACCTGCGATTGTTTCTTCAAAAACAGCTTGTATTGTCACATCGCCCGCAGGCATACTGAATGTTGGGTTCAACTCATCAGAACCGTTCAATTCGCCAACCTCACTGCTTACCCACTGCTTAAACACACATTCTATTGCGGGAGAAGCAATTAGGCTGACCGTTTCGCCCTCCTCATAATATGTGCTTCCAATAACATGCGCAAAGCCAAGCTGTGAATCATTTACCGTTACAGTCACTTTATATACAGGACCGTTTGTCACCTTGAAATAAACGGTAAAATGTTTCAAATCTGTATTTGCATTTGAGCTTACCGTAACATTGGCTGAATACATACCCGCGCTCAAACCCGCTTTTGCGGCAATATTAAAGGTAGTTTTGCCTGTTCCTTGTTCTATGGACGGCTCAGGCATATTTACAAGTACGAAATCAGTACTGTCAATATGCACACTCAAGCCTTCTATATCCTCTGTTCCGATATTATGGATTGTAAACGTCTGTATTTGCGAATTATTATAACCCGTCTGCTTTGTGTCAAAGTAAAACGGATTGGAGTCATCCACAATCTGTTCATAAAACTCCGTTTCATTTGTTGTAATTTTTATAGCTTCATTTTCAGGCGAAACAATTTTGTCAGATGTTGTCACCTTAAGCTCTAAAACGTATCCGTCGGTATTTGTTATTAATCCCTCATTGGTATAGTAATATCCATCTGTCATCGTGCCGACAAGAGTCACTGTTTCACCTGCATCAGACGGCAGATTGGTTGCCGAAGGATCTTCTTTTATTGTCCAGCCATCAACGTGTACGCTGCTCATAGTCGCCGGCTGCTGACCTGTTAAACCGTCATATGCTATATGTATAACGCTTGAATCTAATAACGTGACATATTGGGTTATGTCTGTAAGGGCCATTCCAGCTGTTATCTTAAAGAAGCTTCTTTTCCCCTCTGAATAGTCTATATATTCATTCTGAGTGTAGAAATTTTCTCTTTTAGGACTTATAAATCCTGTAAAATCACTTTCGCCCTTATCGGGGGCCTTTGCTGAAATCGCAAATTTATCACTTCCGAGATTTATCATAGACTGTATCGCATTTTCCAAACTATCCTGTAAATTTGAGGTTGCGATAACAATAACCGCGCTTCCGTCTTCATTAACCGTTTCCGTCATAATGCTGTTTTGCGCGTCAAGTACGTAGCCGTTGGGAAATTTAACTTTAAATGTCGTATCTTTTTCTATAGCAGCGCCGTTTAAAGCTGCCACATTGATTGTCAAAACACCTGTGGTCTTATCAACAGAAGCCGTTATTTCTGTTTCAAGCGGCGCTTCCGTCTTTTCGCCTATCGTTCTGAACACGCTGACATTAGTATCAGCTCCGTCAACCGTAAGCCAAGGTGCTGCCGCGGTTAATGACGAAATATCAGCCGTATTACTGAATTCGTATGTTCCCGTTACGGAATTGCGGAAATCCTCAGGCAATTCATTCGGATTCCACATAGAAAAATCCAAATCTACATCTGATAAGGCGTGCAATGTTAAGACCTTATCTATTACAGGTTTCGCTTTGGACGGCAAAGACAATCCTTCAAGAGTATCGGGCTGCTCGCCCGGCTTGTATGTTATGTATGTATTGTCCGTTGAAAAGCCTGTAAGGATTACCTTTTCCACATTGACCGCTACAGACACTTCATAACTATCATTGTATTTTTGTGTAACTGTATACGAACCTCCCTTTTGATCGTATGCGTCACCTGTAATTGTACATTTGGAACTATCCCAGCCTATATTATCTGAAGTCGCGTCACCATTAGACCATTTCAGCAACACACGTCTGTAGTTCATATTAAGATAATCAATCAAATCCTGAGATGTGCCATCGTTATAAATATCCGGCGCAAGTACGCTCAATTCATTTTTAACCGGCTGCACATCTATAAGTGTAGTTTCAATATTCCATTCATACTCTATAGTTTCTGTACAAAATTTATTTTCTGTGTCATAATAGCTTATACGCATGCTGTCATCAACAACACTGAAAATGTTCTTTAACTGCTCATCTGTCATCTGGGAAATCCCCGCGGGATCCACTATCTGGAAGCTGAGCATACCCAAATCCAAACCGCCGCTGACGTCATCCGCAGCTATATATCTGTATCTATTTTCTGCACCCTCATAGTCGGACACAAAGCCTATATTGGCTCCGAGATTTTCCTCGGCAGTCTGCGAATCAGGCATTACAACCATTGTAAATGTACCGTTACTTCCTGTTATATCCGAAGCAACCGTACTTAAAGAACCAACCGGAAAATTATCCGTGTTCTGCACATAAAATGCGCTAAAATCTTCTGTTGCTTCATTTGTATTATAATCTGACGGAACAATATATTTTTCATCATATTTAATTGTAAAACTTACTCCGGTTGCATTAACATTCTTTAATCTTAAATTCACAAAGCCCTGAACATTTCCATTGCTGCCGTTCTGCATCGACATTCCCGAAAAGACAAACTTTGCATCAGGATAGAGTATTGCGGCACAAACTATCGCCGCCGCTAAAACTACTATGCATATAACGACTGCGCTCACTTTTTTTTTAGTTTGCCGCACAATACTCACCCCCTATTCTCCTCATAAAATACAACAAAATATATTTATCTATATTCTATATTACAACATTTTTTAGTAAAAGTCAATTAATTTACCTTATTTGTCAATAATTTGTTATAGAAATTATCGTATTTATTATGATAATATTACAAAATTACAAAGAATTATATTTTTCAAAAATAATCTGTAAATCTGCGGCAGACAGCTTATTCCCGCACGAATCAGACAAGAGAAAAGACTGTGGTAATAATACCACAGTCTTTTCCATCAGTTCTTATATGCTGATATTCTTACGGATTTGGTGCCGCTCATATTGTCTCTGACAATCGCCTTCATATGAAGGTTAATTGCAAGTAACAATTTGTCCGCATTATCTATCCGTCCGTTTTCATCAAAGTCACAGATTTCAGATTTAATTGCAACTCCGGTTATACTATTCTTAGCAGATGCTTCATTTGCCAATACAGTCGGAATAGTGTCGGCTGGTTCATTTTCCGTCAAGGTAACAACTGTTTCATCAACAGTATTCTTAACAGTTTCTGAATCTTCATCAACGTCCGCACTCTGCTCTGGAGCAGTTTCTGCATTTTCCGACATAAACTCAGGAGAAATATCCGATACTCCCATAACAAGCGTTACAAGAGCTGTCGAAGCTTTTTCCGAACCGCTGTCTGCTGTTGAACCGCTGCCGCTCGTATCTGAACCGGAACCGGTTGATTCTGCATTATTGGAGCTTGATGCTTCACCCGATGATGTTCCGTCAGCAGTATCGCCGCCTGTTGCCGCTGCATCACCTGTCTGGGTTCCGTTTTCGGTCTTTGTTGCCGTATTGCTCTCTGTTGTCGTTTCACTGCCGGATTCAGTTCCTGTTTCCGGCTTTGTTGTATCACCTGTTGTCGTTTCTTCGCCTGTCTCCG
>JBJEIU010000365.1:7718-25707 GCA_051877355.1 Hominilimicola sp.
GTATCACCTGTTGTCGTTTCTTCGCCTGTCTCCGTTCCTGTTTCCGGCTTTGTTGCATCGCTCTCTGTTGTCGTTTCTTCGGATTTTTCATCCATCATAGGCTCATCGTCAACATTAATAATATTACCGGTTGTTTCATTAATCATCACGGTTTCACCGTTCATAATCTTAACCAATGCCTCTAAATCCTGTTCATCAATGATATCTTTACTGCTGCCTGTTGTTATTATATCACCCGCATACAAATCTCTTCTGCCGAAGTCATACTCAGCCTTAGCATATGTTTTGGTGATAACAATATTTCTTATGTAGTAGTTCAGATATCCTTCACGTCTGATAACAATTGTGTAAATACCCTCTTTCGCAGGCATCAATTCGAATGTTCCGTCGCTGATACCATTTTCGTCAGTATTTGTATTAACTGTCATGATAGGAGCTATAGTATCATCCAAATCAAATTCGTCTGTCAGATACAAGTCGATTTCAGCATGATTATTATCAGATTCTGTATGAACTGTTCCCTTAATGTATGTCTGGATTGAAGGAGCATTCTGTTCCGCTTCTCTTACAACTGTTACATTGTAGTTTCCGAATCCACCCATTGCATCTTCAACGGTGAAGCTGAACTTGAATTTGTTCTTATCAAGAGCAAGTCCGGACTTGGCAACAAGCTGAGTTCCCGTTGCGTCTGCAAATTCTGTATTTTCAAGCAGCGCCTTCAATACAGATGTTGCTTCGGATGTTTCTACCGTAAATTCGATTTCATCAGCCAAAGCCGGAACCTTTACGGTATATTCTACAACAGAGTCTGTGAATTCAGGATTCAATACGAAATATTCATCAGTATCGTCATCATCCGTCACTCTGATGTCTGTCAGCATTGCCGTGTTTTCACGGTTAACTATGACTACATATGTGAACTCATCGCTGCCGCTGTTTGATACGGTTACAAAGAATACATCTTTTCTCTGACCTTCTGTCAAATCAAACGTTGTATTTGCCGATGCGACATTGCCTGTCGATACTCCGTTATGGGTTATAACAACAGTATCAGCCGGCGACAGAGGAGTCGGAAGAATGTCTATCGTCTTTTGGTTAACTGACGCGGTTACAGCATATGTATATACCGTATCCTCCTGTCCCTTGACAAACGGTGTATCAAGCTCAGGGTCTGTTTCAAGATTTTCAAGTCTTGCGATACCGTCAAGACGCTCTGCGCGGTTAACAACAAGGTCATATCGTCCTTCCTGTCCATCGGCGTTTCTTACGGTTATCTTTATCCTTTCTTCCGCATCATCATCAAGAAGGAATGATACAGGAAGCAGGAACGATGTCTTTTCGCCGCTTGGAACAAGCACCGCACTTGTATCCCCGATCTCAACGTAGATTTCATCGTCTTCGTTTTCCGCTGTCAGGATAAGTTCTATTGAATTGTCAATGTAGTTTACAGTTGTATGATATTCACGTCTTTGCTTATCGTAAATCCTGTCAAGCTCATACAAGCCGTCATCTTCAGAGGTTTCATCAACAACCTCAATGTTTTCAAGGTATATATTGCTTATAGGCACATCAGATCTGGTTACATTCAATACATAAATGTTATCTTCTCCGTTGGCTGTAAGCTTAACCTTAACCACAAAGTTCTCTACATCAAGCGGAAGCTCATCAGGAGTAAATACTCTTGTATGAGGATTGGAAGCATCAGCAGTGTCATATTCACCCTCAGGAGTTGTATCCTTCGGTGTAATATTCATAACTATCTGAGCATTTTCGTAATCCGCTTCTGCATAAGCGCTGAAGGTTGTTGTGTCTTTTGAAATCGAAACAGTATATTCGTTTACAAACGGATCAAATGCTTCATACATTACTGCATTTTCAACACTCAAATCTGAAAGCACAGGAGCCTGAGCTCTATATACCTTCAGAACGTATTCTGAGATGTTTTCATATCCGCTTTCAGCATATCTCGTTGCTCTGAATTTGAATTCTGTAATGTCCTTTGTAAGAGTCTTATGAATATACGGATTGATAAATTCCGCAATCGTATAATCATTCAGCTCTTCATCGAACATTTCTATCAGTACCGTATCGTCATAATTGCCTTCGCCGTCTTTATACGGTCTTGCAAACAGCCATATATCATCCTGATTTACGGTTGTCATATATTCATGACGGTCATTACTGAACTGATAGTTCAAAAGACGTCTGCCGGTGCCCTGAACAGAGCCTGTTTCAACAATAATGTCTGACAGATACTGTCCATAGCCTTCCTTAGTTTCGTCACTCTGTGCAAACAATGTATATACATAATCTGAACCGTCTTCTCCTTTGACTCTGATATCGAATTTCTCGTTATCCGCCGTAAGAGCGTATGTATTAATATCGTTTGCATTTACTCTGTGTCCGTTAATTCTGATTTCATCAGCCGCGTCAACAGATAGGTCTATACTTGCATTGTTTGTTGCATAAACTCCGCTGTATACATTTGCCTCAGGAGTAATGTCAGCCGTATCCGCTGTAAGCGCGGTAAGCTTATCTTCACCCTCTCTGATGACTGTCAATGAATATCTCTGTTTTGAAGTACCGTTTTCTGCCGTTATTACAAATGCCGTCGTTCCTTCAAGCAATGTTCTGTTTCCAACACCTTTAATCTGAGTATCCGAATGCTCTGCCTCAGCATTAATTGTGACTGTTTCTGTATCTGACGGAACATATACATAATAGTTCACGTCACGAGGAGCAAATTCAGTTGTCAGTTTATAGCCGTCTACAGACAGGCTCTTCAGGTCAACAAGATTTGTTACAGTGCCGCGGCGGCTGATTGCTATTGAATATACGTTCGATGTATATTCGCAGCCATCTGCATATACATTTATCATTACCACAGTATCCGATTCTGCTGTCGGATTGACTGTAATGATATTTGTATCAGAGTCATATACGGCATTATGACCGCCTGCCGCAATACTTGTACCGTCCGTTGGCTCAACCGTTATTTCTATTTCATCAATATCGTTCGGAACCGTCACGTAGTAGTTGCGTATTCCCGGTTCAAATACGGGAGCCATACTACCTTCGTTAATTCCGATATAATCCAATACCGCCGTCGCTTCAGGTCTTATAACCTTAACAACATAATGGCTGCGCGTCTTGGACGGCTGGTTCGGTGTATCTTCTGATATTCCCGAAACAACAACGTCTACATAGTTTTCTCCGACTTTCAAGTCAAGATTATCCGACGGAGTACCGCTTGCTGTATTGATATTATTAATCGTTACCAGATAATCACTTGCAAAGTCCGGAACAAGGTTGATATATTCTGTTCCCTGATCTACGACAACAACGTAATCATATATGTCAGATTCAAATGACGGTACAAGTCCAAATTCTTCCTGAAGGACTTCAAGACCTTCAAGCTGAGGAATTTCGTCATATCTCTGTTCGCTTCTGTTGATTACCACCGTATACCATGAATGTGTTATATCTGCCTTATCTCCAATCTGTACAACTGCCAATGTGTCGCCCACAACAAGGTTATCCATAAGAACAAGTTCGCCGGAAGCAACCGCTTCATCATTCAGCTTAATTGAGTTATAGCTGCTGTCGCTGACAGTCGTCTTAACCCATACTCTTGTTGTTTCATACGGGACGTTCAAATAGTACGCATACTCATCATTATAGAATATACGTGACAATTCATACTTGCTTTCGGGGCTTCCTGTTTCACTTGAGAATACCTCAATTTCATGCTCAAGCTCAGGACGTTCGTTTGCTCTTGCGCGGTTTACAGTTACACTGTAAAGCTTTGTTGTGCCGTTAAACGTTACAACCTTGAACATAATTTCTGAATCGCCGTACGGTACATCCTTAAATGTGTATGTTTCGCCGCTTTCAAGTTCTGTCGGAGCGGTGAATTCGTTTGAATTGCTTACATAAATATGCGAAACAATTCTATTGCCTTTTTCATCTACGCTCTCTACTTCCTCTGGTCTGAGAGTAGGCGTAAAGGTTATGGTATCTGTATCATACGGATAAGAAATGAAGTAATTCGTTATCTTCGAATTGAACAACGGTGTTATCTTACCTGTGTCTGTATAATCCAGTTTGATAATATCGCCCGTATGGTCAGGTACAGCCTGATGAGCGTCAATAATATATGTTGACTTTGTTATATTATCGCTGGCAGTAACAGTGATAACAATTCTGTTTGAGCCTCTTTCAAGAGGAATGTCAGCAGTTTCTATTCTTCCGCCCGCTGCCTCTTTCAGGAACTCTCCGCCTTCTTTTCTTATTCTGATTGTCGCGTTTTCATCTTCTGCAATCGCCTTCAACGAAAGAGTTCTTTCATTGTAAGGTATAGCAAGGAAGTATTCATTCTTATTCTTTCTGAACATTCCCGTCAGAAGCGAGTAATTATCCGATGATATACTCTTTAACAACGCGTTATTATTTGAGCCTTCCATCTTCTGAGCTTCTTTATTAATCTTTATTGAGAAGTAACGCTTATTCTGAGCGCCTGTTCCGTCGTATTCTCCGTCGCTTACTTCTATCATAAAGATATTATCTCCCGCTTCAGGAAGAATAAGCTCAATGTTGCTGTAATCATTGATGAATGTTCTGTTGCCTGATTTGTCAATCAGATATGCATTATGACCGTATGCCGCAAAATTCATGGACATTGAAAGTCTTACTATGTTTGTATCACCGCTTACCGATGTATAGTAGTTATAATCATACTGATTATTTACAAACGTTCTTGTAAGCTTTTCTCCCGAATCAAGCACCATGTTGGTAATATATGCAAGCTTTGGATTAAGATTTACATCTGCATTCTTGAACAATTCAACCGCATATTCACTTGCCAGCATATTGTTCTTCGATACATTAAATACTACTCTGACAACATCTCCGCCGCTCAGCTTTTCCTTAATTTCAACCTCTGAAGATTCAGAAGAAGCAATTGCCTCGCCGTTGATTGTTGTTCTTGACTTTATGATATAACTGCTTATACCTGTTCCATCGCTGTTGATCAGGTCATCTGCAATCGCCTTAATCACAATCGGGGTTTCACCCTCGTCGATTTCCTGAGGTATCGCATATCTGTACGTCATAATATCCGAGTCGAAGTTTCTGTCAAATACAGCAACCGTATCCTCGTAATCTGTAATATCACCATTGATTATAACCTGAATATCATTAAGCATTGCTACTCGCGTACTCTTTGCTCTCATGATGCTGAAGTTATAAACTCTGGACTGAGTCTTATCCTCTGATGTAATCTTAATGTTCACAAACGCTGAACCTTCAGGAATATCTGTTATGGTGAATGTTCCTCCGTTTTCAACCTCAACATATGTTTCCTTACTGTTCTTGTTGATTGTGACGCTTGCCGTTGCCTTATCACTGTATACGACATTTTCAAATGTCAGACTTGTCACTTCATTAGGAATATTCACTGAATATGTCTGCTGAAGCTTGTCTATAGTTCCGAATGAATAGTCTTCTGCAAGTTCTGCATTATACAGATAAGCTTCATCACTCAGTTTTTCTATATACAAATCATACAGTTCTGTAAATTCATATGTCTGACCGAGTTTTTCAGCCACTTCATACTCATCCTTATCCGCAACTGCCAAGACAATCGGTGATGTCATTTCAGGAACCTGTACTGTTCCCTTTGCAGTGAATCTTACACCAAGGTCATCATCATAATCATTCGCCTGCGGAACAAATGAACCGATTCTTACAATCTTTCCTGCTTCAGCCAACGTCATTCTGATTGTTGCGGCGTCCTTATTGTTAGGAACACCCGCCACATACGCGCCCTTTCCTGTGCCCTTGTAATCATCAACCCAAACGGCTGTAATCGGGGTATTGTAAGGCTTTGTTGTATCCGTTTCAAATCTTCCATCATCCACGTCTATAAGAACGTTCAGAATACCGTTTTTCGGAACTATCAGCTCAAGCTTATAATCCTTGCTTCCTCCGTCGGAGTTAGACAATGTTATAGTTGCAGTTCTTCCGCTGCTTGTCTGAGTCATGTTCATGCTCAAAGGAGTTGATATTCCCGCATTCTGATATGCAGTTTCGGTACTATCGTTGTCAGAAGTAATTCTGACGCCTACACCCTTCCAGTCTTTAGCCAATGCCTTGACATTTACTGTTCCCGGCAGAGCGTATGCAATATATACATTTCTTCCGTCTTCGTCAACTCTGTCATATTTTGCAGGAAGGTCATTTACCAGAAGTGTCTTCAATTCCATATTTATGCTCTTCTTATAGATTGATAGTTCATAATTCTTCGTTGCTGTTCCGTCTTCGCTCAAAACAGTTACTCGGAAAATATTGATACCAGGGTCAAGGTCAACAGTTTCTGTTAACGTGTCAACCCTTGAAGCCATTCTTGTATATGATCCCTTGTCATTCAGTTTCATCAATGACAGAATTGTTGATGAATTTTCATGGATATGATTTGCAATTGCATATATATCCACATTTGGTATTGTTGATTCAACCTCAACATAGTATTCCTGTTTATCGGCATCCCATGTGTATTCAGGAGTCAATTCATATCCCTTTACGCCAAGACCGATTTCAGTTATTCCGCCTTCTCCCGTATGAAGAAGCGTTGCGTCATTTGACTTGTTGTGTATAAAGATTGTATACGTTCTTGTATAGTCGCCAAGTGCCAGAACTACAGGAACGCTTACGTAATGCTCGGTCGGGTCAATCGTCACAATATCAGTTACCGTTGTTTGTCCTTCCGTTACAGGCTGCGGTTCATTATCGCCAATCTGGATTGTTACTTCTTCGTCAAGACCAACCTCTTTCAAATCATCTATGAGCGTCTTTGCGCTTGCTGAAATTGTATAGTTGCTTGTCGAAGAATCCAGCGATGATGTTGAAATTTCATAATCAAGAACCTTCTTGTTGAACAGTTTATCCTCGAACGGAATATTCTCTCCGTCAACAGATACCGCCAAATCATCCAAATAAGCCTGAAGCTTTGTATAGATGATATTCAGATGATATTCTGTTTCAGGTGTGTTTTCTGTTCTGATTGTGAATGTAAAGTTATTGTCACCTTCCGCAAGGTCAGTAACACCTGCATACAGTTTTCCGTCGTTATTATTACGCCAGATATTCTGCGCCTCTTTACCCTCCACTCTCGTCAGGGTGATTATAGCTCTCGTGTCATTTGCTGTTATATGAACCTTAGCTGTTCCATCTATACTGTAAACATGAGCCTCATATGACTTATTGCCCGATTCTGTGGTATTAAGCTCCGTCGGAACCTGATTATCTACAAGCACCGATGCAAGAAGATTATCTACAGAATTCTTCAAAACAAGAATCTGGAACTGCGTCGATGCCGCACCGTCGTATATTGTCAGCGGTATATAGGTTTCAGCTCCCGTCAGCGGAACATGGTTATTTGTTTCTTCGCCATATCCGCCGGTGTTTGTTTCACTTTCCTCACCGATGACAATTCTATGGGCTGTGTTATCCTCAGGAGGAATCAACATCGCCTTTGCAGATACTTCTGTCAGATATGACGGAAGCTTTTCTGCTCTTACAAACAGCTTGTTATTTACAGGGTCTCTTTCGGCTCTTGTACCGTTTACAAATACCTGCAATGTGTCATACTTGTCCTCTGTCTGCTTGATAATTGTCAGTTTGTAGTTTACAACAATACCTGATACAGACTTGACAGAAATACCAAGCTCTGTTTCAAGACCTTCGTCCAGCACATAATCATCGATGGTGTACACACCTGTCTTCATTATCTGATTGGGGTCATCTGTCAGCCAGATGCTTGCATTCTTATCCTTTGCAACTATCTGTATAGGTGTTGAAACCGTCACCTCAGGAACTCTTGCGGCAAATGTAGTCTGACTCGTTACTGTTGCCTTATTATTCGGATTATCCTTATAATTTACAAATATATCCTGAATCTGTGTTCCGTTTGGTGTATTGATAATCTCAATAGTATAGTAATTACATGTGTCCTTAGATGAATATGTGTCTGCAAGCTTTATTGACGGATCATACAGAACGCTTACCGGCACTATTCTGAACTTAATATCAGTCTGACGCACATTATTTACAGTAATCGCTGCTCTTTCATACTGACTCTGGTCATCAGTAGCAATATCAACATATTTACCGTCTACCTCCAGCTGAATATGCGCGTACTTGTTATTTGCCTGCAGCTTTAGGTTTGTATAACCCGAGCCATCAGGAAGCTCAAGTCTGTATGTGTACATATTATCTGTTGAAGATACAGCATACGCCTCCTTGACAACATTTACAGTTTCACCAATTTCGTTCTCTGTGGTGAACTGATTGTTAGCCCAGTCCTTAATATTATCAGCCTTTGCAAACTTCAGACTTGCGTCGTTGGAGTTCTTTCTGATTATCAGGTTGTAAGGCTTCATTGTGCCGTCGCCGGCTGTTACATTGATTCTTACAGTTACAGATACGCCATCGCCCATAGCCTTCACAAAGTTCATGAGCTGTATACCCGAACCAATCTTATCTGTTACAGTGCCGTCTGTATCCATATTGTATGCTTCCAGCTTAGTAGTCTTAAAGTTATTTGAAACGCTTACATACGCGTCAACTGCATTCTGATTTATAAGAACCTCATATGTTGCCGGGTCTGATAAATCACCTCCGAGAGTGGACAATTCTGCCTTTCTCGCGGTTGTATTATCATTTTCAATATGACTTACATAAATCTGAATTTGCAGGTCATCAATTATTGCGCCCTGAGGCTTTCTCTTTAACTTCAAGATTACCTTACGCAGCTGGTCAGGCACACCGTTTATCAGGTTGGAAGAGCCGATATAGAATGAGTATTCCGTATACTTGTCAGTTGTTATCTGAGGCAGTGTTACAAGCGATTCTTCCAATGCCTGTGTGAATACTCCGTCATTATTGATGTCTACATACTGCGTTGGGTCAAGCGTAGTTGCCTTAAGCAATGACTGTCCGGTATGTACATTACCGTCTTCGTCTTTATAGCCTGTATATTCATGAGCTATATCGATGTAATAAATCAACGGGTCTGTATCATTCTTAGGTTTATCCTCTTCCTTTGTAACCGTTATACGTCCGTCAAGAAGCAGATTATCAATGTTCATTACATTGTTCTTCCTTGACAATACAAGCGTATATTCCTTAGGAGTTAAATCACCCTCGCGGTTTTCAACCTTAATAGTGTACGACTGTGAGTTCTCTCCAGTAAACATCAATCTTGCATCAAGAACATTTGTAGCAGAGACTGATGTCTGACTGTCTATCAGTTCACCGCTGACGGTAATTCTGGCAGTCTTAACCATTGATACAAATCTTATAGGAACAACCTCTGTACCGTGGTTAACAACAACAGGTATGACGTCTGACGAGTCAAAGCTTACGATATACTGACTCTCGTTTTCTTCAATATACTCTGACGGGTCCTCTTTCATATCTGCCGGACTTATGGTTACAGACTGAAGCTCTCTGTTATCAGGCAATCTCTTAATTATCAGCTTATACAATTTACCATAACCCGTTGATGAAGATGTTGTTGCCGACATTTCATTCTGCGATCTTACATAAATCGGATATGTGTATTCTGTATTAGGCTTTAGGTTAGAAATTGTCAAAGTCTGTTCATGATAATCATAGTTCTTTGCATTATTGATTCTTACGCCCGCATATTCATACTCTGTACGTACTTTTATGTCTATCGAGGTTAGGGTATCGCCTATATATACGGTGTATGTAGGAGTAACCTTATCATCAGGGTCAATTCCTTCTGATACAACACTCGGTGTTTGAAGAAGTCCCAATGTTCCCTGCTCTGCAACCCAGATAGACGGGATTGACATTGTATTTATATTACCCTTGTCATCCTTAACCTCATATTCCTTAACCTCAATATTTCGGTTATCTGTATCCATCGCATACAAACGCAGTTCGTATGTCTTTGTTTCTCCGGACTCAGCTGTAATTGTGAAGTTGGTTACAGTCACATCGCCCTTAACCATTGATTTGAGACCTGTGTATCTGTTGCTTACCCAGTAAGTATTTCTTGTTGCCGATGCGTCTTCTCCTCCTACATATGTTCCCTTGTCAGGGTCTGCATATGTGACCTCGAATTGTTTCGACAATGATACCACGCTCTTGCTTGCGTCAAGATCTTCAGCGTATACTGAAATAATAACTGAACCATTATCATTTCCTATTTCATCCGTTGACAGGTATCCCTTGAAATATTCGTCAACAAGATTTCCGTCTTCATCATATTCAGCAACGTATTCAGCGTCTCTGTTTGTTACACCGTAAATTGTTACACTGTCAACTCCGGTGCTTGAAGACAATTTCTTGATTACAAGATTATGCAGTACAGATTGCAGCTTGTCCTCTGATGTTACGGTAAACTCTACATTTGCTGTATTATTAGTGAACGTTACAGGAACAAGAACGTATTCAAGCGTGTTTCCTCCTTCTGTTGTTTCAGTCTTTCCAATATAGTCTTTATTTTTCAGACTTTCAACATTAAGATGAATATTTGCTTTTTCATGTACAGCATCAATGTATATCTTTACAAATTCGTTACCATTGCTGTCAGATACAACAGTATTCGACGGCACATTGAACTTGTGATAATACGTATTATTTTCAAGGATTGTATCACCTATTTGTGCCTTTTCATTTACAGTTATTGTTTCGATGTTGGCATTTGAAGACTTTCTGTAAACAATAATTCTGTAGTATGACTCTTTGCCCGACTCTGTCTTAGCCGTAATATTGATTACAGTATGCGGCGTATCGTCAGGATCAGCCTCAACAGGATTAATAGCTACATCATAATTCTTCTTATACTCGACATCATCCACATGAGCGCTTGGTGAATCAACTGTATAAGATGTCAGAGGAATTGCATTTGCCGCAGTTGTAACAGACTCAATCATAAGCTTAATCTTATCTTCGTCTGTCTTTAATACGCCGTAGTAAACCTCCTTAACGCCGCTATTATCTGTCCAGCCTGTAATCTTGTTATCATTTACTGATATTTCGATTTCATTCTGGCTGTCATACTTCTGATATACAAACAAGCTATACTTTCTGTTTGTGCCAAGCTTACCAAGATTATCACCTAATGGTTCATCAATTGATTCGCTGTTATTCGGCACGCCGACCTGTACAACTATCTTTGTTGACTTATTGTCGCCTGTAATCAAATCTGCAAGACCTTCGGTTATGCCTCCCTGTTTCCACTCAGACCATACTATTCTTGAATCGCTGTCTTTATAGTTAGATGCGATTGTTTCATAGTTATCCTCTGTGTTAGGAATATATCCGTATCTTACATAGTACGCTGCATCTGTCGGCGTTATGTCAAGCTTAATCTGACCGCCCGGTGTTACTCTTGTTGTGAATTTAGCATTGACGCTGTCATAATCGGCAGCCGTCTTTGCTTCTCCGTCATGCCATGTTTCTATTGTCGGAGCAAGCTTTAATGTACTGATTGTCAGCGTGTATGCTTTCTCTGTTCCGTCTGTTGCCTTTACGGAAATCTCTGCCGCAGTATTATCCGCCGCGGACACATTAATATTATTATATGTTGTCTTATTGATTTCGTATTTGCCGTCATTTATCTTAATATTGGCAAGCACGTCCTCCGTTTGGGCATATACATTGGCAAGCTTTGTACCCTCAGGAATAAATGCCGTGTAACCGTTTACAGGGTCGTTGACTATTACCGCATCTACGCTCTGTCCAGCATTATCCTTGTATGTTACGCTGATATCCTTTATGTTTGTATTATCATTCAAATTATAAATTCTTATAATTGACGTTAATACATCCGGCTGATATTTCTTCAGTGTCAATGTCTGACCTACAGATGTTTTGACTATAACGTCTGTTATACCCTCGGCAAGACTTACGGTTGTTGTTTCTATATTCTCTACCCAAGCTCCATCGTTTGCAGAGATATATACGTATGAATTCGACTTAATTTCAATAGTCTCTGAAGTTTGGCTTGTTGCAAGTTTATTGTAAACAGTCTTTCCGTCTTCCACAGTTACATAATCATATGTGGTACTGTTATTCTTGAAGATAATATCTGTCGGAACCAGATTCGCAAGATGTACTATATTAACCTTGTAAATCTGAGTTGTAGTATTATCTGTTGCCTTAACGTGAACATATCTTGTAGATACGCTCTGAGCCATGTGATAATTTGTGACGGTGTCTGTGTCTGTGTTATAGACAACATTGCTTACAGGATTTCCGTATTCATCAGGCTCTGTAATCTTCACTCCTGCAAGTGAAGTCGACGTTTGAGCTGTCAAATCAATCGTGTTCACATCGTAAGGAACAATTATTTGAAGCGTCGTGCCGTCATAGCTTGTATCCACATTATCAGTTTCCGCTGCTATCTTATGGATATTACCCTCAGCGTCAGTATATTCTGCGAATATATTAGCCGCCGTATTATTGCTGTACTTGTAAATACGTAACAGCGACTTAGTTACCGCAGTTGACGCGGCATCTCTCTTAACCGATATTACAAGTTCTGTTATGTTATCCAGCGCATAATTTGAGTTTGTCCATACATTTGTGCTTGAAGCGTCCGGATCAGTGCCGTCTGCGGATACGTTTACTATCGCGTCGCCGTCAAGTGTCTTGACAGTTATTGACGCACTTTCCTTATTTGAAACAACTGTTTCATACAAGTCATATACTACTCCGTCTATTGTTTCTGTCTTTGTTGTCGGATACAGCTCTGCCGAATCTACAACTACAGAAGCAAGAGCAGTATCAAGTCTGTAAATTGTAAGAGTATACGTCTTATCCTGTCCCGAAGCGGCTGACGGATGAACAGTTATATTCACCACAGATGTACCGCTTGCAAGCTTAACATCTTCAGCAGTATCAACATGAATATTAAACTCGGTATTAGGCTCAACCTTAACACCCGCGCCCATATCAGCTGCGGTAGCTGTAATATCAGCCAATTCAACATAATTAGGCAGATTAAACTCATAGTTGCCGTCTGCTGTCACCGCAGCCTTGGCGGTCTTGACGTTTCCGGACTTATCCTTATATGAAATCTCTACCGAACTCAAAGTGTTGTCTTCACTGTAATTATAAATTCTCAGCTTAGAAACCTTTATGAATTCGTCTGTTACGCCTTCTCCGCGAACCTTGATTTCGTATTCAGCATATCCATTCACGTCTGCCTGCTTTATTTCATATACGAACAAGCTGTCAGCGTCAGGATTCTTCGCTCCACCCGGCATTACGCCTATTTCAACACTTGCCTGTGCCTCGGCAAAAATATCTACTACTGAGCTGCTTGTATAGTACTCGTATACATCAACAAACTTTCCGCCTTCGTCCTCAGTCTTTACACTGCTTAGAACATCGTTACCCTCAACAGTAAGTGTGAGAAGCTCCATAGAAGACTTATGAATAATAAGCTTATATTCTGCTGCCGGTGAGCCGTCAGAAGGCATTACTGTTATAATCTTCTCAACCTGACCCGCAAACGGAATGTTTTCAAGTCTGTCTATATGATATACAGCCTCGCTGTTGCCTTCAATCTGAACCATAGCGCCGAGAGCCTCTGCTTCAGCTGTAATATTAACATCTGATTCTGTTGAAATCCATGTGTGATATTCTATTGTACCATCGTCAGCTTCCTTCTTTTGTGCGCTTATTGCTACGGTTTCGCCGTTTCTTTCAAAGTCAACGGTTACATCCTTAAGCGCAGAATTATTATTAGCTTTGTAAATATCAAGGTATATGGTTACATATTCGTCTGCCGACGCATCTTCCGCGCGAACGGTGAATACCATTTGTGTAAGTTCACTTTCAAGAACTACTTCCTTTTCAAATACATTCTCGTCCGTCTTTTCAGGAACTCTCGCACCGTCTGACAGAAGCTCACCCGCTACCATAGCATAGATATCGCCTGCCGATACCTTTACGCCCGCGGTCACTGTTCCGTCCTCGTGCTCTGTACCCGCAACAATTGCACTGTAAAGAGTATTGTTGTCTATTACCTCGAATTTACTTGTAAGACTGTTAAGGTCATCGCCGACTTCAACTGTTATATCTCCCGTATTCAGGTTACGTCTTTCAAGCTTCAGTACGTAATCATATACGTAACCGTTTGAATTCAGCTTAACCGTAACCGGAATATAGATTGTCTTTATTGTCGGAGGAACTGTTGTCACATTTCCGTTCAGAGGAATTTTCAGCGTTGACTCATATTTCTTATTTGTCTTATCATTGTTGATTGAAACAACCGAATCCATATTCCATGCAACCGCATGAACATAAACTTCCTGAGCTGTCTCATCAATGATGTAATTATATACTCCATCCTCATCGCGCGAAGGCTGGATATAGCCGATATTCGACAAATCAGCCGGGTCAACCGCAATTTCAAGGAGCTTCAAGCCGCCTATAAAGTCCTCAGGTTCAAGAGTGAGCATATAATCCTTTGAGTTATTCTTATCCTGTGAAGTAACCCGGATTACATATCTCGTTGAAGCGCCGTCTTCAAGAGGAAGCTCGTCCTTTGTCCATACTGAGCCTTCATTTGTATCTGGCGCTACCGGCACAGCTTCGCCCGACTTGTCAAATACCTCTACAGTTCCGTTATGCGCAGCCTTAAAGATTGCCTTTACAGTTTCTGTAGTGATATTCTTAGCCGAATATGAATCGTTTGAATTTTCAAGCAATTCGCCGTTTACATTGACACTCTCCAGCTCTGCAATACTGCTTCTGCGTATAAGAACCATGTAATGAGTCTGGCTGATGTACTGATTAGTTATGCTGTTCATCGTTTTTGATGTAATTGTAAACGGAAGTCTGTATGATTCTGCGCCATCCGTCAGTGAAATGTCTACATACAATTCTCCTGTTCTGCTTGTCTTGTCATATGTGACAACTGCGTTCGGATCATTAGCCGCAATGTACATATTAACTGATACTGCGTCTTCATCAATGTACATAACATGCTCTGCACAATCCTCGTCCGAAACATCTTTATTTTCAGCAATGCTTTCATTAAGCTGATGTCTTTGAGCAATTACTTCCTTGACAGAAGTATCTGTTGAAGCCTTCAGAATAATAAGCGGATATACAGCTTCGTTACCTATTCCGTCGCTCACATAAATGCTGAATTTATTTTCGCTGTCCGGAGCTGACAGCTCTTTGCTGTCTATTGTATAGCTGTAAGTCTTAATATCTTCGCCTTCGCTCTGATTATATGTACCCGATTCAATAGCCGTTCCGCTGTTGTCATACAGAACCAGCTTATACTTATCGCTTGATGCCTGTAGTCTTACTGTCAGATATGTGTTATTATTGTCTGCGTCAATTGCTCTGATATATTCGCCGTATTCATTAGGCTGAATTATTTCATCAACGCCGTCTATTTCAGGCTTTGTCATCACAGACAAATTCTTTAAGGTTGATGAACCCTTCTTAATAACCAGATTTCTTACAACCGTATCAGTATCCGTTCCAAGGTATGGATATGTGGAAATCTGAATAGGTATTACAAGCTCGTCAACGCTTGTGAGCGTGCTGATGTCTATATCAGCGAGCGCTTCATATACCATTTCGTTATTTCCGCCAATCTTAACCTTTGCGTATTCATCATCAGCCTTGACATAGACAGCCACTTTCTTGGCAGTCGGCAATGCTGTGTAAGAATACTGAACCGTGTTAAATTCAAGAACGTTACTGTCTGCAGCTACTTCTTCAAATCCGGCAGTCTTTCTTCTGATAACAAGCGTGTAATCCTCTGTTACCTTTCCTGTGAAAGTACCATTGTTAAAGCTTCCCTGTGATGTTACGGTAAACGGTAATTCAACCATATCGTTTATCATGCTGTAAGGCTGTGACAATACTCCGTTTTCACTGGTGTATTCTTTACCGTCTATAGTAATGGTTATAAGCTGATTCTTATTGTTGCCGTAAATATTGATAAGTCCTGACGTCAGCTTGCTGCCTACCATATTTACTATACGAACATTTTCGTCATTTATTGCCTTGCCAGCTTCAATTCCGGCATATTCTGCACCTTGGATTCCCGTATCGGTATCTCCCATGTAATGAAGAACTATCTTATAATCCTTGGTGGTTATACCGTCGGCAGCAGTTATTGTGAAGAACAGATTTGTATCTGTTGTTTCATTCATAACGATGTTTTCGAATACTCCACCCTTCAGCTTGCTGACAGGTGTATCGATGTTATCACCGCTCAGTGTAACTGTTGCAAGCGCCGCTTTCGGCAATATTGTGATATTCACATTATCCCTGCGGTTTACATTTGCAGTATAAACTGCTTCGTTCGTCCTTTCAAGCGCGAACAGCTGAAGGTCTACATAAACTTCATCATTAGGTTCAAGCTCGGTCTCGTTTACGAATACCGACTTAACATCAGCATTGGAATCATCAAGCGAGATATTCAGCGTATATGTCTGCCATCTGTTGCCCGATGATGACTTGGCGTCAATTCTGATACTTGCCGAACCTGTTGACAGTATTTGTGTAAACTTAAGTTCGCCGTTTGCCGTAGGCACGCTTGTACCATACTTTGTAATCTCTGTATATGCATTCATTGCTGTCACAACTACATCTGATACCAGATTGTTTGTTGTGTCTTTATAAGTTTCATTCTCACCCACAGCAATATCAAATACAGTAGGATTATCGGAGCGTCTTACAGCTTCTTTACCTCCGACTGTAATGCTCTTGATTTCACATTCATCGCTTGTTGTATACAATGCGATTGTATATGTCTTCTTAGAATTCGGAGTAGCAGTATCGCTTACATAGAAGTCTGAAATGACATCTACCGTAATTTCATTTACGTAGTTTTTCAGGTTAACCTTATATGTATCCATCCAGTCGTTAATCGCGCTGCTCACTTCAGCAGCCTGATACATGATACCGCCTGTGCCGTTCATATTGCTCTTATCCTTGATAAGAACTATTCTGCTGTTTCCTGCGGTTTCAACTGCTGCCGATACCTTATCGTTTGCATTCTTGAAGTTATAAACATAACCGTCTGAAGTAATGTTATCACTTTCTTTTCCGTCAACCGTTACAAGATTCAAGCCGATTTCCTTTGATTCAATGGTCTTGCCCTTTATTCTCAAAGGCTCAGTCTTGATTTGCTTACCGTCCTGTGACGCAATCGTCACAAGATACAAGTCACCGTCCGGATACTTATCAAGGTATCCGCTGATAGTCTTGTAGTCAACCTGTACAGCACCCTTAACCTTGTTATTCACAAGAAGCTTGTTATTTATATCATCTTCAATAACAGGGTCTGAATCCTGTACCTCTTCATAAATTATTTCTCCGTCTACACTCTTAGCCCTTACTCTTACAATATCTGTTATTGTTGCATAATTATTTGTAGGAATAATTTCTATTGTTGTCATAACGGACGGATCGACAATTACCGCTCCATCCCATTCAACCTCTTTCTGCTTTGCAGAGTTGAACTGAACATCGGTTCCCTTATTGAAGATAATGGACTTAATCGCCGCGTCGCTTGAAGATGCTATTAGCTTCAATGTATATGTCTTTGTTGTATTGCCATCTTCGGAGGTAACAACAAGCTGATAATTACCCATATCAAGTTTGGTGAATGTCACACCCTCGCCTTCCGCGTCACTTTCGTCACGCATCTTTGCAATTTGAACATTATCCTTCAGCAGTTCAACAGTACCGTTTGTAGATTCTGCTGTAAGGTTCACTGATATGTCTGTCTTGTCGTTATTGCCGTCTGTAACAACATATACTGTGTATGCGGCATTGTCATCTTCTGATGCAGGAGGAGTCACTTCAACGTCAAACGCGGTCTTATCACTGCTTGCTGTTGTTCTGAATGCAAGAAGCTCTTCTATATCCGCCTTTTCGTTTACTCTTACGAACTGCAGCTTATAGAACGGGTCAAACT
>JBJEIU010000366.1:0-5793 GCA_051877355.1 Hominilimicola sp.
CCTTGATTACTGTTGTAACCGTTTCACCCTGTGTTCCTGTTACTTCAATTGGGTCTGCATACTGTACAAAGTCACCACCATTTACAGAATACCAGATTTCTGCACCCTCTGTGACTGTGGTAAGCGTTACCTTCTGATTTTCGGTGTATGTTCCCTCAATCGGACTTGCAATCGGCGCTGCTGCTGTACCTGCCGAGCTTACTGTTACATTGAGTGTCGGAACACCGTTATATTCGCTTGTATTGATGTTGTCTGACGTAATTCTTCCCTTTAATGTAAAGCTCTGCTCGCCTGTGTTTGTGCTGTCATATACAGCTGTTGACATATCCCATTCAACATCTGCGCTTGTTATGTCTGAATCCTCCGTCACAACGCTTACTTTGCTCGGAAGCGGCATATCCTCAAGCGCTGTACCATTTTTGATACCTGTCAGCTTTGACGGTATAATTTCCGTCAATTTTGCTTTGTCGGTTGTAAATTCATGAGAAACTGTAATTGTTTTATCAGCATTTACGGTAACATCTGCATTTTGTCCGTTTATGATCACACTTACATTATCTGCAAATTCATAGAAGTTTGCGCTGTCGGCTTTTAGCTTTATATTCGCTGTGTAGCTCTTATTATAGCCTGCCACTGTATCGCTCGGCGTCCATGCCAGCGACGCGGTTACTCCCTCTGTTTCGCAGGTCACCTCTGTCAGGAGCGGCTCACCGGCTTTTGGTACTTCACCCGTCAACGCAACACTGTCAATCTTATCCTTATAAATTGCCGTAACAACTACATCTTCTGACGGCATTGTGAAAAATGTGCTCTTTGAGATTGGATTGTTAATCAGCACATTTTCCTTGTCAATGCTCCAGCCTGTGAATACCTTATCCGTGTATTCGTCTGTCAGCACAATCGGAACAGTTGAATTTTCCTCATAATCGCCGCTGCCGCTGCCGCCGTTTACTGTTACTTTGTATTTCTTCACAGCATTTACGGTCACTTCAATTTCAGCGGTTAATTCCTTCGGATTTGTCACTGTTTCCGGCAGATTCAATACGCCGCTTAGCTTAAAGGTCTGCGCTGTCTTAACTGTCGGAGCATAGCTACCCTCTACAGGAGCAGCATTCCACGATACCTGTGATTCTGTAATAGTTCCGCCCTCAGTTGTGACAGCCACAGTCTGCGGCAGCTTGCCTATAATATCGTTCATACTTATACCATTTGGTAAATCTGTAACCGCTGACGGATTTGTAACGCTTGTAACTGCGTCCTTGGCTGTCTTGTACACATAGGTTACGGTATAGCTGCCATCTGTGTTCTTCTTCGGAGATGCAGCCGCGCCGTTTATGCTGAATACGGGATTTTCGCCAAAGATATATCCCTCATTGGCTGTGATATTTACGCTCATTGTATAGGTTGTGTTATACTTTGCTGTACCATCATTCGGAGTGATACTGAAACTATTTTCAGTAATGCTCACATTGTCTGTCGCTGTTGTCATGCCTGTCGGCAGGGATTCGCCGCCCTTTAGCAGCGTCATCTTTAAATCAACTGCTGTTACTGTTTCAAGGCACTCTGCTGTTACCTCCAGCGTTCTGCCCTCGTCAAGTGCGGGAACAGTCAGAGTTGTGATTGGTCTTGATGTACTTCCAAAAACGGTATCAGCCACAGGCTCGGCATTTCTTACGCGTTTCTCAACATCAATCTCTTTTTGCTCGCCATTCTCGTCATGAATGGTTTCTTTTACAGTTTCCGTTGTGTAGTAAACCGACTCGGCTTTCCAGTTTGTAAAAGCCATACCTGCACCCGGCTGAGCCATGATGTTTATGATTTTGCCTGCTTCATATTCTCCGCTTCCTGTGCCGTTTATTACGTTAACGGTATAGGTCTTTGCGGGGAGTGCGATTGTGTAATTAAATTCTGCAACGGCACTGTTTGCCTTTCCGGCTGCAACAGATATTGCCTTAATTGTCTTTTCGACTGTTGTTCCCTCTGTGCCTGTTACGGAAATTGGGTCAGTATATTTTGTACTGCCTGTTGTCGGTTCTGTGCCGTCAGTTGTATAGTAAATATCCGCACCCTCGGCTGTAAGCGTTACAGTCTGATTTTCCGTATATGTTCCCGAAGCGACACTTGCCATAGGCACAGGCGCTTTTTCCTGTTCGGCAACATTGATTGTAAGCGTTGTTGTAAGCGCTTTTCCGTTTTCGTCTACGTCATCAGAAAGAATTACCGTTCCGTTGATTGTCTGTGCTCCGCTTGATGTCGGTAAATATCCACTTGTATCCCACAAAACGCCAGCTGTGTTGATGTAATCCGCGTCGGTGTCTATTTGCACGATTGACGGGAGCGTTATATTTTCAATCGGTGTGTTATACGGCACACTGATTGCTGCCGGTGCAGTTATGCTGTTAAGCTTAGCTTTGGCAGTCGGATCAAAAGCAAAGTATATGTCAAGGCTGCCGTCGTCATTTTTCATTGCGATGGCTTCGCCCTCATCTACCGCTATCTCCGTATAATCACTGAATACTATATCATTTTCTTCATTCGGCAGCAGTTTAATATATGCCATATAATCCGTGTTATATGCCGCGGTAGTGTGTGACGGATTCCATACTATAACAGGTGCTTTTGCGTCCGTTGACGAGCCTGTCAGAACAGGATCTTCTGACGCACTGTTATACAGCTTGTAGCCAGCCGTCTTATCCAGTATTTTACCTGCCTCCGGTGCGTTTACATCAAGCTCAATTTTATTTATCGCGTCAATAAAATCTGCCTGAAGTGTTACATTTCCCGCAGGCATGGTAAATGTAAATGATGACGCGATTTTCTGCTCATCTGTAAGAGTAAGACTTCCCTCTTTTACGCTCCAGTTTTTAAATACATGGTCACCTGCCGCTGCTGTTGTTTTAACGGTTACGGTATCGCCCTCACAATAAGTTCCGCCGCCAAGACCTGCCGTACTGCCGTTCTTGTCAACAACCTTTACCTCATATTTCGGTTTCGGAACGTCAACTCTGTATTTGTATACCGCTTCTTTACTGTCGAACATTCCGTCCTTTACGGCTATTGCGCTGATACAGTATGTATAGGCTTCGCCCACCTCTCCAAGCCGAATGGGAGCTGTATATTCCTTAACATCAGAATCGGTCGGATCGGGTTTTTCCGGCGTTGTTCCGTCATCACTGATATTGTAATAAATTTTCGCTCCCTCGGTAGGCGTTGAAAGCACCAGCTGCTGCACCTCCGTGTAGCTGCCCTCATTAAGACTTGCCTGCACGCTTTCGACCGTATTTGCGGCAGACACATTGACGGTTAGCTTAACATTAAGGTCAACCTCATTTTGCTCAACCGCCTCGGGAAGTGTTACAGTTCCTTTTACGGTGAACTGCTGTGCATACAGAGATAATGGGTTATAATATGAGGCAGGCTTTGTTTCCCATGTCACGTCCGCAGTAACAATATTTGCGTCCGTAGTCATTATGCCAACCTTTTGTGGCAGCTGCATATTTTCGAACTTCGTACCGTTATCCGCGTTCATGGTCGGTGCGGTTATGCTCTGCAGCTTTGCTTTAGCAGTGTTAAATTCATATGTAATCGCGATAGTATTATCGTTCAGCCTGCTTACTGTCGCTTCATTGCCGTTTACGGTTGCCCTTATATTTTTAGCAAAGCCGAATTGTGACGATACCGACATAACGGCGGTATATGTCTTGCCGAATTCAGCCTTTTCCTCCTTTGGCGTCCATTCAATCGGAATTTCTGCACTTCCGCCCTCCGGCAGCGTAACTGCAGCATACTCGTCAAAGCCCTGTCCTGATGACGGCTCTGTTATCGTAAGCTCCGCAAGACTCTGCAAATCCCTATATTCAGGCGTAAGCGTTACATCATTCTTTGGCATGGTAAAGCTCATTGCCTGCGAGGCTTTCTGCTCATCGGTCAGCTCAACGCCCTCTGCGTTCCACGAAACAAAACGCTTGTCTTCAACCTCGTCTGCCGCAACGGAAACTTCGCTGCCTTTCCTATAATTTCCGCCGCCCGTACCGCTGTTTACGGTTACATTATATGACGGTACTTTCAAATTCTTTACAACTGTTATTGTCCAGTTTTGCTCCGTTCTTCCGTCACTGCCTAAAAGCGTATAGATTACCGGTTTTGTAAAGTCCATTACACTTCCGCTTTTGGGAGAGGTTTCTGATGTTACGCTCTCTGCCGTTCCGGTTGTCGTAAAAGAAACCGCAAGATTTGTAACATCGGTATTTTCCGGAACATGGATTGTTATGTTATGGCTGCTCCAATCATAATCCTGATCATTCAGCTCATAGTCAATGTCAGAATTGCCCTGTTTAACGGAATCAATGCTTTTTATCAAAGCATTCGGTCCTTCGTCATACAGCCCACATTCATAATACAGCCTGCCGTCATTACCGCTTACAACGCGTCCGTAGTGCTCGCTCCTCGAATGGAAATATTTTGCATATTGTCCGCTTCCTGCTGTATCACATAACAGATATGCCTCATGCAAGCCAAGAGCAACAGGCTCACTTATAAATATATTGGCACATTCGTCAAACGTTTCCATTATCATTCGGGTTCTCACTATCTTCTTGTCTCTTCGATAGTAGCCAAACCGGACACCATTCTTAACAACTATATTTCCGCCGAAATAAGTATCGTTTTCCGGTTCTACTATTATACCAAACATTTCATTATCATGAATAGAACCGCCACGGTAGTAGGCTCTATTAACATTCTGAACAGCGGCATATGCCGAATTGTATGCAAGCTCTGTTCCTCGCAGATACAGTTCACCCTCGCAGTATACAGTCGCTCCTATTTCTCTTTGGTCGAAGTTAGAGACGTTGTGATGTATGCTTCCGCCGTCCAAAAACACTATTCCGCCCTCATTACTGTAAATAGCGGTTCCCAGAGATGCAGATTTCGGCTTCTCATTGTAGTTATACTTTATAGCATGGTTATACAGTATTTCGCCGCCGTACATATAAAATCGCGAATCTGATTCAACCTTTACTGTACCGCCTTTAGGCACCCTGTTGTTCGGGTATGTCAAGGTCGGATTATAATTGTTCTCAAACAGCTTACCGCCGTACATATACATTGTCGCACCGCTTTCCAGATGTACCGCACTGCCATTGTGACCATCAAAGATCGCGCCGCCGGCCGATTGACAATAGGAAATCCCGCCGCCGTACATATATATGTGCGAGCCGGACTTTGCGTGTATACCGCCGCCACCGTTTTTGCTGTTTCCGTCCTCGATACATCCGTTACCGCCGGATGATGTGTCCTTAATATTCAGTTCGGCTTTCTTTGACAGGTAAATGACCTCGCCATCTGAAATGGCTTTATGATTTCTATAGTACAAACCGCGGCTTATGTTGTAACCATTAAGGTCAATAGTTACTGTTTTCCCCTCCGGCACACAAAGCGCACCGTTTTTGAAGTAAGCCTTATAATCCTTATTATCCGTTTTAAATTCCCCGTTTGACGCCAACCAGCTTGTCAGCAGCTTAAATGTGCCGCCGTTTTTAATTGCCTCTGCCCATGCTCTGTCAAACGAGTAGTAAATAACTCCGTTCGCCTGCGCTACCGGCGTTGAAGATTCCGCCTTTGTCGAGAGCGGTTTAACAATGTTAAACGCGCACATCATCGGCATAAAAAGCGCCAGCGCTGTAATGATTGATAAAATTCTTTTTTTCATTTTTTATCACCTCTGAATTTAATTTTTTTGGATTAAATATCCTTACATCGTACATTATACACCCCAAAGGACATCAAAAGGAC
>JBJEIU010000367.1:0-5773 GCA_051877355.1 Hominilimicola sp.
TTATGTGCTATGTGAATGGGAGTGATATGATGGACAAAATATTTAACGGAACAAGTGTATTTTTTTGAATTGAGGGAGGCTTTACAGCTTCCCTTTTTAATGCTATATATTGCATTAGCCGCAATTTTTTGGTATAATTCATATAATGATATTTTTTGATAAGGGGAGATATATATTGAAAAAGAAATTAATTGCGGCGGTGCTTATTGCAATATGCTTCGCAGCAGCGTCATTTTCGGCAATGGCAGCAGATGACGTAACATATACGTTCAAAGGTGTAAACTGCGTCACGGACGGCTCGCCGAATGACGTTACAAACGCGCCGCTTACGGACAAAATAACAGTTACAACCTCGGGTGACATGAACAGAAAATATGCAGCTGTTACGGATTTAGCGCATAACAATGAGGTGGGAACATTTCCAATAGGCGAAACATTTAAGGCGAACGGTTCATACATATACCTGGCAACAGCTTCGGTAAATGATAACAGCATAATTGCACTTAATATGCCAAAAATCGAAAAGGGGAGTAAGGTGACACTTACTTTTGCCAAGCCTACCGTAACAAACAACGGTTCAACGCTTCGTAATACGGGCGACCCATACGCGTATTTTAAAATCGGTGACCGCTATATTTCAATCAACGGTGATAATTTTGACACATGGCGCACAGAGTCGGTTATAATTGGTGAGGATACGGAAACAATTGAATTTCACTGTGATAAGTGGGGTGCGGTTGCCATAAGCAAAATTGAAATATCTGACGGTGACGGAAAGCCGCTGCACAGTCTGAATATCACATCAACTCAGTACGCAAATCTGACTGTGAACGGAATAAAATTTTATGCTGACGAAAACGGCGCTCTTACTGTCTCGTCATTGCCCGCAGGCGAAAGAGTGATTGTTTCTGCTGAAAAGGATGGGTATAAAACGGCGGAAAAAACAGTGACAATGGCGGACGGCGACACGGCTGTTGATATTCAGCTGAAATGTGAGACGGATGCGGTATATTATGAATCGGATTTCGGAAACACCGCGGGAACGCTTGTCCTTGGCGGTGAATTTAAGATGGGAAACGGCATTGATACAAAGGAAGTTACAAGAATATCGTCTAATGTCACATTTAAAGATGGAGGATATCTTGCGCTGAACACGGACAGCGGTAAAGCGGCTGAAATAAAATATAATGGTGACGGAATTTATATAGGCGATGAGAAAATAACCTCAAAGGATAATATGGAATTTAAGCTGACCTTTGATAAAGGAAATAATCTTGTTGTTTGTAAGCAAAACGGTGTGTCGGACAAAATAAATAATTTGTCTGCCTCGTTTGACAAGATAAATTCCATTTCGGGACAGAATGTAACGCTTGAATATATAGGCATTTCATATCCCGATAAAACCAAGATAACAATAGATGGTCCGGATAAGGTTTCATCATTGCCAAACAGCTTTATTTCATTTGATTATGAGGTGAAACCTGACTATTATATTCCCGATACTGAGATTGAAGTTACTGTTTCCGGTGTTGATGGCGTGTGGACGGACGATAACGGCAGATGGAGGGACAGTAACGGTTTGCTGATTGTTGAAGAAGGAGTGTCAGGCAAGGCAATCATATGTGCGGAATATAACGGTGCGAAAGCATATAAGGAAGTTGAAATTGTAGCAAATCCGAAAATTGCAGATTGGAAACATGATGGAAACACGCTTAATCTTCATTCATCAAAGCAGTTTGAAATAACAGACATAAACGATGAGTTTGGAAATGTTCTTGACTGTATTTCAATAAACAGTTGTCTGAAGGATTTTAAGTCCTCTGATGAAAATGTAATAAAAATTGATTCAAACGGCATGATGACGGCTGTGGGCAAGGGCAAGGCAACAATTACAGCCAATGCCTACACAGGTGCGGACAATATCATATCCGTAGACTACACAGTCGACTGCTTTGCCATTGACGGAATAACGGAAAGCGATATTTCGTACGCAGACGGAAAGCTGATTGAAAACGAAAACATTACCTCATACAAAATAACATATTCTGACGGTATGTCAGAGGAAATAAAGGAAACACAAATTCCTGCCGCAACGGTAAAGGTGGACGGACTTGTAGCAGTCCTGTCATATGACGCGGACGGCACACTTGTTTCCGTACAGAATGAAAATGTCAAGCAAGGGGACAAGGTGCTTGCCACCAACGGCAGCAAGCGCGTTTACCTGTGCGCGGACGGTAAAATAACGAAAATAACAGACATCGACACCACAATGGACGGCTATGAAATAAAGCATACAGCAGGAGAGGCATATGAAATTTCCCCTGTATATAAATTTACAAATATCGGTGACGTAAAGGAGGACGGCAAAACACTTGATGCTGTATTTGCCGACGGATATTACAATATAACCTTTAAAAAGGCGGAAACATGGCGCGGCGACATATACGTGAACGGCTTTATGGTCGGCAACAATGTTGACCAGTCCGATGCAGACAGAAAACTCAGCGAGGGCTCTCTTTATAGCGCGGAGGATATAAAGATTAAGAACGGCGCAATTAATGTTTCAATGTGCGACGGTTCAACCGTGCTTGATTATGTAACTGTGGAAAAACAGCCTGACTTTTATGAAAGACCGCAGAGAATATACGTAATAGGCGATTCGCTTGCCTGCAATTATTACGGCAGCTTTGAAAAGGAAGTAGGCGGCGGCCGCACAGGCTGGGGGCAGGTACTTCCGGACTTTGTAAACGTACCCGTTACAAATCTTGCCAATAGCGGACAGTTTGCGGCGGGACTGTATCAGACGGCATTTCCGTCAGTTATCGAAAATGGCGAAAAAGGCGATATACTAATTATAGAATGTGCGTATAACGACCGTAATTATTCAACCCGCGAGGAAATGACCGCGTGCGTTAAGGATATGATAAAGCAATGCCGCGAAAAGGGTATAATTCCTGTGCTTGTGACGCCGAATGCATCCGAGCATGATTATAAGCCGTCAGTGGCATGGAGCAGCTATTTAAAGGATATTGCGGTTGATGAGAACTGCGGGTTAATTGACCTTTCAAAGGAAAGCTACGATTTTCTTTATTCAATGTACGGCGATAACGCGGATAATGTAATAACAAAGAACTTCAACCTTACAGAGGTAGGCGGAGATACGCTTCATTCATCATATGCAGGCGCGTATAAGTGGGCGTCTGTGGTGGCGCAGGGACTTAAAGGTCTGGGATACGGAGATATAATAAATACTGATTTCAATTATACCTTTACCGATACACTGGGCAATGTAATCAGCGCCCAGGTAAAGTAGAATATTACAATTGACAGTATCGATTAATAGTATTATAATAGTTAAGTAAAGGCTTATATAGTCATTTGCAATATTAAATTGTAAAAAGGAGTCGAAAATATGAAATTTACAAAAATATCATCACTTTTAATTGCGTCAGCATTGCTTATAAGCGGCTGTGCATCAAACGGAGGCAGCGTTGCAATGCAGATAGGCGATAAGAAAATAACAGAGGGCGCTGTCAGATTCGTTGCGGAATACGGAATGAATACGACGAATGTGGAGGATGCCGCAGAACTTATTGAGCAGAATTATCTTGTAAATGAAATCGCGTCGGAATTGGGCGTTACACTGAGTGACGAGGAACAGAAAAATATACGTTCTGCTGTTGCCAGCTTCAAATCGCAGATGGGAGGCAAAAAAGCGGGCGATAAAATATTAAAGGAGTGCGGAATAGACGACAGTGTTCTTGAGGCAGTTTTGTCAACATCAACCTATGCTCAGAAAATTTCTGACAAGCTTACAATAGAAGAAGCTACTGACGATGAAAAGAAGCAGTATTTCGAAGATGAATATCTGCGCGCAAAGCATATTCTTATTTCAACAAAGGATCAGACAACAAACGAGGAATATGATGATGAAAAAAAGGCAGAGGCAGAAAAGAAAGCCAATGAAATTCTGGAAAGAGCAAAGAATGGCGAGGATTTCGATGCGCTTATCACAGAATTTAACGAGGATCCGGGTATGAGTTCAAATCCTGACGGTTACTTCTTTACAGATGGTGAAATGGTGACGGAATTTGAAGATGCGGTTAAATCCGTACAGCCGGGAGAAATTACAATATGCAAGTCGGATTACGGATACCATATTATAAAGAGACTTCCAATTGATAAATCGGACGCAGATTTTGAAAAATTCTTTGAGGACAATAAGTATGCTGTTGAATCAGGAATCAGCCAGAAGAAGCAGAAGGAAGCTATCAGCAATAAGGCTGAGGAGCTTGGCATACAGGTTACGGTTAATCAGGACGTAATAGACAGTATTGTGATTGAGCCAAAGGATACCGAAGAAACGGCAGATAAATAAACCGCAGATTAAATTCTGATATATAAAGAAAAGCAACTGAATTATTGCAAAATATATTGACATTTCATATTATTTGTGATATGGTAAATATGTGCAAAAATTAGTTGCTTTTTTTTGATATTTTGTGAAAATGGCAGTAAAATTGTGCTAATTGATCTGATGTGAGACGGCTGTCGGAAACAGTCTGCATTAGTACGGGGGAATAGCAATGGAAGATATATTAACGGATTTCGATTCAAAATTATTTGATACTCTGTCGAAAAGCGGTAACAATATGTATTTTTACTATGCTGATTTAAAAAAGGGTGTAGCGCACTGGTCGGAGGAGGCAAAGGAATATTTCGGACTTCCGTCTACTATTTTGTCGCCTCCCGGTATATGGGACGAGAGAGTGCATCCGGATGACATAAAGCCTTATCTTAAAAATTTTGAAGAGATGATGAGCGGTGTTACACCGTACCATAACTGTGAATATCGTATAAGGAATGCGAACGATGAATATGTATGGGTAAACTGCCGCGGATATATGACATATGACGCTGACGGTGTTCCTGAATTTTTTGCAGGATACGTTCGCTGCATGGGACAGATAACGAAGATTGATCCTGTTACAGGCATGTGGAATTCCTACGTATTCCGAAATGACCTGAGGAATATGCTTGAAAAAGAGATACAGGGCGTTGCAATGCAGATTGATATACGTAATTTCAAACGAATAAATGCAAAATACGGATATGATTTTGGTGATGCGGCGCTGTATACTGTAGGTCAGCATTTGCTTAATATATGCGAAAAAAGAGCTCGCGTTTACCGCAGCGCGGGTACAGAGTTTTCGATGCTTTTGAGCGGCGGCAGGAAGGAAATAATGAAACTGCACAGCGATATTGCCAGACATATGGAGGATATTACAGTTAACGGAAAATCCATACATATTGATTTTGCAAGCGGAGCGACTTTGTTCCCGCAGGACGGACGATTTTTTGATAATATCAATAATAATCTGACATATGCGCTTTCCAGCGCAAAGCATACGCACGAAACGGATATTGTATTTTACAGTGATGAGTTGTATGAACATCGTAACAGGCTTATGAGACTCAATGAAGCGCTGCGGAGCAGTATTGCGAATAATTTTTCGGGATTCCGTATTGTATTGCAGCCGGTTCTTGACGCAAAAACAGGTAAGCTTCATTCCGCAGAGGCATTGCTGAGATGGAGCCATGAGGATTTTCCGATGATAAGTCCGATGGAGTTTATTCCCATTCTTGAGCAGACGGAGAAAATCATTCCTGTGGGTAAATGGGTAATCGACAGGGCATTTAGATATATTGCGGAGTGGAATAGAAGCAACACATCGAATAAGCTTTCTCACGTTAATATTAATTTTTCCTATAT
>JBJEIU010000368.1:0-5112 GCA_051877355.1 Hominilimicola sp.
AGCAGGAGCTTTCCAGACTTGAAAACAGACGCGAAAAGCTAAACAATGATTCGGAGAATATTTTGAGCAAGCTGTGGGATAATTATGAGCTTACCTACACAACCGCGGAGGAAATCAAGACAGAGGTTGAAAATGAAAAGGAAGCCTTTGCAAGGCTTGCTGAGCTTAAGGGACAGATAAAGGCGCTTGGCAGCGTTAACGTGGACGCTATTGAGGAATATCAGGCGGTTGAGGAGCGTTTTAAGTTCCTTACGGAGCAGAAGAATGACCTTGATAAGTCTAAAGCTGACCTTAACGACATAATATCATCTATGGAGGAATTGATGGAGGAGCACTTTGAAAAACAGTTCTCCGAAATCAATGAAAGCTTCGGTGAAGTATTTAAGGAATTATTCGGCGGCGGACGCGGCAGACTTTACCTTTCAGACCCTGATAATGTGCTTGAAAGCGGTATTGAAATTGAGGTACAGCTTCCCGGCAAGGGTTTGCAGAATATAAACTTGTATTCGGGCGGTGAAAAGTCCTTTATCGCCATTGCGTTGCTGTTTGCAATACTTCGCGTAAAGCCGGCTCCGTTCTGTATTCTTGACGAGATTGACGCTGCGCTTGACGATGTAAATGTTTCGAGATTTGCTACATATTTAAAAAATTATATTGAACAGACTCAGTTTATTGTCATAACGCACAGACGAGGCACAATGGAAGCGGCAAATATACTGTACGGCGTAACCATGCAGGAAAAGGGCGTTTCAAAGCTGCTGTCGCTGCATATTGACGATGTGGCTGAGGATATGATCAGTTAGGAGTATGACACATGGGATTTTTTGACAAATTAAAAGCGGGGCTTACAAAAACGAGGGAGTCTATAGCAGAGCAGGTTAACAATGTTTTCAGCGCCTTTGTAAAGGTAGATGAGGAACTGTTTGAAAACCTTGAGGAAGCGCTTATAATGGCGGATATTGGAGTTGAAACCTCGGATTATATAATCGAGAAGCTGCGTGACAACGTAAAGCATAAGCATATTACCGATGGTAACCTTGTGAAGCAGGAGCTTAAGGATATTATAAGCGAAATACTGAGTGAGCAAAATTCAGAGATGAATATTTCAACTACGCCGTCTGTGGTGCTTGTTATAGGTGTAAACGGTGTAGGCAAAACAACGAGCATAGGTAAAATTGCATCGCATTACAGGGAAATGGGTAAGAAGGTACTGCTTGCTGCGGCGGATACGTTCAGAGCGGCGGCAATTGACCAGCTTGACATATGGGCGCAGAGAAGCGGCTGCGATATTATAAAGCATCAGGAGAACAGCGACCCTGCCGCTGTTGTGTTTGACGCTTGCACCGCTGCGAAGGCGAGAGGTGTGGACATCCTGATTTGCGATACGGCGGGCAGACTGCATAATAAGAAAAATCTTATGGCGGAACTTGCGAAAATAAACCGCGTTATTGAACGTGAACTGCCTGGCAGTGCGAGAGAAACGCTGCTTGTGCTTGACGCGACAACGGGGCAGAACGCTGTAAGTCAGGCGAAGCTGTTTTCCGAAGCGGCTGATATTACGGGAATTGTGCTTACAAAGCTGGATGGAACGGCAAAAGGCGGCATTGTAATATCAATTGCAAAGGAGCAAAATCTTCCGGTTAAATTTGTCGGCGTGGGAGAGGGGATTGACGATTTGCAGGAATTTAATCCTGATGATTTCGCAAAGGCTATTTTCGATGAAGAATAATATATTAAGGCATTTGCACTGCAAATGCCTTTTGTATAAAAATATGAGGTGATGCAGAGTGAATTTCAAAGCGGCGGCAAAGGAATATATTTTTCCATATATTGCGATTACGGTAGGCGCTGTTGCGGCTGCGTTTTCTTTGGAAGAATTTTTAATTCCGTCAACCATTCTTGACGGAGGTATAACCGGTATAAGTATTATTTTAAATCAGCTTTTTAATAAGGGAATAAGTTTATTTGTTATAGTTCTGAACCTGCCGTTCCTTATTCTGGGCTTTAAGCAGCTTGGGTGGCGCTTCCTTGTGCGCGGAGCGTATGGAATGATTTTGTTTTCAGTTATGCTGGAACTGTTCAAAGATGTTCCTGAAATAACCAATACAGAGCTTCTGGCAGTTGTTTTCGGCGGCGTTATACTTGGTTTTGGTGTGGGAACGGTTTTGCGTTATGGCGGCTGTCTCGACGGAACTGAAATAGTTGCGCTGCTTATCAGCAAGAAAACGAGTTTTTCGGTGGGACAGATTATTTTTACGATTAATATTGTAATTTATGCTGCCGCAGGCATTTTGTTCGGCTGGGACAGAGCACTCTACAGTCTGCTTACATATTTTATCTCTTTTAAGATAATTGATATGGTAGAAGAAGGCATGGAGCAGGCAAAAGCTGTTATGATAATAACAAACGAGGGACGGAATATTGCGGACAGTCTTTATAAGCGGCTGGGAAGAACCTGTACTCTGCTTGAGGGCGAAGGGTTAATAAGCGGAAAAAAGGTAGTGCTGTACTGCGTTGTAACAAGAATTGAGCTTGCTGAGGTAAAGCGCATTATAAAGGAAGACGATGAATCGGCATTTGTGACTGTAACAGATGTTTCGGAAATAATAGGCAAGCATATAAAGAAGACAAAGGCATCTGTTTTGGACAGGATTGAAGAAGCGAGAATTGAAGAAAATAAAGAGAAGGATATGGAGATACCGTGTTAAATACACGGTATCTTTTTTTGTAAAACAAAAAATCGGAACAAGCTTTGCCTGTTCCGACTTGGCTGCGGATCCAGGATTCGAACCCGGACAGAACGAGTCAGAGTCGTTAGTGCTACCTTTACACAAATCCGCAATGTCAATCAACAAAAAATATAATACCACTAAATCAAACTTTTGTCAATACTTTTTTAGAAAAAAATTGAAAGTTATTGATAAATATTTGATAATATGTTAGAATATATATTATTGAAGTGATAAAATGGTGCGAGGGACCGGACTTGAACCGGCACGGGGTTAACCACACGCCCCTCAAACGTGCGCGTCTGCCTATTCCGCCACCCTCGCATTTATCAAGCGATATATATTATATCAGTTTTATTATTGTTTGTCAATTAAAAATTTATGTATTATTAAAAATAATATTTGGAGTTGTTGTTTTGATGAAAAAAATAGTTGCGCTTGCGGTTTCGATTACAATACTGATTATGACGGGAGTCAGCGCGTTTGCTATGGCGGACAGCGCGGCTTGTGCATGTGTTATAAACGGTACCACAGGTGAGGTAGTTTATTCGAAAAATATAAACCAAAAGCATGCTATGGCGAGCACAACTAAGATTATGACAGCCATAATAGCCATTGAAAAGTGTAATATGGATGATATTGTAACAGTCAGCGCCAATGCCGCAAATCAAGAGGGGTCTGCTGCATACGTCACCGAAAATATGCAGCTTTATATGAGGGATATGCTGTACGGACTTATGCTTAATTCAGGAAACGATGCGGCGGTTGCGATTGCAGAGCATGTTTCGGGAAGCACGGAAGCATTTGCGGAGCTAATGAATGAAAAGGCTTTGGAGCTTGGATTAAGAAACACTCATTTTGTAAATCCGAGCGGTCTTGACGACATAGAACATTATACAACTGCGGCAGATTTAGCGAAGATTGCGAGATATGCAATGGCAAATCAGGAATTTCGTGAAATAGTCGGTACGCAGACCTATCAGGCGCATCCGCTTAATTCGCCGGAAATTCTGTATTTTTCCAATCATAATAAGATGCTTGGACTCTATGAGGGCGCAACGGGTGTAAAGACCGGTTTTACGCAGTCAACGGGACGCTGTCTTGTGTCGGCGGCAAAGCGTGATAATATGGAATTTATAACGGTAACTCTTGATGACAGCAATGACTGGAATGACCATATGGAGATGCTTGACTATGCCTTTTCAGAGCATTACCCGAAAAAGGTTATAGAGGAGGGAATGAGAGTTAAGGTTGCAGAAATTGACGGAAAGAAGTATAACATGATTGCCGCAGGTGATTTTACAATGCCTTTTAAGGAAAACGGCAGAGTGAGCGTTGAGGTAATATCACATATAGCAAATGACCTGTACTCGCCTATAAACGAGGGAGAAAAGGTCGGATACCTTGAAGTGTGCTGCAACGGCGTGACAGTCGGAAATGTTGATATAATATCTGAATCCGAAATACGTGATGTGAGCGGAATAAGGTTAAGGAACAGCTTTTATAGCAGTTTTATACATATAGTAAAGATATTGTTAGTTTAAGAGAAAGGATAAAGAAAATGGGAGAGATAGTACGATTACAAAAATATATAGCAATGTGCGGAGTTGCGTCAAGACGCAAGGCTGAGGAGCTTATACAGGAGGGCAGAGTGTCCGTAAACGGCAGTAAGGTTACGGAGCAGGGAGTAAAGGTTGAAATAGGTGCTGATGAGATATCTGTGGACGGAGAAATGATTAAGGTTAAAAATAAAAAGTATTATATTATGCTTAATAAGCCTGTCGGATACGTTTCTACAGCTAAGGACCAGTTTGACCGTCCCACGGTGGTTGACCTTGTGAAAAAGGACCTGACCGATGTTAGGATATTTCCCGTAGGGCGACTGGACTACGAAACAGAGGGGCTTTTGCTTCTGACAAATGACGGTGATTTTACCTATAAGGTTACACACCCTAAATTTCATATGGAAAAGACGTACATTGCCACTGTAAAGGGCGGTATGACAATAAGCGGAATGAATAAGCTGCGTAATGGCGTATATATAGACGATAATTTTAAGACTTCCCCTGCAAAGGCGGAAATTCTGGATGCCTTTGACGGACATACGACGGTGAAAATAACAATTCATGAGGGGAAGAATCGTCAGGTACGCAAAATGTTTGAAGCTGTCGGCAGCACAGTTGTGGGTTTGCAGAGGATAAGTATAGGTACGGTGGAGCTTGGTAATCTGCCGCTTGGAAGATGGCGTCACCTTACGAGCCATGAGGTGAATTATTTGCAGGGCAAATAATAGCGAGCAAATCCGACAGGATTTGTGTTAGCGTAAGAAGGTGAATTATTTGCAGGGCAAATAATAGCGAGCAAATCCGACAGGATTTGTGTT
>JBJEIU010000368.1:5212-5744 GCA_051877355.1 Hominilimicola sp.
AGCGTAGGAAGGTGAATTATTTGCAGGGCAAATAATTCGGAAAATATTTACAATATGAAAGGGACAGGCTGTTATACGTCTGTTCCTTTTGTGTATCATATACAAAATTACTATAAAAAAACTATTGTATTTTTGAACGCTAACATGTCAAAAAAGATTGAAAAAAAATGCAAATTAAGATATAATATATGATAGGTATAATTTTATAAATTTTATCTCTAATCTACAAACAATGGAGGTTAAATCATGGGAACAGTTGATAAATTGACTGAGCTTCAATACCGCAGAAGTGTTATAAATAACGGCGGCGGCGAAGCAAAAATCAAAAAGCAGCATGACAGCGGCAAGCTTACTGCCCGCGAGAGAATTAACGCTCTTTTAGACGACGGAAGCTTCGTTGAGATTGATGCTTTTGTAACTCACAGATGTACCGAATTTGGTATGGACTGTGTTGAGGCTCCGGGAGAGGGCGTTGTTACAGGTTACGGTACGGTGGACGGACGTCTTGTTTACGTTTACGCGCAGGACTTCA
>JBJEIU010000369.1:0-24991 GCA_051877355.1 Hominilimicola sp.
CCGTATTTCATAACTGCCGCCTCCTTTTTATTATAGTATATCACATTATGCGCACTTTTTACAGCTAAGCATGAAAAAAGGCTGTTGTAGAACAGCCTTTTTCCAAATCACCCTTAGCAGCAGCAATCGTCATCACGTCTGTGATCGTGATCGCAGCATGGGTCACAGCATGGTTCGCAGCAGCAGCAATTGTTGTTACCGCCGAAAATATTGCCGTCACAGCACAGCAGTACAAGAACAACAATTATGATAATCCAGATCCATGAATCTGAACCGCCGTTGTTGCATCCGCCTCCAAATAATCCCATAATAAAAACCTCCTTTTAGCATATATTATGCCTCCGGGAGGTTAAGTGTTACGAATTTGCGGCTTCTGCTTCCGTAAAAATATAATTGCCCGATTCGTCACAGGTTACATACAAAATAATCTTTGGCATTCCCAGCCGCTTTATCACAGTTACCCAGCCGTTTTCCGTTGATTCAATAGGTGTGTAAAGCGCATTGGGGTAATGTGTCTCCATATAATGCGATATGCGCTCGTGCTGCTCCTTAAATCGTATTTTATTAAACGGTCCTTTGCCTGTCACGGCGCTGTAAATACCAGCTGCCGCGGCAGTTCCTATCAATAATAAAGTTTTCTTTTTCATAATCAGTCACCTCTGTGATATTCGTTATATACATCGCGTTTGGGAAGATTTCTGTCCGCGGCAGCTTTCTTTATAGCGTCCTTGGAGGTCATCCCCTCGGCTATATACTTATCCACGTGCTCCGTTACGGAAATATTTTCCCACAGGTTTTCCTCTGCTTCATACGTCTCGCTTGCGCCCTCAACGACTATAACATATTCGCCGCGCGGATTGTTTTCCTCATAAAATGCTGCTGCCTCGTCAAGCGTACATCTTTTTACTTCCTCATGCACCTTTGTAAGCTCGCGCACAAGAGCGATTTTTCTTTCGCCTCCAAAGGTTTTCTGCATATCGAAAATTGTATTTTTCAGCTTATGCGGTGCTTCGTAAAATATAAGCGTATGCGTATCGTTTTTCACGCTTTCCAAGTGCTCCTTTCTGTGCCGCTTGTTCACCGAAAGAAATCCCTCAAAGGCAAAGCGTCTTGTAGGCAGTCCCGAAAGTATCAGCGCGTTTATCCCGGCAACGGGTCCCGGAATCGACGTCACATCAATATCATTTTCAATACACAGCTTTACTAAGTCCTCGCCGGGGTCGGAAATGGCAGGTGTTCCCGCATCCGACACAAGCGCAACATTTTTGCCGTTTTTCAGCAATGATATTATATATCCGCCCTTTTCGTGCTTGTTATGCTCGTGGTAGCTTGTAAGCGGCTTCGATATTTCAAAATGGTTTAAAAGCTGTATAGTTCTGCGTGTGTCCTCCGCCGCTATCAGGTCAACTTCATTAAACACCTCAAGACATCGCGATGATACATCGCCTAAATTACCTATGGGCGTTGCACATAAGTATAATTTTCCGTTCATATGGTCTCCTTATTTTCCCTGCCGTAAATCGCGTCAATTTCCTCCGAATATGCACCGTCCCCGTTATACACATACAGCGGCGGCAAAATTTTTAATTCATCGCCCCCCTGCAGCATACCCTCAACAAGTACCATATTGGGCGCTTTATTGTATGACGGGTGTACAAATCGCATCCTTTTAGGTTCTATTTTATATTTGCGCATGGTACACATAATGTCCGCCAGACGCATGGGGCGGTGTACCATAAAAATCCTGCCTTTCGGCACTAAAAGCTGCGCGCTTACGCGCAGCACATCGTCCAATGTACACAGCACCTCATGACGTGAAACAGACTGCGTATCACTGTCATTGCGAGCCCCTCTGCCGCACTTCATGTACGGCGGATTGCAGGTTATTTTGTCAAATACGCCCTTGCCGTAAATTTCGGCGGAATTTTTTAAATCCCCCTGCATTATATGTACTCTTTCACCAAGCCCGTTATACTCCATGCTGCGCTGCGCCATTTCCGCAATATCCGATTGTATTTCAAGACCGCATATATTCTGCGTTTTCGTCTTTGCCGCAAGCAGAAGCGGAACTATTCCCGTGCCGCTACACAAGTCAAGCGTATTCGCACTTCGCGCGTCCTTTGCAAAATCAGACAATAAAACGGCATCAACACCGAATTTGAAGCCGTTTTGTTTCTGAATGATGAAAAGACCGTTTTGCAGGTCGTCTAAACATTCGTCATTTTTTATCATTATTCTTCGTTCGCAATATTGTCCACTACGGCAAAGCTGATTTCGCCCATAGCGGCAGTCTGTCCGCCTACCGTTGCCTTAACGTTTGCCTTACCCATGTTGTGACGGTATGTCAAAAGGTCTGCATGAAGCTCAAGAGTATCGCCCGGGACTACCTGACGGCGGAATTTGAAATTATTGATACCTGTGAACACACCAAGCTTACCTTTGTTTTCAGGCAGCGAAAGCAGCATTACAGCGCCAACCTGCGCAAGCGCCTCCACGATAAGTACGCCCGGCATTATCGGATTGCCGGGAAAATGTCCCGTAAACTGCGGCTCGTTAGCCGTCACGTTCTTGATACCTGTTATGCTCTTACCCTCTTCAAATTCAACGATTTTGTCAACGAGCAAAAACGGATAACGGTGCGGAAGAATTTTCTGAATTTCTACATTTGTTAGTGTGATTGGTTCTTTTTTCATTGTTTTTATATCCTTTCTTTTAACTATTTAATTAAGGCTGAGGAAAATTTTCGCAGATTGCCGCACAGACGGGCGCAGTCGTACTCAGTGTACTTCAAGCCCGTATGGGTGGTGAGCTGCGGAAATTTAGCCAGCCGATCAGTCTCTAATGTATGCTTTTTTGTGAAATACATGTGTCGGGTCCGTTACCGTATCTATATTCTCCAGCGCGATACCCGCGCCAAGCGCCACACAATCCACAATATCCGGCGCAAGAATTACCTTAACGCCCGTTTCGTCAGATATGCGCTTGTCCAGTCCGTATATCAGAGAACCACCGCCTGTCATTATAATTCCGTCCTGTATAATGTCGCCGTGAAGCTCGGGAGGCGTTTCCTCAAGCACCTCGCGGACACGCTCGGTCATGTTGTAAACAAAATCATCAAAGGCCGGATACAGGTCATTAGAGGAAATAATCACAGACTTTGGCAGTCCTGAAAGTACGCTTATTCCCTTTGCCTCACAGAGCAGTTCCTTTGAGCGCGGTATAACACCGCCTATTTCCAGCTTAATCCTTTCGGCAGTTCTAGGTCCGATAAGCATCCCCATTTCCTTACGCATATAGCGGATAATAGCTTCATTAAATTCATCGCCCGCAATTTTCAGCGAACGGCTGACAACGATACCGCCCAACGACAGCACCGCAATATCCGTAGTACCTCCGCCGATATCCACCACCATAGTTCCGTGGGGACGTGAAATATCAAAACCCGCGCCAAGCGCTGCCGCAACAGGTTCTTCTATAATATAGATGTCCTTTGCGCCAACATCGCGCGCTGCCTCAATAACGGCTCTCTGCTCAACGTCCGTTACGCCGCTGGGCACACACATCATAATACGCGGATGTCCTATTGTGTGCGAAAATATTTTTCTGAAAAAGTGCTTTATCATTTCCTGGGTAAGCGTCAGATTGGAAATTACCCCGTCAATAAGCGGACGCACCGCCTGAATATGCGGAGGAGTTCTACCGAGCATATTCAGTGCTTCATTACCCACCGCGCATACCTCGTTGGTTTTTGTATTTACTGCAATAACTGTCGGCTCACGCAATACAATACCCTTATTCTTGATATAAACGAGCATTGTGGCAGTACCCAAATCTATACTTATATCATTATTGAACATGTTCCTGCTCCTAATTTAAGTTATCATATACTTATATTATAACGTATTCTTTCGATTAACTCAACCACTTTTGAGAAGTTTTTTACAATTTTGCAGAAAAATATTTAATATACAAAAAGAGGACGCTTACGCGTCCTCTTATAAGTTTCTGATTAGAATAAGTCCCAAAGCTGTGAAAGCATTGTAGCAGCCTGAGCTCTTGTAGCATTAGCCTTCGGCTGGAACGAACCGTCATCCATACCGCTTACTATGCCAAGCGCAACTGCATCCTTAACGTCAGCAGCAGCCCATGCGCTTATGTCTGCCTCATCTGTAAAGCCGGCATCAGCAGCGGCTGATACTTCAACATTCTTATACTTAGCAGCCTTTGTTACCATTGAAGCCATTTCTTCTCTTGTAATCGGAGTTTCAAGGTCTTCACTTGTAGCAACTGCAATATCATCTGCTATAAGGTTAGCAGCCTTTGCTGCATTGACAAACTTTGCAGCCCAGTGACCGTCTGTGTCTGTTGTTTCAAGCTTAAGAGCCTGAGCGATAAGCGTTACGAACTGACCCTTTGTTACTGTACTGTCAGGAGCAAAGTGTGTGTCGTCCATACCGTTGATAACGCCTGCCTTATACATCTTCTCGATGAACGCTTTACCCCAGTGACCTGTGATATCTACAAACGGTGTAGCGCCTGTAGCAGGAGCTGAACCTGCTTCCGGAAGCAATGACTCATCAAATGCTGTCGGAACGTACTTGTTTGATACAAGCTTAACATTTGCAGCCGGCTGAGTTGTGTATGGTGAATTTTCGATTGCGTCATTCATGTACCAGCTGATATGAGGAGGCTGGTTATAGCAGTTGCTGTTTGCGCCTGATGAATTTCTGTAAATATCATCATGAGCAAGTGTATAGAAGTTATAATCTGTTGGATACGGAGTTTCAAAAATTCTCAATGAATAATTATATGTAGTCTTATCCATTTCAACTTCTACTTCTTTACCCCAGTCACCGGTAATAGTCATCTTTGTTTTTTCTGTATTCTGACCTGTAACTGCGTAAGAAACAATTTCTTCTCTCCAGTCACCAAAAAGGTCAGCCTGAACGTTTACGTTACCCTTTGTGCTGTTGATTGAGTGCGAGCCTTCACCTACGAAGATTTCTTCAAACTTCTTTGTTGTATCATTCCACTTTGTAACAGTAATTTCCTGACCTGCACCCTTGTGGTCCTGAAGCTCATCCTGAAGGTCGCCTGTCCAGTAAATTCTGCCATTCATAGAAGCCTTAAGATCAGGAAGCTCGTTGCCGTCGCTGTCCCAATAACCCATTGAGCCTGCGCCCCACATTACATACCATGAATCGCCGTAACCGATATTTGCAATCATTCCACGACCTGTATCCTTGATACCGTTATGAATCTGATAGAATTCACCTGTCTTAGCGTTCTGAAGCGTGCCGCCCCACTGATGACGGTCTTCCGGAGCATTTCCGGCAGCAGCCGCAACAGAATTCTTGAACATTGTTCTGTCTGTAATAAACGGTGAAAGCTCAGGGCCGTCAAGGTCAAACGCTTCACTGTCAGCGCTGTAGTCCTCATAAACCTTCATGAATTCAAGACCTTCCTTTGTCGGGTCGAAATCACCAAGGTGCATAGCATCGCCATGCTCCTGATATGTACACCAAAGGATTGAGCCATCATCATCCCATGTAAGAGCGCCGTATAATATTTCGTCCTTGCCGTCTCCGTCAACGTCACCTGCTTCAATCTGATGGTTACCCTGACCAATGTACTCATTGTACTTGCTTTCAGCTGTATCAAATGACCACTCCATCTTCAACTTGCCGTTCTTAAAGCTGTACGCAGCAGCGCCTGTACGACCATTCGGAGTTGAAATATTCTTACCGAAGTAATAACCGCGAGCAAATACAGCAGACGGTGTCTGTCCGTCAAGATATGCAACTGTTGAGTTATATCTTTCACTACGGTTACCAAAGTCATCACCAAAGCTATACGTTGTGCTTAGTGAACCAACTGAATTGTTCGGGAAATAGTCAATTGTATCAAGAGCCTTACCTGTTTCGCCGTCGAAGCATGTTACATAAAGCGGACCCTGAAGGTTTTTACCTCCATTCATAGCAGCCCAGCTGTTTTCATATGTATCGCCCTTTGAAGCGTCGCCTATAACGTTGCCCTGACCGTCAACAGTACCATCGGCAGTTCTTACCATAACCTCAGCTCTGCCGTCGCCGTCAAAGTCAGCCACATTAAGCATCGTATCGTGTTGTCCTGCACGGATATTGTAACCCATATCAATTCTCCACAGGAACGTGCCGTCAAGCTTGTAGGCGTCCATGTAAACCTTACCCGTTCTGCCTGTTGTTGCAGCGTCCTTTGCGTCAGACGGATTCCACAGCATTACGATTTCATACTCGCCGTCGCCGTCAAGGTCGCCGTATGATGAGTCACCCGGTGTGTATGAACCCATATAAACACCGTTTCTGTCCATTTGTACAACGTCACTCTCAGGTGTGTCGGCAAGAGGGATATCAAGATATCCGTTTTCCCATACTTCCACGCTCTTTGACATCTGTCCGTTTGCAACTACCGTATACTTATCGTTTACACTGCCCTGCGCGTCAACGAAGTTTGTAACTGCGCCCTCGTTAATCTTCTCCTTGTTTCTGTAAAGAGTAAATGTGGTATCAGCCGGCTCTGTAGCCAGTCTTCTCCATGACACAAGAACACCATCGCTTGTCTTTGTAGCAACAACGCCTCTGTCAAGGTTTTCCATGTTTCTTGTTACGGCGCTGCCCGCAAACGCACTCGCGCTTGTAGCCGGCATAACTATTCCGACTGTGGCTACCTGTGCAAGAACCAAAGAAAAAATACCTAATTTTTTCAAGTTTTTCTTTGAATTGTTGAACATTTCGTTATCCTCCTTCTGATATTTATCATATCACATCAATTTGCTTCCTTGCATTTAAGCATAGTGATTATTATCTATATAATAACACATTTTTAAAAATTTTTAAAGTGTTTTTAATAAATTGAGTGTATAAATTCCAGTGTTTTTTGTTCAAAATGCGAGCAGCGGTTATTCAAGCTCGTCAACAAATATCAGTTCCTGCGCATAGGGCAATGTTCTCGCCCAGCCGATAAAGGCCTGCGACCATTCCGTAAGCTTATGGAAACGACGCTGTCCCTTGGAACACATAGCAAGCAGGTTTTCATATGACATTGTAACCGTTCTCGTCTGCTGCCATGACTCCGGAAGCCAGCGTATAAGCTCTTTCCAGTACGCCTTGTCCTTTGTTTCAAGGTATTTCACTCTCATGCTTTCAAGAAACGCAATATACTCGTCTATCTTGTCGCCGAGCCTTACTCCGTCGTAGTCAAGGTCCGCATTGTAATCATCAATCTCAAAGCATTCACGCGTGATAGGCGTTGACGCAAGCTTGTGCATGGTGGAGGTGCTGTTTGCAACAGTTCCGACCTTGTACGTGTCAAACTCCTTCCACCAGTACAGCGGGCCTGTTATGTCCACAGACACAAAAATCTGACGCATGAATTTACGATGCTCGCTGCCCGACCTTATAAGTCTTTGAGCAAGTCCCAAGTCGTTCTCGCCTATTGTCACGCTGCCGTTTTCCTCAACGGTGTCGTTCTTTTTCCATGATTCAAGCGGATTGCGCATACCGCGCAGCGCGCTTTTAAAGCCGTAAACCTCTGTGTTTTCAAATTTCATCAGACTCTGCCCTCCTTGCGCATTTCTATATACTCGTCAAAAGTACACATTCTGTCCACAATAGTACCGTCAGAGCGTATATCAATAATTCTGTTCGCAACGGTGTTCACAAACTCATGGTCGTGTGACGCGAAAATCACATTGCCCTTGAACGCCTTAAGACCGTTGTTGACCGCAGTTATAGACTCAAGGTCAAGGTGGTTTGTGGGCTGGTCAAGTATAAGCACATTTGAGCCGTACAGCATCATGCGCGACAGCATACATCTTACCTTTTCGCCTCCCGACAGCACGTTTACCTGCTTGAACACGTCGTCGCCCGAAAATAACATTCTTCCCAAAAATCCTCTTATATACGACTCGTTCTGGGTCTCAAAGCCCTCTGCGCTGTATTGGCGCAACCAATCAACAAGGTTTAATTCACAGCCGTCAAAATACTTTGAATTGTCCTTGGGGAAATAGCTGCGCGAGGTGCTTACACCCCATTTTACCGTTCCCTCATCCGGCTCGCTCTCGCCCGCTAATATCTGCATAAGCGCCGTTATGGCGATTTCACTTTCACCGATAATTGCAATCTTATCGTCATGGTTCATTGTAAATGATATATTGTTTAAAAGCTTTTCGCCGTTTACTGTCTTTGAAATTCCGTCAACCGTGAGCAGGTCGCGTCCTGCCTCCCTGTCCATTTCAAATCCTACAAACGGATAACGTCTTGATGATGCCGGCAGTTCTTCAACTGTAAGCTTGTCAAGCATCTTCTTGCGGCTCGTAGCCTGCTTTGACTTTGACTTATTCGCTGAGAAACGCTGAATAAAGGTCTGCAATTCCTTGATTTTTTCCTCCGCCTTCTTGTTCTGCTGTTTTATAAGCCTTTCCATCATCTGACTTGACTCGTACCAGAACTCATAGTTGCCCACATACATCTTTACCTTTGAATAGTCAATGTCCACAATGTGCGTGCAGACCACGTTCAAAAAATATCTGTCGTGGGACACAACTATGACAGTACCCTCATAGTCCAGAAGAAAATCCTCCAGCCATTCAATCGCCTGTAAATCGAGGTGGTTAGTGGGCTCGTCCAGAAGTATAATGTCGGGGTCGCCGAAAAGCGCCTGTGCAAGCAGTACCTTGACCTTTTCATTACCGCCCAAATCCGCCATGTTCGCATATAAAAGGCTTTCCTCAAGTCCGAGTCCCTGCAATAGCTTTGATGCGTTGGACTCCGCCTCCCAGCCGTCCATTTCAGCAAATTCAGTTTCAAGGTCGGCGGCTCTTATGCCGTCCGCGTCGGAAAAGTCCTCCTTTGCATAAAGCGCGTCCTTTTCTTTCATTATATCGTAAAGCCTTTTGTTACCCATAATTATCGTGTCAAGCACGGTGTATTCGTCAAACGCAAAGTGATCCTGCTTCAATACCGACATACGACAGTTCGGGTCGATTGAAACCTCGCCCGTGGTGGAATCAAGCTCGCCCGAAAGAATTTTCAGAAAGGTTGATTTTCCCGCGCCGTTGGCGCCGATGATACCGTAGCAGTTGCCCGGAGTGAATTTTAAGTTAACGTCCGAAAACAGGTTTTGTCCGCTGAAATTCAGACTTACATTGGTTACTGTTATCATTTATATTCTCCTATAAGATTTGTATTGATTTTATTTTTAAATTATACTATAATAATGATATAATTGCAAGTTAAAGGAGTAAAAATTATGTTAAATATAGGCTGTCATTTATCAGCATCAAAAGGATATCTTCACATGGGCAAGGAGGCTGTAAGCATAGGCGCGAACACATTCGCGTTCTTCACGCGCAATCCGCGCGGCGGCAGCGCAAAGGCGATTGACCCCGATGACGTAAAGGCGTTCCTCGAATACGCAGAGGAACACAATTTTGCAAAGCTTGTCGCCCACGCGCCTTACACGCTTAACGCCTGCTCTGCCAAAGCGGAAACACGCGAATTTGCGTTTAACACCATGAGGGACGACCTTATGCGTATGGAATATACGCCCGGTCAGTATTACAACTTCCACCCGGGCAGCCACGTAGGACAGGGCGTTGAAGTCGGTATTGACCTTATTGTAAAGCAGCTTAACGAGGTGCTTACTAAGGATATGACCACCACCGTATTGCTTGAAACAATGGCTGGCAAGGGCAGCGAAATCGGACGTTCATTTGAGGAATTAAAGGCAATCATAGACGGCGTAGAGCTTGACGAAAAGCTTGGAGTGTGCTTCGACACCTGCCACACCTATGACGCGGGCTATGACATTGTAAACGACCTTGACGGCGTGCTTGACGAGTTTGACGCGGTTCTGGGACTTGACCGCTTAAAGGCAATCCACATGAACGACAGTAAAAACCCCTTTGAAAGCCATAAGGACAGGCACGAAAAAATCGGTGACGGCAGTCTTGGCTTTGACACAATGGTTAAAGTTATAAACCACCCAAAGCTTAAAGGACTTCCCATTATTCTCGAAACACCCAACGAGCTTGACGGTTACGCACACGAAATTGAAATGCTGAGAAAGGCATATAACGAATAATAAAAATATGCGCCCCAAAATCGTCTGACATTTGGGGCGCATATCATTTTGACAGCCGTTATTTTTATTGTTGAACTTCCGCTTCCTTTGCCGGAACTTTTTTCTTTTTAGGAATTGCAATCCAGTAGGTAATCATTGAGCATGATAATATCATTCCCAAAAACATTATTACATTTTCCACTTTTTGAGACATTGGCAGAGGCTGTCTGTTTTTCCCTCCGGCATTTTCCGAACGCTGATTTTGTTGTTGAGCGTTTTGGTGTTCTTCGCTCTGAGTATTTTTACCGCTGCCCAAAACATCATGTTCACTATTTCCTCCGTTTTCACCCGACTGCGATATTGCAGTAAACGGTATTGACAGCCAGCGTCCCTCACTCGAATTTACCGCGCCGTATATTCCGCCGAACAGAACCACAACGGACAAAACCACCGCCGCAATAACACTCATAGGCTTACGGCATATATGCAGTCCTATATGCACACCAAGAAGAATAACCGATGCACCGCCTGCAAACATATGTGTTAGTTTGAAAATAGTGTTGTCCGATGAGATACCTGTCAATATGGTGTGTGAGCAAAGCACTCCGCTTATTCCAATCCACCCAAAGCAAATGAGCAGCAGTATATCAACAATCAAACCCGTTTTCACTGAGACAGGGATTTTTATAAAGTTTTTGCACATAGCCAACGCAATTTTAACATTTACGGCAATATGTATAATAATAACTGCAATCAACACAAGCCCTGCAATCTCGTGGTACTGCATACTGATAAGCTGCTTGCTGAACAGCGTAAGCGTCATTAACAGCATAATAACATCAAGAATAATTTTAAATTTTCTTTTCATTGTTTTAACCTTCTTTTTAATTATTTTATAAAATTACTTTACCATATTTTTCTTAAAATAAACTTAAAAATCAAGGTCTATACAAAAAAAATAGCCGCCCATCCGATAAACAGGCAGCTATCCTTAAATTGTTTAACTATTATACAGCCTTGCATAGAAGCCGTTCTTTGCAATAAGCTCCTTGTGCGTACCCTGCTCCACAATACGTCCCTTGTCCATAACAAGAATTAAATCCGCCTCGCGGATAGTTGACAGACGGTGCGCAATAATGAAGCTTGTTCGTCCCTCCATCATCTTTAAAAACGCCCTCTGAATTCTCTGCTCCGTCATGGTATCCACGTTTGACGTTGCCTCGTCAAGTATAAGCACCTTTGGGTCAGACAACATTGCTCGCGCGATTGTTAAAAGCTGTTTTTGTCCGCCCGACAAATTTCCGCCGTCCTCGGTTATCATTGTGTTATAGCCATCAGGCAGACGCTTGATAAAGCTGTCCGCGGACGCGGCTTTTGCCGCCGCGATAATTTCCTCGTCTGTCGCGCCCTCCTTGCCGTAAGCAATATTCTCCTTGACCGTCCCCGAAAACAGCCATGTGTCCTGCAATACCATACCGAAATTCTTCCGCAGACTGTCACGTGTGACGGAGTCAATATCCTGTCCGTCCACAACAATTGCGCCGTTATCTACACCGTAGAAATTCATAAGCAGATTTACAATCGTGGTCTTGCCCGCACCCGTAGGGCCGACAATCGCAACACGCTGTCCCGGCTTTGCGGTTATATTCAAATCCTTTATAAGTTCGCGGTTCTTGTCATACGAAAAATCAACGTCCTTGAAAACGACCTCACCGCCCTTAACGTCAAGTTCGGGACGATTTTCGTCCGGCGTTTCAGGTTCAATATCGCCCAGCGCAAATATTCTTGCCGCCGCAGCCTGCGCAGACTGTAACTGCGTAAGAATACTGGTCATATCGTTAATCGGGCGCGCAAACTGGGTCGCGTAAATAAGAAAGCTGGAAATAATACCAACGCTCAGATGTCCCGCAAGAGCGGCAAGTCCGCCAAGCACGCCGACCGAAATATACGCAAGGTTATTTATATATCGCGTGGATGGGTTCACAAGCGAGGAATAAAACTGTGCCTTCTGACCGCAATCGTACAGGCGGCTGTTAATTTCGCCGAACACGTCATTGCTTCTGTCCTCATATCCGAACGCCTTTACCACCTTAAGATTACCCACCGTTTCGGAAACATATCCGTTCAGCTCGCCCACAGTCTGTGCCTGCAAGCGGAACATTTTGCCCGAATTTGTGGCGATAAACTTTGAAACGAAAATACATATAATCGTTATCACAATAACGCACAGCGTAATTTTCCAGTTCAGCCAGAACATCATAACAAGCGAGCCGATAACCGTGACAAGTCCCGAAAACAGCTGTGTTATTCCCTGCAACAGACCATCTGAAACGGAGTCTATATCGTTCGTCAGACGGCTTATAATATCGCCGTGGGAATGTCCGTCAAAGAATTTCAACGGCAGACGCGAAATCTTTTCAAACGCGTCACGGCGCATTTTCTCAATTGTGCGGTTTGAAAGCGAGTTTGTGAAAACCGTCATACCCCATGTGAACAGAGCGTTTAACACATACACCGTAAAAAGTATTCCGATAAACTTCATCACCATCGGAAAATCCACATTATTTTCGCCCTTGATAAAGTCGATGGCATGTCCCGAAATATAGGGAGCGGCAAGCATGAAAATATTGGCAAGAAGCGCCGATATTACAAGCAGCGCAAGAAATTTCTTATGCTCCGCAACGTAGGAGTAAAGTCTTGAAAGAGTTCTATTCTTCATCTTCATCACCCTCCCCCAATTGCTCCTGCGAATAGCATATTTCCTTATAAATTTCGCAGGTCTTAATAAGCGCCTTGTGCGAGCCGATACCGACTATCTCGCCGTCGTCCAGAACAACAATCCTGTCCGCGTCCTTTACGGAATTAACGCGCTGCGAAACAATAATAACCGTCTGACTGTCGGTATTCTCCTTAATAGCGCGCCTTAAATTCGCGTCAGTGGCATAATCAAGCGCGCTGGCGCTGTCGTCCAGAATAAGTATCGGCGAATTTTTAACCAAAGCACGCGCAATAGTAAGACGCTGCTTCTGACCGCCCGAAAGGTTGTTGCCGCCCTGTGAAACGTAGGTGTCAAAGCCATTTTCCAGACGGTCAATAAATTCCGTTGCCTGTGCAACGTCAGCCGCTTTACGCATTTCCTCCATAGTCGCATCCGCCTTTGCCATACGCAGATTTTCCGTGACCGTTCCTGAGAACAGCGCCGCGCGCTGCTGCACAATCGCAACGGTATCACGCAAAGCGTCCTCACTGTAATCCTTTATGGGCGCGCCGTTTATCAATATTTCGCCCTCCGTCACATCATAAAAACGCGGAATAAGGCTGACAAGGGTCGTCTTGCCCGAACCAGTACCGCCGATAACGCCGAGCGTTTCTCCTGTTCTGACGGTCAGATTTATATTGTCAAGCGCAGGTACTTTACTGCCTGCATAGGTAAGCGATACATTTTTAAATTCAACAGCATTTTCCGACTTTGCGCCTACATGTTTGTCGCCGTACTTAATTGCAGGCTCAACGGAAAGCACCTCACCCACGCGCAAGGCGGAGGCATAAGCCTTTGTGTACAGCACAACGAGGTTTGCAACAACAATCATCGCATTCAGAATTTGCGTAATGTAGTTGATAAACGCGATAACCTCGCCCTGCGACAAATGCCCCGCGTTCACGCGGATACCGCCGAAGTATATAACGGCAATTGCGGCAAGGTTCATTATAATCGTGGTCACGGGATTGGTAAGCGCGGCAATTTTGCCGACGCGTATAGCGGTATCGGCATAATCCTTGTTTTTGTCGTTAAAGCGTTCCTTTTCACGCTTAACGCCGGCGAAAGCGCGGACAACGCGCACACCCGAAAGATTTTCGCGAAGTACAAGTGTAAGCTTGTCCAATTTTTTCTGCACTGACTTGTAAAGCGGCACAGCCTTGAACATTACAAGGAACAGCACCAGAATAAACAGCGGTATAACAATCATAAAAATGATTGACAGCTTCAAATCAATCATCATAGCCATGATAAGACCGCCGACACACAGAAACGGCGCTCGGATTACAAGGCGGATAAGCATAGCCACAGCGGACTGCAATTGGTTCACATCACCCGTTATACGGTTGATAAGTGACGGAGTGCCGAACTTATCAAGCTGCGCAAAGGACAGCGTACCGATTTTTTTGAACATCGCGTTACGTACATCAGTGCCAAAGCCCTGCGAAGCGATAGATGCGCTGTACTGGCAAATATACGCAAAAAGCACACCGAACGTGGCGATAACCAGCATCAGAATACCCATTCTGATAACATAGCTTTTGTCACCGGCATTAACGCCGTTATCAATTAAAAGCGCCATAAGCGTTGGAATAAGAAGCTCCAGTACCGCCTCGGACAGCTTGAAGAAAGGTCCGATAGTAAGCTGAAGGCGGTACGGCTTCAAAAACGGAAATAATCGTTTCATACTAAATTGTAACACCTCTTTTGTAAAATGTAACTGTCTTTTTTATTTTACCACTAATAAGCAAATTATTCAATATTATTGCGGAAAATATCACTGTTTATTCGCCGACATTTGTTATATGAAGCGGACGAAGATTTATATATTTGTAAGACGAAAGCGGACGGCAGTCAGCGTCATAGGAATGTGCCGCGACAAGAATAGAGCCTGGAGTTCCGTTACCTGCGTTCACGACTACGGGTGAATGGTCAAAGCGTTCTTTAACGGAGAATTGGAGCTGAATAATGTCACCGTCCCGAATTTGTGATAAATCAGTTACTATAGCTCGCGGACCTGCGCCGCGGTTTGTGGTAAGGAAACGGTAAAGCTCGTCAACTCCTGTCCATGCGGGGGCGCGATTGTTCACCGAAATGTAGTACCAGCCATAAGTGGGCGTGTAATTCATGACGCCGCTGCCGGCGTAAATGCACTGGGAGGCGAAGTTGGTACAATCGCCGCCCAAGTCCGAAAAGTCAAAAAATGCGGGGTTTCTGCCGTACGCCCATTTTTTTGCGTAGGCAACCGCCGCTTCTCTGTTATATTCCATAAATATCATTCCTTTCAAAAGTGTTTATACTATATAATATGGGATATGTTAAAAAATGGGATTTATAAGACAATAAAAAAGAACGATTTACGTTCTTTTGACATTTCGGTTACTTTATAGACAGGATATTTCCTATATGGTATAATTATATTTGAGAGTGACGCTCTCCGGGAAATTAGGTTGATTTCTTGTTAGTTCTGACACCACCGTAAAGGGGGTGCATACAAATGACTGAAATTATAATGACTTTGATTATGATTTTCCTAATCTTAGTTATGATTTTAGTGCTATGTATATGGGTAGATAAAAAATAATCACTTGTTAGTTGCATAACAAGTGATTAGGGTAGAAAGTTTAATCGTTCTACAAATCTAAACATGCAGGACCAACAATGAAGTTGACCCTTTTTCTGTTATTATAATAACACATTCCGCACGCTTTGTCAAGCGATTACGATTATCTAACATATATTTTACAATTATCGACAAAGCACGTGCTTTATGGTATAATCACACTTGGAAATGGTTTGAGAATTATTCCGACACCACCTGTAAAGGGGGTGCATACAGATGTCAGAAATGACTTTAGACCTTATAATCGTTTTTCTGATTTTGGTCACCATTCTGGCGCTATGTATATGGATAGGCAAAAAATAATCACTTGTTAGTTGCATAACAAGTGATTAGGGTAGAAAAATATCTTTTCTACAAAAAACCTTTCGCGGAATGGTTGGATAACCATTTCTTTTTATTATAGTAACACAATCCGCACGCTTTGTCAAGCGGTTACATTCGGCTTACATATTTTTTACAGCTATCGACAAAATATTCATAATATGCTATAATATTCTTGGAAATGGTTTGAGAATTATTCCGACACCGCCGAGAGGGGGGTGTTTGCTATGAGCGAAATTACTATTCAGTTAATAATAATTTTGCTTATCGTTATATGGATAAAAAAATAACTACTTATCGCCTAAATAAGTAGTTATTGGGTAGATAGGATAATTCCTTTTCTACAATTAATATAACGCGGAATGGTTGGATAACCATTTCTTTTTATTATAGTAACACAATCCGCACGCTTTGTCAAGCGAACGCAAGCAAAAAAGAACGGCTCGAAAGCCGTTCTTTTCAAATCTATGATAATGCCACACTAACTTTTAAGAGAAGTAACATAAATTCCAAACTAAACTCACAGCTTCGTTTTTTCCTGTCCAATTCCTTTCTCAAAAGCGTCCCGGCAGGGAGCGCTACCTCTTCATAGAGATAGCTGCTCTCTTCGGCAAAGCGTCTATACTTCGATACCAAGTTCCGCAGGTCGTTACATGATTTTTGATTTAAGTCTTTAAGCTCGTCCTCAACAAACTCACGCCATTCCTTCAAATATTCGGACATATACGCCAGGCATTCTCGGTCGTCAATGTACATCGTCATATCCTGAACAGCTATGTAAAAAGACAATGCATCCGCCGCGATCGTCTCAGACATAGGCAAGCAATGATACCAGTTATATTTCATATTCGAGAGTTTTGTGCTGCATTTATGCAGCAACATATCAATAGCTCGCTTGTTGTTATTAATCCGATGCATATGAATAGAAATACATACAGACGAAACGATAGCCACAGCAAATGTCAAATAACCAATCATTTTAATCATTTTTAATTCCTCCTTTTTCTTGTCCCATCAATTAGCCACTGAGTTCTTTTCGCAAGGAGGTTTCTCCCTGCCTAACTTAAATTGTTCATAGTTTTTTCTATATCCTCCTTTCTAACACATGTACATTTTTATAAATAAAAGCCTCTTTCCGCACACGCATCAAAAACACAGCAGGAAAGAGGCTATTATTCCAAAATGATAAGAGCTCTATTCCCGGCTTTTCAAATATATATATCGTAAGTTTGCATTGATTATTATAGTCATTGTATTATCTCCTATAGTTTTTAGGGCTTATCCCTATTGCATATATTATACATCATTCACAACGCATTGTCAAAATGTAAAAGCACCAAAGTTTTAATTATTTTTTGTATATTTTTACTAAGTATTAAGTTGAATAGACACTGCATTTTTGTCACATTTTAAATTATTTTGTTGATACAACAATATCAGCATGCATTTATCCTTCTTGTTAAAAGGCGATATGCTCACCATCAGTTACACACAACAAAAAAATTTGTAAGCACAACGTGCATGCAAAAAGAACGGCTCGAAAGCCGTTCTTTTCATATGCCTATAACAAATTATTATTTAACAGAAATATTGTATATAGCCACCGGAGATGTCGAATAAATATTTGTAACTGCTATTTTACCAAGATTGGTAGCTGTAATAGCTGTTTCTGGAATGGTTGTTTCTACACCAGTTGATGATATGAATTTACCTGAAGCCTTTCCATTATTGAAATCCAAAGTCAACTCAAGGGTATAAATCTCGCCGAATGATCCATCTGCCCAACCTCCGGCGTAGACATTTGTACCTGTGCCCAAAATAGCACTTGCTAAAGAATTCATTTTATATGTATATCCAGCAGGAACTGTATCGCTATTACCTTGTTTTGCCTGCATAACTACACCTGAAATTGCATTGTCTGATGAATCAACAATATCAATACCTGCTTTTCTGTTCTTTGTTCCCTGACATCTGCTCTGGAACTTAATAGACAATGTTACATTCTTTAATGCCTGAACACTTTCATTGAATGTCTTTATGTCTGAATAATATCCACCGTAAGTATTTGCATCACCACTTGTCTTACCTACATTGTTCACCGTCAGATATCCGTCAGACGCTACAACAGAACCAGTTGTGCCTACAGTAAATCCTGTTGAATCTATTGAATCACCTGTTTTTAGAGATGTGAAATCATCATATACATAATATGTATCATCCAATGCGACTGTCAGATATTTTACATTTTCGCCTGCTGCAAGATCAAAAGATTCTGTAGGAGCTCCTGATGAATATTTATATACATCTGTTCTAACATTATCATCATTAAGTTTCGTAACAGCCTTATTTATATATGTATCAAATACACTTGCTTCTATAGTATCACCTTCAAATTTGGCATCATCCTCACCATATACAACTTCTTCGCCAACCTTACCGCTGTCATCGCCAGATGTTGTATAAACAACCTTCAACGTTGCCGGACTAGATGTATTAGCTTCAAGTGTAACATTTACTGTATCATCCACCGAAACATTAAAGCTCTGTGCTGTTATTTCTGCATAATCTGATGTTGCTGTCATTTCATATGTGTAATCACCCGGAAGTAATATAACAGAACCTACACCTTTTGTCAATGTAACTGTCTTTTCAAAAGAATTTGCACCCTTTACAGTTAGCTCAACATCCTTGTCATCTGTTGCAGCCTGTGCAGCATTAAACGTTATTATCTTACCTAATGTAATAACCAATCTCGGAGCATGTGCTGCATCACCTGCACCTGCCAAATTAATATCAGTCGCATAATTCGAAGATGTCTTCATACCAATAGTATTTTCGCCTTTGTCTGATGCAAGAATTGTATTTGTTATATCAATTTCGCTCCAAGTGTTATTAGCACCACCGTTAAAGATGTCCTTCGTTACACCCGTAGTTGTTGTTTGTGAAGCTTCTTCTAAAACTACTGCTGAATTAGTTGTAGTCCATGTTGATTCTGACGACCATGTAGCATTTTTAACCAAACCTGTATATGCAGAACCGCTTCTGCTCCAGTTACCACAGGATGTTGCATACAATTTCAAGTTTGCAGAATAAATATGGTCAAAATCTAAATCAGACAAATCAAATCTCATCAACGGATAAGCCGCCTGACCATTATATCCATTTATTCTCATTACAGCAGCGTCTGCTTTTTTAGAATCATTCTGAACCAAATATGCAGATTCTGATGCAAGATAAATATTCGCAGCCAAAGTGAATGTTGCAGAAATTGTTACATCTTCTGTAGGCATTGTAAACTTCTTTGCTTCAAGAATGTCTTGCGGTTCACCTGTTGCCGTCTTATATGACAAAGCTGTAAGTGTGTAATCTTCATAAGCTGTGGCCTCTACTGTAACTTCAGTACCAGCTTTAACATCTGTTGTTGCTGACGGAGTAACTGTACCTCCTACAACAGTACTTACATTTACTGCACTCTTAGGAGCATATACAAATGTAACTGTAACTGTTACATCATATTCAGGCATTGTGAAAACGTCGCCTTCCGGTGTAAGTGTCTTATCTTCAACGTCATTATATGAAACTGTAACTGTACCAACTTCATAGTTTGTATCAGGAGTTGCAACTATTGTGAACTTTGTACCTGCAACTACCTTTGAAGCAAGTGCATCAGTGCCGGCTTCGTTCTTGATTTCTACTGTACCGTTTTCAGCTTTATCAGCTTCTACAGCATAAAGCTTAGCAAATACCGGTGTTACAGTTACGCCCTCAGCAGGCATTGTGAACGTGTATGTACCATTCTCCTGCTTTTTGGTCTCTACTACTGTTTCGCCCGAGTCCTTAGCCTTTACAGTCACACCTGTGAATACATAGTCTGTACCTGCTGTTGGTGTAATTGTTACTGTATCACCAGCGATTGCATTTGCAGGTGTAAGTGCAACAACATTACCATTGGTATCAGCTTCCGGAACTGTTGTTGAAGCCGCAGGAACTTTGATTGTTGTTGCTTCTGTAAGATCACCTGTGTAAAGTGTAGCTCCGCCCTTAGTAACTGTTACTGTGTAAGTCTTATTAGGATCAAGAGCAAGTGTTACATTACCGCTTGCATCTGTTGTACCGGTTGTAACTGCTGTATCAACGATTGCAAACAATGTCGGAGCAAATCCGTTTGTTAACGCAGATTTATCTGTAGCTGCTACTGTTGCACCCTCGATTGCTGTTTCACCATCAGGGCGAACAACTGTAAGAGTCTTTTGAACATATCCGTTTGCAACTGTTACTGTTGCTGTACCTGATACTGACGTAGCTACTGTTGATGTAGCTGTTACTGTAAGAGTTGTTGCTGTTTCATCAGAACCGATTGTCAATACGCCTTCAGCACTGATTGTTGTGTTTGTTGATGTCTTATTGTCAGAAACTGACCATGTAACACCATTCTGTGATGTAACTTCACCGTCACCATCCTTAACTGTAGCCGAGAATGACTTTGTTTCGCCCTGTAGAGCTGAAACTGATGCCGGTGTTACTTCGATTGTTGCAGGAGTTGTATCCTTATTCTGTGCAACTGTCGCTGTTACTGTTACATCATCATTAGGCATTGTAAATGTATATGTGTTGTTAGCACCTGGTGTTACTACAACAATTTGATCCAGTTCTGCAGGTGATACTGTTACTGCTGTTACCGAATAACCATCTCCAGGTACTGCTGTAACTGTTACTGTATCGTCAACCTTAGCCGATGTAGAATCATTCTTCTCGTTAATTGTTATTGTAGCATTGCTAACCTGAGTAATTGTAATAGTCTTTGTCTTCTTCACGAATGTAGCTGAAATTGTTACATTTCCTGCCGGCATTGTGAATGTAAGATCTGTTATATTCTGAGCTTCGCCTGTTCCTACTGTGTATGTAAGAGTTGCAAGCTCATATGTATCATCAGCCGGTGTAGCTGTAACTGTTACTGTATCGCCAATTTGAGCTGTTGCTGCATCTTCATCGTTAACCTTGAATGTAATATTGCCGTTTGAAATTCCTTCGGCAACTGTTACGTTATATGTTGACTTCTTAGATGCGATTGTCTTTGAAACGGCTTCTGTTGCAACTGTTACAGTTGTTTCAGAATCGTCTGCCTTTTCATATCCATTTGCGTATGTTACAACAATAGCGTATTCACCATATGCAACATCTGCGAATGTATAAACATTGTTTTCTGCACTTGTTTTCTCAATTGCAGTTTCTGTGCCTTTCTGAAGCTTAACATCTGTGATGTTTGCATCAGCTGTAATTGTTACTGTACGAACAATTGCCTTTGATGTGAATTCAAGGTCTGTCTTGTCTGCACCGTCTACAGTTACAGATGTAACAGGTGTAGTCGGAGCTTCGTAACCTTCGTTGTATTCTACATCTACTGTATATGTATCTGAAGGAACATCTGAGAATATTACCTTGCCTGTTTCTTTTGTAAGGTCGCCTGCATATACTCCATTAGTAGCTGTGCCTGTAAGTTTTACTGACTTGATACCAGCGTCAACTGTACCGGATACTGTGTATGTAGGATCGCCCATTACGATTTCAAGCTTCGGAGCCTTGTCAGTTTCGTTATCGCCTGTACCATCGTAAATGAGCCAGTCACTACCTGTACCTGTTGCTGCGTCAACTCTTACTGCAACTGCCTTAGTTGACTTATCTAAGCTTGCGATATAATCTGTAATATCAATTTCTGTTGCTGTTTCTGCTGCTACATTTGCAGTAGATTCGCCAATCTTATCATCAGCTACAGGAGCTGCGTATGTAAGAACTTTACCTGTATAATTGCCTGTATCGCCCGTTGCTGCTTCCGCAATATTAGCTGTGTCAAATTTGTATACAAAAGCCTTACCTGTGTATTTTGTTGTAGCTGTATTAATAACAAGCTTTGCACTCTTTACTACCTTGCCTTCTGCTGCAAACTCAGCAGGAAGTACAAACTGAAGTGCTGCTGCTGCTGTAGCTGAGTCACGTCCATCGATTACAAGTCTGTTTGCTGTTGTATAGTTCTTCATGTATTTACCCTGCAACCAAACTGTTTCATTCTGTGGTTCAGGAGCTGCGATAACCGCTTCTGTTGCTACTGAAGTAACTGTACCTTCATAATCGCCTGTACCCGTTGCAACGACTCTGATTGTTTTACCAAGGTCATTTTCTGCAACTTTGTATGTATTAGCTGTTGCACCGTTGATTGGTACCCAATTGTCACTGTCAGCAGCCTTTGCTTCCCATGAATATGTAGCTGTTGCACCTTCAGGAGCTACTGTTGCTGTCAATTTAGCTGTAACCTGTGCTGTACCGCTGATTGTTACACCTGTCAAAGCAGTCTTCTGAGTTTCAATTACATCAGCTTCTTCAGCTGTGATTGTATGTGACTCAGCAAGCGGCTTCATGCCGTTAAGGCTATCCCATACCATCAGCTTGTCGCCTGCTTTTACAGTCTTTGCAAGCGCCTGTGTTGTAGCTGTTGTGCCCGATGTAACATCTAATGAGAATGTTTCCATATCGGAAAGCACGCCATTATCATATGATGCATGAATAAGTGTAACAGGAACTGTTCTGTCTTGATCATGTGTCAATGAAACTGTCTTGCCGTCCTTTGCATATGTAAGCGTTACATTTGCAACAGGCTCTGCATCAACGTTTACATCCTTAACTACGATGTAGTCAACGTCACCAATAATTTTTGCCTCTGAAGAAGATTCTGCCAACTCTGAGGTTTTACCTACATAGAAGCAATCTCCCGCTGCAAGTTCTGCTGTGAAAGTATTTACAAGCAATCCTGCGCCTGATATTTTACCAATCTTATTGGCATACTTCGTTTCCTTTCCGCTCTCTAACGTAGCAACGTAAGCAGGACGGTCTGTATTATTGTACATACGAACTGTAATTGAATATGTACCTGCCTTTTCAACAGGAGCGGTTAAGAATCCTGTGCAATAGTTGCTTGCAGTTGCTGACTGTACCCACTTACCGCCTGATGCGTTTTCTTTTGGATAGTTAGCTGAGTATGTACCGTCTGTTACATCCTCATCATCCTCAGCTTCCTTATATGATACTACGTCAAAAGCGGGCTTATAATCTACAGTTACTGTAGTATCTTCCTTACCGCCTGTTGCGGAAACATTGTATACATCGCCTCTGTTATTCTTATTTCCATCGTTCTTCTGATACCACTTATCATCTGAACCCTGCATATATTCATTTGCATAATCGGTTACTGTTTCACCCGGTACAACCTTAGCTGAAACAATTGTGCCGATTTCTGTTTTACTGTCGCCAGTTACAGCCTTAATCGTTGTTGTCGGCATAGCTGTTTCTGTAAAGTTAAGATTTATTGCTGCACCTTCTGCTACTGTGACAGAATCAGTTGAAGTATTATCATATACATAATACTTTCCTGCCTCTCTTGAAGCCTCTGTTGCGAAGTCAACCTTGTAAGAGTCACTTGCAGTTAATGTCGTGCCAGTTTCAGCCTTTACTGTCTCTGTCTTTAGCGTAGTATCGCCTGACTTAAAGTTGATTGTTACATCTTCATATGTAACTGCGGCAGCTTCTGTAACTGTGAAGTTATCTATTGCACAGTTTACAGCACCCTTGTTTGCGCCGTCTGTTCTTTCATTTGCAAATGCAACCTCTGATATTGTTGTTGCTGTACCGTTAAACTTTGCCCACGGAACAGTAACTTTTGACTCTTCTACAAGGTTATCGCCATCATATGGTGTGATTGTACCCTTGAACTGCTTATTTGTTACGTCATAAACAAGATCAAAATTGAACCATGTACCTGCAAGTGTCAGGTCAATGCCTGTATCAATTGCTGTGTTGCCGTCATAATATGACAGGTTCTCATTTGTTACACTAAGCTTTAAACCACCGATAGTAACTGTGTAGGTTCTGTCCAGCTTAGTATCATTGAACATTTTTTCATGGTCGCCATTTACAAGCATCATATCAAAGTTTACACCGTAAACACCCGAAGCAGATGTTCCGATAGCAGGTGCAACTGTAACCTTCTGACCCGAAGGATTCATGCCGATTTGTGTAGCGAAGTACAATGATTTTGTACCCGTTACAGCCGGAGGTGTTACCGTTGTCGGCTTGAAGGTATCTGTCCACACTGTGGTATCATCAACCTTCTGCGAACCTATTACATTTGACATGTATTCACGAGCATCAGCTGCGCTGCCGTAGTATACAGCAGACTGACCTGTAAGCGCACCCCAGTTATTGCCGTCCCACTCAGTAACGCGGTTAACCTTCTGTGTAGTCGCCTTACCGTCCTCACCCATTACAGGGGCATCATATTCTGCTGTTGTCTTTACAGCAGCATCTTCAAATGTGCTGGTATGAAGATTGTCACCCACTGCCGCGCTTGCGGAAGTAATTGCCAAGCCTGCAAAGCTTGAAGCCGACAAAGCCGCCGCGCAAAGTAATGAAATTAGTTTTTTACTTTTCATTTCTTCTCTCCCTTTCTTCTTTTGGCTCATGTCTGAGCCACCTATATTTCGCGGATTATATATTATGCCGTTTTATGTCAATTTGCACAATATACACCCACCTACATGGTATATATTGTATCACATTTTTATTTTTTGTGCAACTCCATTGTTAAATTTTAGTTTGTAAAGTTGCATAAAAATATCCTATTGTTTTTATATATCTTGACAAATTCACTATTGCAGTAATATGCGAAAAAGACCGCAATTATGCGGTCTTTTTCAATACGCCAAAGTAATTATTCAGCGTCAATCAATGTGACAGTAACATTATCTACTGTATCTGTAACACCCTTACCAGGTCTGAAATAAATTGTGTTAATCGCTGCTACAGCATTATCTATAGGATATGTTATCGCCGTTCCTGTTGCAGGCTGCGCCAATACCGTGGCTTCTTTTGTCTTGTTGTTAATCGTAATTGTAACGGCATACTGCGTATTAGCCGATAAGTCCATCGTTGCGCTGCTGAAAGATACTCCCTTTCCGCCGTTTAATACCTCGTTATAAGTCGGTGTATTCTCTGTAAGCAGAAGATTTGCCAGGAATATTTCTGACGCCGCGTTGCTTGCTGATGACACCGAGCTTGTTTTATAATCAAACTTAATTGTTACAACCTTATCTATAACATCCTCAGGCGCAGCAAAATGCACTCCGGAATAATTATTGTTT
>JBJEIU010000370.1:0-5569 GCA_051877355.1 Hominilimicola sp.
TATGACGCCGCGGGAATAAGACGTAGCGCGGGTCAGCAGGCGGCAATACTGAATAAGCTTGTGGAATCAGTAGTGAAAGCGGACTTCCCCGGTACGGAAAAGAAGCTTAAGGAGCTTTTGGGTCACACGCCGATTGAGGTGTTCGGCGGCGCAATTTTAGGCATAATCATTGCTATTATACGCCACGCGTAAAAAAGCTGCCTAAAATCAGCATTTTAGTTGACTTTTAATGTCATTTAATGTAGAATATACTTTAGACTTATTATTCGGAAAGGATATGATACCAATGAGTAAAAGACTGTTTACCTCGGAATCTGTGACAGAGGGACATCCCGACAAAATCTGTGACCAGATTTCCGATGCTATACTTGACGAGATACTAAAGGAAGACCCGCTTGCGCGAGTTGCCTGCGAAACAACCTGTACGACAGGCATAATTTCAATCATGGGCGAGATTACGACCTCCTGCTATGTTGATTTCCCGAAGGTGGCAAGACAGGTTGTGCTTGACATAGGCTATGACAGGGCAAAGTACGGCTTTGACGGCACTACCTGCGCCGTTGTAACGGCTATTGACGAGCAGTCGCCCGACATTGCGCAGGGCGTAAACTCCGGCTATGAAAACCGCGAGGAGGGCGAAAACGACGACGAAAACTCAACAGGCGCGGGCGACCAGGGCATGATGTTCGGTTATGCCTGTGACGAAACACCAGAGCTTATGCCGATGCCGATTTCCCTTGCACATAAGATGGCAAAGAAGCTGACAGAGGTGAGAAAAGAGGGTATTCTTGACTATCTTCGCCCCGACGGCAAGACGCAGGTCACGGTTGAGTATGACTGCGACAAGCCCGTAAGGGTTGACACAGTAGTTGTGTCAAGCCAGCATTCGCCGGACGTGGATATAAAGAAGCTGCGTGAGGATATAAAGCGCGAGGTTATTTTAAAGACTGTTCCCGCAAGCCTTATTGACGAGAACACAAAGTTTTTCATCAACCCCACAGGCAGATTCGTGGTAGGCGGTCCAAACGGTGACAGCGGACTGACAGGCAGAAAGATTATCGTTGACACCTACGGCGGCTACGCAAGACACGGCGGCGGCGCATTCTCGGGCAAGGACCCCACAAAGGTTGACAGAAGCGCGGCATACGCTTCAAGATGGGTCGCAAAAAACGTGGTTGCGGCGGGACTTGCTAAAAAGTGCGAGGTTCAGCTTGCATACGCAATCGGCGTTGCGCGCCCTGTTTCGATAATGGTTGACACCTTTGGCACGGCAACAGTTCCCGAGGAAAAGATTGAAAAGGCGATTTCCGAGGTGTTTGATTTAAGACCTCATGCTATAATAAATCAGCTTGATTTGAGAAAGCCGATTTACCGTTCCCTTGCCGCATACGGACATATGGGACGCGAGGATTTGGGCGTGTCATGGGAAAAGACGAACAAGGTAGAAGCGCTTAAGGCGGCAGTGAAATAAAATTGTATCAAAAAACACTTCACAGCAGTGAGGTGTTTTTTGGTTATAAGAACAAAGTACTTTTTTTTGAACAGCGTTTATGCTATAATAATATTAAAATCAGAGAGAAAGGACGTTTTTCCATGGGAATAAGTATCATAAGGGGCGCGATATGCTCAGGCAAGAGTAAGCTGTGTCTTGACGGTATTGAAAGGGTACATAATGAAAATCCCGATGCGCGGTGTATAATGATAGTCCCCGACCATTATTCATATGAAACGGAAAAGACCTTTGTGGAAAAATTTGGCGGCACGGGGCTTAACAATATTGAGGTGCTGACGCTGCGCCGTATGGCGATAAATAATTTAAGCTCGCATGAGCTTAACCATCTGACGGAAGCGGGCAAGCAGATGCTTATTTATAAGGCTGTCACAAAGGCATGTGAGGAGCTTCGCGAAAAGGACGGAATGGACATGAAGCTGATAACCTCCATGCGCCGTCAGGGCTTTCTTGACGTGGCGGCGTCGCTTATAAGCGAGATGAAGCGATACCTTGTAACGCCGCAGATGCTTTCTGAACGCGCGCAGGCAGTGGAGAATAATCAGACGCTTAAAAACAAGCTGACGGCGCTTTCGCTCGTGTATGAAAAATATATGGAGCATGTGGACGGCTCGGACTGTACCGACAGCGAGGACGATTTGTACCGACTGGCGCAGCATATTGAGGATGGAGATGAATTTGACGCAAACACATATATATGGGTGAACCGCTTTGATAAATTCATGCCCCAGCAGCTTTGCGTGCTGGAAGCACTTCTGAAAAAGGGCGTACATATGACGGTCAGCGTCTGCTGTCCCATGGCGGAGGACGAAACGGAAAGAGAGCTTTATATCCAGACGGAAAAGACCGTGGATAAGATAATGAGCCTTGCCGCGGTTTATGGGTTTGAGGGTGAATACACTGTGGGCAGGGGACTTTCGCACCTTGCGGACAAGCCCGATTTATTCCGACTGTTTCGTTACTGGACGGAGGACTTTGTATGCGAGGAAAAGCCGCGGAATATGGCGATGTTTCAGAGCCGCGACACCTATGGTGAGATTGAGCGTATAGCCTGCAAAATAATCGACCTTGTGCGTGACGACGGCTACCGTTTCCGTGATATTGCGCTTTTGTGCGGTGATGAGGAGGAGTACAGACACCTTATTGAGGCGGTGTTCGGCGAGTACGAAATCCCCTATTTTACGGACAGAAAAATAATTTTGAGCGACCACCCTATCGCAATGCAGATTTTGTCGCTGTTTTCCGTATTGGAGGAGGACTGGAGCTATGAGTCAGTTTTCCGATATTTACGGGCTGGATTTATTTACAGAAAAGAACAGAAAGGGAAATACACCTTTTATAAGCCGATAAATCAGGAGGATATTGACGCGCTTGAAAACTTTGTCTTAAAATGCGGTATACGCGGCGGCAGAAGATGGCTTACGGAGGACGTGTGGCTTAGGGAGAACGACATAGTTGACGCGGCTTTCGGAGATGAGAGCGCGGACGCGGCAGACGAAAAAATTGACGCGTTAAGACGCGAAATCGCAGCGCCCATTGCGAGGTTTGCCGAAGCGGTTAAGGGCAAAAAGACGGCTGTTGAATTTGCAACGGCTTTGTTTGGGTATCTTGAAGATATTAACCTTTATGCGGGACTGAAATCGGAAATCAGCGCGTTCAAGAAGAACGGCATGGTAAACGAAGCGGAGCAGTTTACGAAGATATGGAATTTAATTTTGGACGTACTTAATCAGACCACAGCGGCGCTTGCAGAGGACAGGATGAAAATCGACGAGTTTGCCGATTACATGAGCGTGGGACTTTCCAAGTGCGAAATCCGCACAATCCCGTCTGGTATTGACCAGGTGTACGTGGGAAGTGTGGAGCGAAGCAGTCACACAAATGTAAAGGCGATGTTTGTGGTGGGAGCGAAAAACGGCACGTTCCCCACAAGTATAAAAACGGAGGGCTTTCTATCAAACAAGGACAGAAACACCTTGCAGGAGGACTACGGCATAACGCTTGCGCCTGACACAAAGAAGAAAATGGACGAGCAGTATTTCAAGGTGTACAGGGCGCTTTGCGCCGTAAGCGAAAAGCTGTTTTTGAGCTATTCCATACAGGACGAGGAGGGAAAAACACAGACAGCGTCCCATATGCTCATGGACATATACCGCAAATTTCCGAAAATGCGCGTGTCGGATAATCTTATGCATGACGCGTCAAAGGACGGCGTGTATATTTCCTCGCCTAAGGCGACTATTCATAAGATGCTTATAAATCTATCAGGCAGATATGACGGACAGAAAAATCCGCTTTGGGATATGGTGTATGACTGGTACAGTGAAAACCCGGAATGGAAGAAAATATTGTCGCTTATGGACAGGGCGGATTACTACAACCGCCGCGGCATAATACTTGACGGCGATATCGCTAATATGCTTTACAGCGGAAAAATAACCTACAGTGCCAGCAGAATAAACACCTTTGCTCGCTGCCCATTTGAGTATTTTTTAAAGTACGGACTTGGCGCAAAGGTGAGGGAGGAATGGGACGTAACACCCGCGAACATGGGAAGCTACGCCCACCGCGTTATAAATGATTTCTGTATTGCCGTTGAGGACGGCGCTCAAACCAACACGGAAAAAATCAGCGCGTGGCGTTCTCTTGACGAGGAAAGACGTGATGAAATTCTTGAAAAAATAATCAGTGACACCTGTGAAAATATGCTTTCCTCCGAGGTGCGCGACAAGGAGCGTACCGCCAGTATATTCCGCCGTATGGGTAAAACAATTTCCTCGGCGGCATCTCTTGTGCAAAAGAGCCTGTCCGCGGGAGATTTTGCCGAAAACGGCATGGAATGTAATTTTGAAATAAGCCTGACGGAGAATATCGCCTTGCAGGGACTTATCGACAGAATTGACACCTGCGAAACGGACAGCGACAAATCCTATATGCGTATAATAGACTACAAGACGGGCAGAACCGAATTTGACGTGGTGAACATTGCCAACGGCTATGATATGCAGATGGTAATATACGCTCTTGCGGCGGCGTATCTTATGCAAAGCGGCGGAAAGAACGTTGACGTGACGGGAATTTATTATACGGGTGTAAGGAGCAAATATAAGGAGCTTACGTCAACTGTTACGGAGGATAATATAAAGGAAAAGAAGATAAAGGAAATGAGCCTTGACGGAGTTACCTTTGCAGACGAGGGCGAGGAGGAGCGCGGAAAGATGCTTTACAGCATGGATAACGGCTTTTTCCGAAATCAGGAAAGTATTTTTACAAAGGTGAAGATTGACAAGGACGGAAATATAAAGGGAGTAAATTCCCTTGACGAGATAAACGGACTTATGGCGCACGTAAAGGACACGCTTATCGACATGGACTCACGTGCCAGAAACGGGGAGATAGGTCTTAATCCGTATGACACGGGCGGCAGAAGCAGTGTGTGCAGCTACTGCGATTACAGCAGCGTATGTAAATTTGACGAGGACAGGCGCGAAACGCGTGAGCGTCAGGGTGAAACGGAAGAAATATGGGAAACGATGAAAACAAAGGGCGCAGCATTGAGAGGGGTGAAGAACGATGCCGACATGGACTGACGCGCAGAAAAAAGCGATTTATGAGCCCTCGGGCAGCGGTAATATACTTGTGTCCGCGGCGGCAGGCTCAGGTAAAACTGCCGTGTTGGTAGAGCGTATCGCCGATATGGTAATGCGCGATACCGACCCTGTATCAATTGACGAGTTGCTTGTGGTCACATTTACGGAAGCCGCGGCGGCGGAAATGAAAGAGAGAATTATAAGCCGCATAAACAAGGCGTACCGTGAAGCGGTAAACAGCGGCAGCGGCGCAAAGGCGAAATACCTCAAAGAGCAAATTCACCTTACAGCCTCCGCCGATATAAATACCATTGACGCCTTTTGTCTGAATGTGGTAAAGAATAATTTCCATGTGCTCGGAATTGACCCGAATTTCAGCATAATGGATAAGAACGAGGGCGATATGCTCATAGACGACACGCTTTCTGAGCTGTTTCTTGCGCTGTACGCGTCTGAGGACAAGGAGGAG
>JBJEIU010000371.1:0-5565 GCA_051877355.1 Hominilimicola sp.
ATTGTTGGCGATAGTAAATGAGGGCAATGGCTGTACAGGTCTATGCAACACTGGCAACCGCAACACTGGCAACCGCAACACTGGCGACTGGAACACTGGCGACTGGAACACTGGCAACTGGAACACTGGATTTTTTAATACCATAACACCGCCAATGCTGCTATTTAACAAGCCTACAGACTTGACAAGAGAGCAGCTTGTGAATATTAAAGGCGTCCAAGTACTTAACTGTAACTACGAAAATAACTGGTGGATATACAGCGCAAATATGAGCGGAGAAGAAAAGAAGGCTCACCCCGAACACGAATATACAGGCGGTTACTTAAAATCAGTGTCGTTTAAAGAGGCCTGCCGCATAATGTGGGACAAGTTAACGGACGAAGAAAAAGAGGCGGTCAAAAAGATTCCAAATTTTGATGCCGATGTATTTAAGGAGATAACGGGGGTGAATGTCAAATGATATACAGTAATGATGACCCGATGGCAATTCTGGCAATGGAGATGGAACGCACGGGTAATTACGGTGACTGCTATGAGGTAGGCGTACAGAAATGTCCTGTATGTGGCGCTTATGAACCGGAATACTTTTACCTTGATGAAGATGAGGAATGTATCGGCTGCAGTGAGTGTGTTTACAGAACAGACGTATTACCGGAGGTGTCGGCATGAGCAGCTTTGATAGTGGCGTTAAAGGATATGTATACGGCACCGTTACGATACGTGTCGGCTTTCCTGTGGACTGGCATGACGTGCCGCATATAAGCTGTACACATTGTCAGTTTTACAGTCCGTCAAGCCGCAGATGTCAGATAAATAAAGAAATTATAGATTTCCCGGAAAAGTATGTGGGCGACAGATGTCCGCTGGAGCCGGAAAAATCAGAGGAGGAATAATAAATGGAATTTATAGTTAAAGCAAATGAAGGCAGTACGATAGAGCCTTTGGACGAAGGACTTTACACAGGTATTTGTACTAAGTTAATTGATTTAGGATGGCAGTATAGTGAAAAGTACGATAAAAAGCAGCACAAAATGATGTTAGGCTGGGATATTGCTGGAGAGAAAGTCGAATTGGCGACAGGGGAAAAGGTCAACAGAACTATGTGGAAAGAATACAGCACAAGTTTAGGCGATAAGTCAACGTTGAGAAAAGACCTTCAGTCTTGGAGAGGTAAGGCATTCACAATACAGGAGCTTGCAGGGTTTAACCTTTATCAGATACTGGGCGTGCCGTGTCAGATGCAGATTATACATACAGAGAAAAATGGCAACAAATATGCAAATATCAGCGCAATAATAGCAATGCCTAAAGGTATGCCAAAACCGGAGGGCGATTATAATACGACTTTCTTTAATATGGATTGCACGGATACTTTCGGAGAATTCGGAAGCCTTCCTACATGGATTCAGGACAAAATAAAAAATTCCGAGAATTACGAATCAAGCGGATTGAAAGCATTTATCGAATCGCCAAATGGCTATTCCGGCGATGATTCAGATGGTTATTCTGACATTGATTGTGACGATGATGATTTACCGTTTTAAGTGCGCAACACGCTTGCGTGTTGCAGGCAGAAAGCCAAAGGCTTTTGATGCCGTCGGAAAGGTGGGATGAGCATGGGAGAAAATAACGAAATAATAGTTATCCCCGATTATGAAAAAGATGATTTTCTCAAAACAACAAAGCCGTTTCAATGGATTATAGACACAGCGGACGGAAATGAGTTTATTCAAGGTCAGCTTGTGGAGCAGATGGCGCAGAAGGCAAAAGAACTGAAAGTATCAAACTTCAAGACGCAGTTTGCAAACTATGTTAAGTCGCTTAAGGGACAGAGCATTATCTACGGAAATGTCATGGAATTCTCCGGCACTGCAATTATGTGGGATACAGGCGATTGGGTTGCCAACGACAACGGAGTCTATAAGCAGAATAAATATGGAGATATACAGTATGCGTGTCGGCATCCGATATTTATTCTGTCACGCTATACAAATGTTGATACGGACGCGGAAAGTCTGGAAATTGTATACGGAAGAGCAGGTAAACCATACAAAACAAAGATTGTACCGCGTCTAAATCTGGCAACTTCAAATAAAATAGTAAAACTCGCGGAGTACGGAGTCGATGTAAACTCGGAGAGCGCGAGAGCGCTTGTTCAGTATCTCAGTGAGTTTGAGAGTATTAATTATGAGAAAATAACCGACAAGCAGTCCTGTGACCATATGGGATGGGTAGGCTCGGGCTATAAGCGTTTTGCGCCATACCTTTCCGACCTGACATTTGACGGTGACGAGAACTACAGAACACTTTTTAAGGCTGTATCACAAAGAGGAAGCTATGATGAATGGCTTCATTGTATGCGTGATTACAGAAAAAGCGGCAGTCTGACAGTCAGAACTGTAATGGCTGCCGCCTTTGCAAGCGTATTGTTAAAGCCATTGGGCGCGCTGCCGTTCTTCGTGCATATGTGGGGTACGAGTGAAACCGGAAAGACTGTTGCATTGGTTGCGGCGGCGTCTATATGGGCGAATCCGGACAAAGGAAAGTATTGGTATACATTTAAGTCTACTGATGTAGGTAACGAATTATACGCAAATTGTCTGAAATCTTTGCCGCTGTGCATAGACGAATTGCAGATACTTAACAAACGCTCTGATTTTGACGAGATGATATATTCGCTTTGTGAGGGGATAGGAAAACTCAGAGGTAAAAAGGATGGCGGAGTGCAGCAGCTTACAACATGGACAAACTGCATATTGACAACAGGAGAGCGTCCTATAACTTCAGCCGCTTCCAACGGCGGCGCTGTAAACAGAGTTATAGAAATAGAGTGCAATTCAGAGAAATTTTTTAAAAATCCTCGTGAATTCTGCGATGTTATACATAAAAATTACGGTTATGCCGGCAAGGAGTTTATTGAACAGCTTGTTAGTGATAACAATATTGAGGAAGCGCGAGGATTGTATGAAAAGTACATAAAGCAGCTTGAAGATATAACAGAGGCTACAGACAAGCAGATTGTGTCTGCCGCGGCAATCCTTACGGCTGATGAGCTGTCCGAACGGTGGATTTTTAAGGACGGAGTGCGTATAAGCGCAAAGGATATGAAACCGCTTCTAAAGACGCGCGATATGATGAACGCTGAAAAACGCGCTTATGAGTATCTGAGAGAGGAACTGGTGGCTAATCGTGTTAATTTTACGGATAAATATACCGAGTGCTGGGGTACGGTCAAAGACGGTTATATATATATTCTGCGCAATAGATTTAACGCGATATTACAAAACGGCAATTTTAATCCGCAGTCAACGCTGTCGTGGATGGCGCGCAACAGCAAACTGGCAAAAACAGATGGTAGAAATCTTGCCGTTAAGGTGCAGATAAACGGTGCAAGAACACGCTGCATATGTCTGTATGAGGATGACGGCGATTTTTTGGATGCGGAATTTGACGATGACGACCTGCCTTTCAACATTTAAAAAAATTACTGCCCTAATGCCCTACACGCCCTACTGAAAATTATGTATATATAAGAGAGAATATATTTTTGATTTTAATTTTATTCAATTATACATATTTTTTGAAAACGCTATTAACAGGTAGGACAGTAGGGCACAAGTTAACAAAATGGCTTAGTAATGCGGTTTAAGGTATGCCCTACGCTTAATTTTGCGAATTAGGACAGTAGGACACAATAAGGAGGATATATGAAATTATATGATTATCAGCAGAATGCGCTCGACCTTACGGAAGACAAGGACAACGCGGCATTCTATTATGATATGGGACTGGGTAAGACGTTTATTGGGTCCGAGAAAATGAGATTATACGGTAATCGTATCAATCTTGTAATATGTCAGAAGTCTAAAATAAAGGACTGGATAGAGCATTTTAATAATAACTATCATGGTAAGGTTATAGTATACAACTTAACTAATAAAAATCATTTCAGTGGGTTTATGAATAGTATTCCTTGCTGGAATACGATTATAGGTATTATCAATTATGAGCTTGCATACAGACGCGAGGAATTAAGGCAGTTACAGGATTTCACACTTATGCTTGATGAAAGCTCTATGATAAAGAATGATACTGCCAAGCGTACGAAATTTATCCTGTCACTGAAGCCTGCGCATACAATATTGCTGTCAGGCACTCCAACAGACGGAAAGTATGAATATCTGTATTCGCAGCTTAAGTTATTAGGTTGGAACATCACCAAGACGGCGTATTATAACAGGTACATACAAACCGAATTGCGGAGTTACGGCGGTCCGTTATTCAGAGTAGTAACCGGTTACAAGAAGGTTGACGAATTAAAGACGAAATTATCTGAATACGGCGCTGTATTTGCTAAGGCTGATGAAGTTATCAGACTTCCCGAAAAGACCTTTATAAATGAATATACGGACGTTACGAAAGATTATAGAAAGTTTATGAAGGACAGATTTATAACAATTCAGAATACGGAGCTTGTCGGCGATTCTACTCTTACAAAGCGGTTGTATGCAAGAATGCTATGCAGCGCTTATTGCAAAGAAAAGCTTAATAGATTAGTTGACCTGATAAATTCAACTTCTGACAGGGTGATTGTATTCTATAACTTCAATTCGGAACTGAACGCTATTTTAGATGTGCTGCCGAAGGACAGGAAGATAAGCGTTGTTAATGGTAAGACAAAGAATTTAAAGGCGTATGAGAAATATGATAATTCCGTCACACTGATACAGTATCAGGCCGGAGCTATGGGACTTAATTTACAGAAGGCGAACAGAATTATATATTTCTCGCTGCCGGAACGGTCAGAACTCTTTGAACAATCAAAGGCGCGTATATGCAGGATAGGTCAGGAAAAGCAGTGCTATTATCACATTATGATGTGCAGGGACAGCATTGAAGAAAAAATACTTAGCTGCTTGAAAATGCGCAAGGATTATACGGATGAGTTATTCAGGAAGGATTTCGGATAATGGGACAGGAAAAGAATTTTGAAAACCGCGTCAAGAAATGGCTTCGTGAACAGGGCTGCTATGTGATAAAGCATTACGGCTGCGGCAACACAAGAGCAGGTGTGCCGGATTTGATTATATGCGCAAACGGCAGATTTGTTGCAGTAGAGCTTAAAGCAGAGGACGGTGTAGTATCAGAACTGCAGGTTGCGCATATGAATCACATATTTGAAGCAGGCGGCTCATGCTTCATTCTGCGTCCGTCAGATTTGGAAAACTTTAAATCGTACATAACGGATGTGATGAATGAATGTTAGACAGGGACACTAAAAACAAGATTAAGAAAATAGCTAATGCAATGTCTGACTTCTGCGTCAGTAATATAGACGAATTCGGTAATGGGAATAAATTACTAATAGACAGTAATATCAATTACGCTGAATTTTTCCTGATTGTACGTCTGACGGAAATTTATTCCGCTGTTAAAATGGGCGAGCTGAGTAAGGAAGAAGCTAAGGAACGTCAAAAACAACTGTTTGATACGGTAGAATTTGAAGAATAGCGAGGCAGAGAATTAACCCTGCCCCGTAATGGAATTAACATAGGCTTGCATTTC
>JBJEIU010000372.1:0-5552 GCA_051877355.1 Hominilimicola sp.
CGCCTTCTTCTGCTTCAATCTTCTCAACGAAAAGTGTATCACCCTCGCTTACCTTGTACTGCTTACCGCCTGTTACGATTATTGCGTACATCTAAAACACCTCCTCTTATATTTATGAGGACACGCTATCGTAGGTACCCAAACGGCTCTGCCGTCAGATTTTAAAACCTATTCTATGCGGTCACTAAGATATAATACCATAATATTCATGGCTTGTCAAGCATTTTTTATTTTTTATTCATCTTTTACGTTAATTATAACGCCGACTGACGGCTTCGGGTACACGCTCACCGTCATTTCAGGAAGTCTTTCGCCCACAGCCGTTATATTTCTTATCTGCTCAACCCTGACAGGATTAAGAATAAACATTATATCGTAATCGCCGCCGTCAACGCCCCTGTAGCACGCCTTATAGCTTCTTGTCGGAGTTACAAACTCCTCATATTTATCCTCATCAATTCTAAGCACATCCTCAATTATAAGCTTATTAAGCGCCACAATATCAAGACGGCAGTATTCCTTTGACATTTCGGGATAAACCTCTTTTTTGATATAATCGTTATCCTGAAGCACCATTCTGTAGAAGTAATTTCCGCCGCAGTATGCCGCAATTCTTGTTTCAGACTTTACCGTGGCAATCTGTTTAATCATAGTCTGCACAAATTCCTCGTCATTTGAATCGACAATTATTTTTTCAACCTTGAAATGATCCTGCGCATTTGCGATAAACATAGACTCGCTAAACTTTCGCGGCGTCTTTACTCCCCTGTGTACAGGAAGTGAAACAAGTCCGTCCGAATTTGAATTTGACAGCGACATCATCATAAAGTTATACGGCTCGTTACCAGTATGATTAGGGTTATTCGCTTTCATGTAATTTCTATACTTGAGACATGTTTCATAACGTGTCTGTCCGTCTGTTATATAAAGTGAAATATCCTTGAAATGCTCAACTATGAAATCAATAGTCGGCTTATACGATATTTTCCACAATCTCTGCTGAACGTTTTCGCCCGCTTTATCTCCCGACGAAAATTCAACATCAGGCTTTTCCTCGTGAAGCTCGTTCATAAGATTATACAAATCCTTTTCAGGCTCCATGTATAAACAACTTATCATACTTATATCGGCATTTGTTGCAGCAAGCAGTTCATAACGGTCATTTAACGAAACTTCATGTGTTTTTTCACAGGGCAGTATAGCGCCGCTGCCAATATCCTCAAGCTCCACAAGCGCAACAAAGCTTGTATTTGAATAAAGAGTTCCTCCCATGTCAATTGTCTGTTCATACATATATATGACAGGCTCTTCGTCACGGACAAGTATGTCCTCCTCCATCCACTTATCAAGATAGTCATTCGCTCTGGTAAAGGTGTTTTCTTCCTTTGTGTCCTCCTCAAACTTCTTACCCGAAAAGAGACGCACTGAATTATATCTGCTTTTTTCATAAAGCGCATTCTTGTCCTCTTTTGTCATATTATAATAAGGCGGCGAAACAACCGAACCAAGATTTTCAATTTTTTCCGAATTATATCTATATCCCCTGAATGGTTTTATATTTGCCATAAGTTTACCATCCTTTCTGTATCTGAACATTTTCCAAAAAAGTGTATACTATTTCCATTATCTATATAGTATACCACTATTTAATTTTCGTCAACCTTAATTTTTGTTAAATTTTCTTTACAATGCTTTTTTCTTCATAATTCTTCATTTATTCTCTGTTTTAAACTGCCCTTTTCTTCAAATAATATTATTGAAAATAAAATAAGGAGGGAAAAGAAATGCACAACGTTTCAGGATTTATGAAAGGAATGGCAACAGGTCTTGTCGTCGGCGCCGCCGTTACCATGATAGCGGACCCGATGTCTGACCGCGACCGCCACAAAATAGCCAAGAAAACCGAGGGTATTTTCAAAAACATAGGCTCTGTAATTGATACCACACTCGGAATGATGCACTAATTGACGGTATTGGAAAGGGATGTCCCAAGACATCCCTTTTGTATTATCCTTCTTCTACATCCTTGCCGAGATATTTTGCAACGGAATAAACGTCCTTATCTCCTCGTCCCGAAAGACATATAACCATAATTTCGTCCTTGCTCATCTTCGGCACAATCTTTCTGGCAAGCGCAACCGCATGAGCTGACTCAATTGCGGGAATAATTCCCTCCATTTGTGACAGGTACACAAACGCGTCAACAGCTTCCTTATCCGTTATCGGATAATATTCCGCCCTGCCGCTCTTTGCCAAATCCGCGTGTTCTGGACCAATACCAGGGTAGTCAAGTCCTGCTGATATTGAATAAACAGGCATTATATTTCCGCCCTTATCCTGCAAAAACAGTGACTTCATACCGTGCAGCACTCCAACGCTTCCGCCTGCTATAGTAGCGGCATGACGTCCCGTTTCAACACCGTCGCCCGCCGCCTCCGCGCCGTAAAGCTTTACTGACGGCTCATCTATAAAATCGGCAAACATACCTATTGCGTTTGATCCTCCGCCCACGCACGCCATAACTGCATTTGGGAGACGTCCCTCCATCTCCATAAGCTGTTTTCTCGTTTCAATACTTATGATGCTCTGAAAGTGCTTTACAATTTCAGGGTATGGGTGTGGTCCGACTGCGCTGCCCAATACATAAAATGTATCCTCCGCATTAGCCGTCCATGCGCGCATTGCCTCGTTTGTGGCGTCCTTAAGAGTTCCTGTGCCTGATGTGACAGGGTGAACGGACGCACCGAGCAAATTCATTCTGAAAACGTTAAGCGCCTGTCTTTTGGTGTCCTCAATACCCATGTAAACGTCACATTCAAGTCCCAGCACCGTGGCAAAGGTCGCAGTCGCAACACCGTGCTGACCTGCACCAGTTTCGGCGATAACCTTTTTCTTGCCCATGCGCTTTGCCAAAAGACACTGACCTATAACGTTATTTATTTTGTGCGCTCCTGTGTGGTTTAAGTCCTCACGCTTCAGATATACCTTTGCGCCGCCTAAATCCTTTGTCATTTTCTCCGCATAATACAAAACAGACGGTCTACCAGTGTACTGCTTGTGATAAAAATTAAGCTCCTTTAAGAACTCCTCATCGTCCTTATATTTATTGAATGCCTCCTCCAAGCTGATAAGCGCATTCATAAGAGTTTCAGCGGCATACTGTCCGCCAAATTCTCCGTATCTTCCTTTCTTTTCCACTATTCTCGTCTCCTCTCAAATTAATCTGTCTATTATTATAGCAAATTTTTCTGCTTATTACAAGTCTTTTGCGGATTTTTTCGTTTTATTGACTTTAAATATCGACAGTGGTATACTTATTACAGCTTAAATTGATACGGAGGCAGTTAAATTGAGTATAGACAAGAAAATCCTGCGGCTTTACGCGGTCACAGACAGAGCATGGCTTAACGGACGCACGCTTGCGGAGGACGCGGAAAAGGCGTTAAAAGGCGGTGTTACGCTTTTACAGCTGCGTGAAAAGAACATGAATTTTGACGATTTTGTAAAATCCGCTTATGAAATAAAGGCTGTTTGCAGAAAATATAATGTGCCGCTTATTATAAACGACAGTATTGAGGTTGCGAAAGCGGTTGACGCGGACGGTGTACATCTCGGTCAGAGCGATATGCCTGCCAGTGAAGCGCGCAAAATTCTCGGCAATGATAAAATAATCGGTGTAACGGCAAAAACGGTTGAACAGGCGCAAAAGGCGCTCTCAGACGGTGCTGACTACCTCGGCAGCGGTGCGATATTCGGCACAACCACAAAGGGCAATGCCATAAAAATGGATATGAAAACGCTTAAAAGCATAACCGCGGCGGTCAATATACCCGTTGCGGCAATAGGCGGCATTACAGGCGAAAATATTCTTTCACTCGCCGGCACAGGCATAGCAGGCGCGGCGGTTGTTTCAGGAATATTCGCGGCGGAGGATATTGAAAGCGCCGCAAGGGATTTATTTGAAAAGGCAGGAAAAATCATATGAACACAGCACTTACAATAGCAGGCTCAGATTCAATCGGCGGCGCGGGCATACAAGCGGATTTAAAGACCTTTGCCGCCCACGGCGTATACGGCATGAGCGTAATAACCTCCGTAACGTCACAGAACACGCAGGGAGTTTTCGGAGTTTTTGACGTTCCCGCGGAAACGGTCGCGTCACAGCTTGACGCGGTATTTACCGATATTTACCCCGACAGCGTAAAAATCGGCATGGTTTCATCGGCAAAAATAATTGAAACAATTGCAGAAAAACTAAAGCAGTACAAAGCTAAAAATATTATACTTGATACGGTTATGGTGTCCACAAGCGGTCATGCGCTTTTACAAAAAAACGCAATAGACGCGCTGACCTCGCTTCTGTTCCCCTTGGCGGACGTTATTACGCCAAATCTACACGAAGCGCAGATATTATGCGATTTTGATATAAGAAGCGAAAATGATATGGTAAAAGCCGCAAAAACGATTTTTGACAGGTACGGCGTATGCGTACTGTTAAAGGGCGGTCATCTTGCAAACACGAGCAATGACCTGTTATTTGACGGTTCAATAACATGGTTCGAGGGTGACAGAATTGCTAACCCCAACACCCACGGCACAGGCTGTACGCTTTCAAGCGCAATCGCGGCGAATATCGCTATGGGTTACGATATGAAAACATCGATAAAAAATGCAAAAAAATACATTACAGGCGCGCTTTGTGATATGCTCGACCTCGGCAAAGGCAGCGGACCGCTTAATCATATGTACAAAATTAACCCGAACACAAAATAAGCGGTACATTTTGTACCACTTTTGTTTTGCCTCCGATATGGACATACTAAGTCCGTAAGGAGGTTTTATTTATGAAAAAACGTAAATATGACGAGCATGTTATTTTTCACAATCGCATGTTTGATTTTGACGCGTGCAACGCCATATCGTCGCATGACTGTACGGGACTTATACCATGGGCGCCCGACAGTGAAGAACAGCTTGACTCATATGATGAAATAATCAACTATTCCCCCGAAAGCGCAAACATTTACAACTACGAAAGATAGCACGCAAACAGCTTGTAGCCATTTTGGGAAACGGTATATTCCTTAAAGCAATACACCGCCCCGTCATATTCTACCCTGTCAGACAGAACGGAAAAGCTGTTTAAAGGAATTGCAAGCCCCTTGCCAACTGCTTTTACAAAGCTTTCCTTTTTTGTCCAAATTTCAAAAAATGCGCTGTTTTTGTCTGTACTTTTGTTAATAAATTCTACTTCTTCCTCTGTGAAGAAACGTTTTGCCATTTTCATGTCACATTCGCGGCAATACTGAATATCCACGCCTACGGTTACGTCTGATACAGCGCATACGGCGTAATCGCCCGAATGTGACAGGTTTACATAAATCCCGTCACGCTCCGTAAGATACAGCTTGCCGTTTTCGTCAGTATCCCATTTTACATTAGAAATATCACCCGTTATCTGCCCTACGGCATAGCGCAGCAGCAGTTCCGCGCCTATTGACTGCGATTTTTGTTTTGTCTTTTTTAAGCGTTCAACCTTTTCTGTACGTTTT
>JBJEIU010000373.1:0-5461 GCA_051877355.1 Hominilimicola sp.
GATACCTTCGGCGTCGTTTTTCAGAACGCTGCCCACGTCAAGCACGTTACCTATGTTAGCGCAAAGCTCAATATGCTGACCGTCCTTTGTAACGCTCTCACGTCCCTTAAGCTGCTGCAAAAGCTTGTTCTGTTCCTCAACCTCTTTTTTCTTTTCAGTCATTTTTGCAATTGTTTCTTCATCGGGGTCAATGTATATTGTACCGGTGAAACCGTCAACAATTGCCTGTTTGCCATTACATTCGCTGTGAAGCGCACCTTTTGCGCCTATTATGGCTGGAATGTTCATCATTCTTGCAAGTATGGAGGTGTGTGAGCTTGTGGAGCCGCCCTCCGTTACGAACGCAAGGATTTTTTCTTTGTCAAACTGCACCGTTTCGCTGGGAGCAAGGTCGTCAGCCACAATAATAACAGGTTCATCGGAAACAATTCCGCCCTTATCCTTGCCCGAAAGGATTTTAATAAGTCTTTCGGAAACGTCCTTTACGTCAGCACTCCTTTCGCGCATATAAGCGTCGTCCATTGCCTTAAACATCTGCACAAAGTTGTCACAGGTCTGTCCTACGGCTGTTTCGGCGTTGATAAGCTGGTCTGCAATTATGTTTTTGATAGACTCAATATAATCCAAATCCTCCAGCATCATCTGATGTATCTGAAAAATCATGGCATTAGCTTCTCCAACCTCCGCTATAGCTTTGTCATACAGCATGCCAAGCTCGTCGATTGCCTTTTCACGCGCATTTTCAAAGCGTGCTATTTCATCATCGCTGCTTTCGATGTGGTGACGCTTTATTGTACTTTCCTCACGGCTGAAAACAAACACGGGTCCAAACGCAACTCCAGCGCAGACAGTTTTTCCGGAGATAGTAATCATAAGTAAAATTCCTCCTTTCAGAAATTAAAGAAATTTATTTAATGTTAATCTTCTCACATCATTCCATATATATTATACAATATTATTTACAAAAAGAAAAGACTTTTTTTAAAATTAATTGTGCATATTTTTGACAGATGAATTTGTTCAGGTTGTATAAAACGGAATAACAAATAAAGTGAAGAAAACATATTGAATATGGGAAAAAACTGTGATAAAATAATTATAATTATGTAATATTTGAACAGGAGAGAAAACGAATGGATAAGAAAGAATTTGCTTTAAAGCAGCACGAGGAGTGGCACGGAAAGATAGAGGTTGTGTCAAGGGCGCAGGTGACGAACAGGGACGAGTTGTCCGTTGCGTACACACCCGGCGTTGCCGAGCCGTGTATCGAAATATCGAAAGACGTTGATTTATCGTATAAGTACACGCGGCGCTCAAATCTTGTGGCGGTTATAACTGACGGCACGGCTGTTCTGGGACTTGGAGATATCGGTCCGGAGGCAGGTATGCCCGTAATGGAGGGCAAATGCGCCTTATTCAAGACCTTTGCGGACGTGGACGCGTTTCCGCTGTGCGTGCGCTCAAAGGACGTGGACGAGATTGTAAACTGCGTAAAGCTTATAGCAGGATCGTTTGGCGGAATAAATCTTGAGGATATTTCTGCGCCGAGATGTATTGAAATCGAAAGACGATTAAAGGAAGAGTGCGATATTCCCGTATTCCATGATGATCAGCACGGCACAGCCGTTGTAGTTCTTGCATCAGTGCTTAACGCGCTTAAGGTTGTGGGCAAGGATATAACCGAAATTAAGGCAGTGATAAACGGCGCGGGCTCGGCAGGTATGGCTATAACAAGACTGCTTGTTTCAAGAGGTCTTAAGAATGTTATTATGTGTGACAAGTACGGCTCGCTTTACCGCGGCAATCCCGAAATGAACAGCGAACAGGCAAAGCTGGCAGAATTAACCAATCCCGACAACCTTGACGTAAAGCTTGACGAGGCAATTGTGGGTGCAGATTTGTTTATCGGCGTAAGCGCGCCCGGCATACTTACTGAAGAAATGGTTTCCAAAATGGCGAAAGACCCTGTTGTATTCGCAATGGCAAATCCTGTTCCCGAGATCATGCCCGATATTGCAAAGAAAGCTGGGGTGCGAGTTATCGGTACAGGCAGAAGTGACTTCCCGAACCAGATTAATAACGTGCTTGCGTTTCCGGGAATATTCCGAGGTGCGCTTGATGTACGCGCAAGCGATATAAATGACGAAATGAAAATAGCCGCTTCTGAGGCAATTGCAGGCATAATCAGTGATGATGAATTAAATGAGGAATATATAATTCCCGATGCGTTTGACAAGAGAGTTGCGGAAAATGTGGCAAAGGCAGTGGCAAAAGCCGCGCGTGATACTGGTGTAGCAAGGATATAAGGAGATGAACGAAAATGGGTGGTACAGTAAAATTACATTGGCTTGAAAACCGCGCGAAGGGCGGATATGTTACATTTGGTGTTCCGTGGAAGCAGGGCGAAAAGCGAAGTGATATTTTTTATATTCCATACGGCGATAATGGCGGAGATATTTTCTGGGAGGAAAAGCCTATTGCATATTATCCCGACGGAAGCACAAAATGGAGTTCATATACCGCAAAAATTAATGTCGATACGGTTGAGCTGCGCAATGACGGGGTAAGCAAGGTATACGGCGGTAACGAGGTTACGGAAAACGACAGTGAAATAGCTGTAAATAACGGCATATTTACAGCCGTATTTCCGAAGTCAGGCAGAATGCTTATGAAAACGCCTTATGCCGACGCGTCATTAAAGGTTATAAAGGAATTGAGAAGCATTGAAAATGATATTGAAGTGACAAAATCAGTACCCTATTACGGCGAAATCGGAGAGGTCAGTATAGAAGAAAAAGGCGCGCTAAAAACCACTATAAAAATCATAGGTACGCACAAGAGCACGGCAGGCGACACCTTTTTGCAGTACATAATCAGATTTTCCGTATATTTTGAGGAACAATCCGTAAAGGTTACGCATACATTTTTATATGATGGCAATGAGGCGGCTGATTTCATCAAGGGTGTGGGCGTTGAACTTACGCGCAGGATGGAGGGCGAACTTTATAACCGCCGTATCAAGATTACGGGCGATTACGGCGTAATGCACGAGGCAATGCAGATACTCAATCTGTGGCGTCCGAGATTAGGTCCGTCGATTGGTATACAGCCACCGCACTCAAAGCAGCTTGCAGGTGAGAAGATAGATATAGCCGAACTTGTGGATTTAAGAAACGGAAATTCTGTTACGAGAGAGGAAATCGACAATATAACCAAGTGGGATAGCTATCGCTTACAGCAGATTTCTCCCGATAGCTTTGAGGTAAAAAAAAGAACAGGACATGAGGAATGTACCTTTATCAAGGCGAATTGGGGCAAGCGTTCAAAGGGACTTATGTATATAGCCGATGAAAACAGCGGTGTTGCTGTTTGTATGCGTGATTTCTGGCAGAAGTATCCGACTTCAATTTATGCGGACGGACTTTGCGCCGACAGCGCAAGGATTACGGCGTGGATAGTGCCTCCCGACGCGCCCGCGCAGGATATGCGCCACTATGACACCGTCGCTCATGACCAGACCTATTATGAGGGATTCCCGGAAATAGGCGCATCCGCCTATGGAATTGCAAACACCAATGAAATGACAATATATATGTATGACAATGTGCCGTCTGATGATATGCTTATGGCGCAGGCGGACAGAGTGCAAAGACCGCCTGTGTTGGTAGCATCGCCGGAGTATTATCACGAGGTAAAGGCAATGGGAGAGTGGAGTCTCATAGAAAGAGATACGCCCCTTAAGGCATGGCTTGAAGATGAACTTGACAAGGCTTTTGATTTCTATAAAAACGAGGTTGAGCAAAGACACTGGTACGGATTGTGGGACTATGGCGATATTATGCACACATACGACGCGCAGCGTCACTGCTGGAAGTATGATTTGGGCGGTTACGCATGGCAGAATACGGAGCTTGTACCGACGCTGTGGCTGTGGTTTGCGTTTATGCGCAGCGGCAGAGAGGATATATTCACAATGGCGGAGGCAATGAGTCGTCACTGTGCAGACGTGGATATATACCACTTCGGAGATTTAAAAGGACTCGGCAGCCGTCATAACGTGGTACACTGGGGCGATTCATGCAAGGAACCGCGTATGGCAATGGCAGGACACCACAGAGCGCTTTACTATCTGCTGGGCGGCGACCCCAGAATAGGCGACGCAATGGACGACGTAAAGGACGCTGATTTTGCAACGCTTAATATGGATCCGCTCCGTTACTTCTATAAAAAAGAAGAAATGAAAATGCCTACCCATGCGCGTAGCGGCCCTGACTGGTCAACATACTGCTCAAACTGGTACACCGCATGGGAAAGAACAGGCGATACGCATTACCGAGATAAGATAATGACAGGTATAAACGACCTGAAAAAAGCGCCTATGCGCATGATTTCAGGCTCAAATTATGAATATGATCCCGAAACGGGACATCTGGGATATATCGGTGAAAGCGCAGCGGGAGGTTCACACCTTGCTGTGTGTATGGGCGGACCTCAGACATGGTTTGAACTTGCCGAGTATCTTGGTGATGAAGAATTTAAGGATATGCTTGTTCAGTACGGTAAATTCTATTTTCTGCCTGTAGAGGAAAAGCAGCGTATTTCAAACGGTCTTATAAATGGAAACGGATTTGTGTATCCGTATATGGCATCCGCGCTGTGCTCATATGCGGCAAAGCAGACAGGCGATGAAAAACTGGCATATCAGGTATGGCAGGTGCTTATTCATTCGCTTGCAGGTAAGGATAAAAAGGATAACTTCGATAAAACCGTTATTAAAAATTATTTCAACAATGAAAGCCTTGATGAAATGTTCTGGATAAGCACTAATTTTACAGCTCAGTGGTGTCTGAACGTAATAGTTGCCCTTGAGCTTACAAAGGGTATGATGCAAGAACGGCTTGAAGACTACGTTTTTGAGGATTGGGTAAAATAAATTTACAAAGATTTACAAATGGGAGTTTTTAGGTAAATAACGCATCTAAACGCACCAAGACGCACGTAAAAGAAAAGTTTTAGGGTCAAGATTAGGGTCAACATCTGTAGAGAATTAGGGTCAAAATTCCGAAGTATTTTAGACATTTGGCAGAAGATTTTATTTATGATATTATATAAAATATTTACCACCAAAAAAGGTAGGGGAAAAATCCTCTACCTTTTTTGCCCTAATGAAAATTATTCAGAAACGATATTATTCAATATTTCATCTGCCTTTTGATTGCCTTGTTCTACCCACTCGTCGTATTCTGATGTATACCGTTGTTCGCGATTAACTTTATTCTCAGGCTCTTTTGAATAATCCACTTAATACCATCTGCCTTTAATTTCCTATATTCATTTATTATATCAGATTTTCCGACGTTTGTCTATCCCTTGACCGATTATTAAAACGCAAAAAAATTAGGCTACCTGTATTAAACAGGAGCCTCATTGTTTATTCTTTGATAAAGTAAATTATTTCTCG
>JBJEIU010000374.1:0-5416 GCA_051877355.1 Hominilimicola sp.
ATTTGTACCACTTTTTATCGTCAGGGTCAATGCCGCTGATATTCATTGCGTAAACTTTCATATCACAAGACTTCCCAGAACTTCCCCGATAGGCTCATTTATTACCAAATCCGCTTGCTTGTCGGCAGGCGTTGACGCTTTATTAATTATGACAAGATGACTGCCGTGAAAATAGTTTATAAATCCTGCAGCGGGATACACGTTAAGCGATGTTCCGCCTATTATAAGCACGTCAGCCTCGCTTATATATTTTACGGTTTTCGTTATGGCGTTATCGTCAAGCATTTCCTCGTACAGCACAACGTCAGGCTTTATTATTCCGCCGCACTCGCAGTGCGGTACACCCTTGCTGTTGTCAATATAATTTACGTCATAGGATTTTCCGCAGTCCATGCAGAAATTACGCAGTGTTGAGCCGTGAAGCTCAATGACATTTTTACTTCCCGCCATCTGGTGAAGTCCGTCTATGTTCTGCGTAATAACCGCCTTCAGCTTTCCCTTTTTCTCAAGCTGTGCAAGCGCAATATGCGCCTTGTTCGGCTGTACGCCATGCACAATCAGCTTGTCGCGGTAGAATTTATAAAATTCCTCCGTCTTGTTCATAAAAAATGTGTGGCTCAGAATTGTTTCGGGCGGATAATCGTACTTCTGATTATACAGTCCGTCCACACTGCGGAAGTCGGGTATTCCGCTTTCCGTTGAAACGCCCGCGCCGCCGAAAAATACTATGTTGTCACTGCCGTCTATTATTTCCTGTAAGGTCATGTTTCTCTCACCTCTTAATTTATATCCCCTATCTCATACATTGTCATGGCAAGCACTGCCTCGCCCGCCGTTTCGGTTCGCAAAATTCTCTTGCCGAGGGTTACAGTATCAATTCCGCTTTCGTGCAGCTTTTCCGTTTCCGTTGGGTCAAAGCCGCCCTCCGGGCCGATTATAAATCCGACTGACTTTATGTCGGGCTTTGATAACAGCACCTCTTTAAGCGTTTTCTGTTCCTCGCACTCGTACGGCACGAAAAACAAATCAAACTCCTTTGACCTCTCTATTACCTTGTCAAGCGTCATTATTTCCGATATTTGCGGCACAATCCCCCTGCCCGACTGCTTTGCCGCCGCCTCCGATATTTTCTGCCACCTGTCAAGCTTTTTCTTTTCGTCCTTTGTGTTGTCTATCTTAACAACACATCTTGATAATTTTATCGGTACTATTTCGTTTATTCCCAGTTCAGTGGTTTTCTGTATGATATATTCCATTTTTGACGCTTTCGGAAGTCCCTGAAACAGAGTAACCTTTATATTCGGCTCGGACTGGCTCGCGTGCTTTTCCGTTATGTTGCATATAATTTGTTTCTGCTCCATTTCCGCGATTTCCGCTTCATAGTCCGTACCTTGACTGTCGCACACAGTCACATGATCGCCTATACCAAGGCGCAGCACGCGCGAAATATGCGCCACGTCCTCCGTATCAATTATTATCTTATTTTCCGTTATCTTATCCTGTGTTACAAAAAATTTAGGCATTGTATTTCTCCAATATTCTTTTAAAATTCTCGTGACTGATTTTGTTTACCTGTGTTTCAGTATATCCCTTTTGTAATAATCTGTCAAATACCTTGTACACGTCCTGCGCTCCGTCTATTCCCTCGGGCAGACAGTCCACGCCGTCAAAGTCCGCGCCTATGCCGATATTGTCCTCGCCGTCAAGCTCCATAAAATGGTCTATGTGCTTTACAATATTGTCAACCGTGCATTTGTCGCCGTCCATCAGAAACGTTGGGTAAAAGTTAATTCCCACACAGCCGCCCGACTGCTTTATAATATTAAATTGGTCGTCCGTAAGATTTCGCACATGCGGACATATTGCGTCCGAACAGGAATGTGTCGCAATTATGGGCATTTTCGTAATTACCGCAATATCATAAAAGGATTTCCTGTTAAGGTGCGAAACGTCTATGAGCATGCCGAGCCTGTTCATTTCATTTACAACTTTTTTCCCAAACTCCGTAAGCCCTCTTGTTATATCCTCCTCAAACGCGCCCGATGCAATATGGTTTGAAAAATTCCACGTCAGTGCCGCAACACGAACGCCAAGTCGGTAATAATTGCGCAATGCAGAAAGAGAATATATCCCCTCGCCACCCTCAATGCTCAGTATTGCTTTTACATTTTGCGGCAGATTTTCTGTACTTTTATGAAACGTATCAATTAAATCCATTGTGCGCTCTGCCGCGCAGGATTTACATACCGGGTCTATAAAGCACGCAAACACCTGCGTGTAGCTTTCATACTGCGATAATCTGTCAAGGTCTATATGGCAGTCGTTTTTTTCAAGGCTTTTGTTATCGTCAAGCACGCAGCACAGCGTGTCGCAGTGAGTGTCAAATACTGAATAATTCATTTCCTTATTCCTTTCCAAGTCTGCAAGAAAATCGTTCAGATTGCTGCTTTGCAGCCGACGGTGCCGTATGCTTATACTGCCCTCGGCAAAAAGCGGTGATATGGGCGATTTTATTCAGACTTTCCTCCTAAAATGCGTTTTCGATGTGATTGACCTTTGTCAAGAATAATTTTCCGTTCTTTTCCTCATAAAACACCTCTATAACGTCAAAACGCACATCATTATTCACCACGTCAATATAACATGCCGCCGCCTTTCTGACGCGCGCCTGCTTTCTGCGGTCAACGTACTCGCTCGGCTCACCGAAAAGATTGTTCTTTCTCGTCTTTACCTCAACAAACACTATACAGCCGTCCTTTTCGGCTATTATATCAATTTCCCCGAATTTAAGTCTGAAATTGCGTTCAAGGATTTCGTAATCCATTTCCTCCAGATATTCCTCCGCCGCCGCTTCACCGAAATCACCAATTGTTTTCGTGTTCATATATTTTCCCCCAATAGCTTTTTTAAAAATGTTCTGCGATGAATTTCACATGGTCCGTATTTCAAAATCGCCTCATTATGCGCCTTTGTGCCGTAGCCCTTATGCTTTTCAAATCCGTATTCGGGGTATTTTTCCGCCATTTCGCATATAAATCGGTCACGGCTCACCTTTGCCAGAATTGACGCGGCGGCTATGGATATACTTTTTGCATCGCCCTTTACCACAGTTTCGTGCGGCAATGTCATGCCGCCTATTCTGTTGCCGTCTATAAGCACAAAATCGGGCTGTATTTTAAGTCCGTTTACCGCGCCGTTCATCGCCTCATATGTGGCGTTTAATATATTTATCTCGTCAATGCGCTTTTCGTCTATACTGCAAATATTATATGCAACAGCCTTTTCGGTTATTTCATCAAATAACTCCTCTCGCCGCTTTTCGCTGAGCTTCTTGGAGTCGTTTATTCCCTTTATAATTGCGTCCGGCGGCAATATCACCGCCGCCGCATATACAGGCCCGGCAAGCGGCCCTCTGCCTGCCTCGTCCACGCCCGCAATATTTATGTACCCCTTGGCGCGGTATGCGTTTTCTATCTCGTACATTGACAGCACACGCTGTATTTCTTCTTCCTCTGTAAGCTTTTTCCTCGGCATTTTGTATTTCTCCTGTTTTGGGTCTATCTTTTTTTGTTTATTTGTGGTATACTTATTTTATGGAGGTGTTACCATGTTATATCAAAAGGAAATTGACGATTCCGTTTTAATACAATTTATAATACTGTACACGCTCAGCAAGGTTGATAACGCTGTTCCCTACAATGAGCTTTTAAACCTTGTCTTAGATAATTGTAACATTAATTACAATGATTTTCAAGTAGCGCTTGACAATCTTGTCACTACAAAGCACGTTCACGCATTCCTTGAGGGCGCGCACAACCAGAAATACGAGATAACACAAAAGGGCATGAATGCAGGTGATTTTTTCACCTCAAACATACCCATTTATATACGTGAGCCTATTGATAATTCAATTAAGGAGCTTTTTCGGGAAGCGCGCAGACGAAACGCTATACGCTCGGGCATTACTCCCGTGCGCAAGGACGAATACAGCGCCGACTGTCAGCTTTACGATGACGACAACACGCAGATTTTAAATCTGTCGCTGTATGTGGGTTCACGCGAGGAAGCCGAAAAAATGGCAAGCTTTTTCCGCGAACATTCCGACACGGTTTATGAAAAAATCCTTAACGCATTCAATGAAGAATAATTTTATAAAAGGGCTGCAAAGAATGACGCTGTAACGACCGTCATAAGTCCCGCAACCGCGACAGACAGACTGCTCATTGCGCCCTCTATTTCACCGATTTCAAGAGCTTTTGTCGTGCCGATGGCATGGGACGCCGTTCCTATGGCCAGTCCCTTTGCGACAGGCTCTTTTATTCTGAATAATTTTAAAACCCATTCTGCGATTATGTTTCCTATAACTCCCGTTATTATTATAACGGCAACCGTTATGGTCTGTATTCCGCCCAGTTCCTCGCTTACACCCATGCCGATTGCTGTCGTGATGGACTTGGGCAGAAGCGTTATATACTGCTCATGGGTCAAACCGAACAGGTAGGACATCAAAAGTATACTTCCCATACTTGCGATTACACCTGCAAATATTCCTATGAATACCTCCTTTGCGTGTTCCTTTAAAACGGAAATCTGCCTGTAAAGAGGTATTGCAAGGCACACCGTGGCGGGTGTTAAAAGATAGCTTATATACTTCGCGCCGCTGTTATAGGTTTCATAGTCTATGTTGAATATCTTGATTACAAGTATCACGAATATAATTGATATAAGCAGCGGATTTAATACGGACAGCTTCTTTTTGCAGAAAATTCCGATAAGATACCCAATTACGCTTATAACCGCTCCGAAAAACAGGCTGTCAGTCATTATGCTGTTCATTTTTGCGTCCTCTCTTTCTTTTGTCAATCCACATCACAAATTCCGTTGCCTTACCCGTTGCCGCCATTACAACGACCGTTGACACAAGCGTTATTACCGTTACGGGAATTATTATCGGCTTTAAATCCGCCCATGCAGTCACAAGCCCCACACCGCCCGGTATGAACATCAGCGGCATTATTTCTATAAGAAAATCCGAGGTTTTTTCAATTTGTTCAAGCTTTATCACCCTTGTGCAAAGCAGTATCAGCATGAGTATAAGTCCGTATATGCTTGCAGGTATCGGCGCGGGTATGAAATAATGCAGCAGTTCGCCCACAAATGTTACAAGCAGTATTATTATAAGCTGATAGATGTATTTCACGTTATCACTCCTCAAAATTTAAGGGATGCACTTAGCATCCCTTATTATTTACTTCATCATAATCTATTATGTCGCTGACGTTCCTTATCACGTCAAGATATTCTTTGCAAGCCTTTTTTGCGCAGTCAAGGTTCAGCGTTCTGTAGTTTCCGCATTCGATCTCGCTCGCTCCGAAAACGTCACCGTCATGGTCAATTGTCTTTTGCAGAATATCCT
>JBJEIU010000375.1:0-24303 GCA_051877355.1 Hominilimicola sp.
GTCACCCTTTCTCTGAGGACCGTCAAGAGTCATCTGGTCGCCTGTGTAAGCGTGAATTGTGCACATGATACCTGACTGGATTGGAGCGTACTTGTTAAGTGCGTTTGCCATTGGAGCCAGGCAGTTTGTTGTACATGAAGCAGCTGAAATGATTGTATCGTCAGCCTTTAGTGTTTCGTGGTTTACGTTGTAAACGATTGTCGGAAGGTCGTTACCGGCAGGAGCTGAAATAACTACCTTCTTAGCGCCTGCATTGATATGAGCCTGAGCCTTTTCCTTTGATGTATAGAAGCCTGAGCACTCAAGAACAACGTCTACGTCAAGCTCGCCCCAAGGACAATTGTTAGCGTCAGGGAAAGCGTAAATCTTGATTTCCTTGCCGTCAACTGTGATTGAATCCTCGCCGGCTGAAACTGTGTCAGCCTTTTCATACTTACCCTGTGATGAATCATACTTCAAAAGATGAGCAAGCATCTTCGGGCTTGTAAGGTCGTTGATAGCAACAACTTCATAACCCTCTGCGCCGAACATCTGTCTGAATGCCAAACGTCCGATACGTCCGAATCCATTAATCGCAACTTTAACTGCCATTTTTAAATTCCTCCTAAAAAATATATATATTTTTTCTCAGGGCACACCCGTGCCCATCTGTTTATATTTTACCTCAAATTTCAGAAATATACAAGAGGATTTGTTAAATTTGTATCATTTTATCGTTAATTCTTCCTTTTGCACAAAAACAATCCTGTTTCTGTGTTTTTTATATATCATTTTTTTACTTCTCCACAATAACGACCTTGACATCCTCCTGAGCAAGTTCCTGCTTCCATTCCTCAGTAAGCTGAGCGTCGGTGACAAAGACATCTATTTTATTCAGCTCTGAAATGCGCGGTACGCCAAGTTTTCCAATTTTATTCTTATCACAAAGGAAAATCGCCGACTCACTGCACGCAAGCATTGTCTTTTTAATTTCCGCCTCGCCCTCGCTGCTGTCCACCAAACCGCGTCCTAACGTAACACCTTTGCAGGAGAAGAAAAACTTATTCGCATAATAATTGTCGCGTATTGTCTTTTCGGCAACTCTGCCTACATAGGACATATTTCTCGGCGTCAACTCACCGCCCACACACACAACATGTATATGGTCGCAGCTTGAAAGCTCATTCACAATTTTTTCCGCGTTGGTTATGACGGTTATACCGCGCTTGCCTTTCATATATCTTGCCAGATGCCATGCTGATGTGCTTGCGTCAAGGAAAATCGTTTCTCCGTCCTTGATAAGCTCTGCGGCATATTTGCCGATACGCTGCTTTCCCTCGTAATTTACGATGTCACGCTCGGTTATAGCAAGCTCTATTTCACTGTTATCCACAAGCATCGCGCCGCCATAGGTACGCACAAGCACACCCTGCTTTTCAAGCTTTTCCAAGTCACCGCGTATCGTTTCCGTAGTAACCTCAAACTGCTTCGCCAACTCCACCACAAGCACGCTGTGCTCCTTATTTATTATCTGCTCAATTTTGTTTCTTCTTTCAACTGCAAGCATATGTAATACCTCGTTTTTCTTTTATGGATATATTTTAGCATAAAACAGACATTTTTTCAATATTTATTCCCGAATTACATCAGCTTATATGTGTTGTATCTAAATATAGTTATATATCCAAAAGTGTGAATATGAACGGTGAAAATAATTCGATGTGGAATTAAAATACGTTTATATTCCACACAAATTCCTAATTTTTATCATAATAATTCCAAAAACATGGTATATAATTCAGACATACCATAAAGAAAGGAGTTAAAGATTATGGGAAAGACAAAAATTATTTTCACTGTAGCAGCTTTGACAGCAGCTATTATAACAGGAGGTTCAGCTATCGCATTTGCTGAAGAAGCAACAAACGATACCGCAGCTTACAGCTATACCGCAGGACAGCAAAAGTATAGCGAAAGACATGCAAAATTTGAAAAGGTATCAGATTTTACAACTGATGAAGAGAGAGAAGCTTATTTTGCAGAGCAGGGCATCGGCAGAGCCGCAAACCCTTATGCAGATGACGAATCAGTAGCTGATACCACAGCATACAGCTATACAAAAGGCGTGCAGAGACATTCAGTAAGCGAATATGACGGCAAGAATATTGAGGATCAGCTTGCAGACGGAACAATTACTCAGGAGGAAGCTGACTCAATCAAAGCAGAAGCAGGCAGAAAGCATGATGAAATTCATGCAAGATTTGCTGAGTAATCGGCAATTAAAACATCATACAAAAAAGGCTTGCGACTGCAAGCCTTTTTTTAATCCTTTTAGTTAAAGAACGGCCTCCCACAATTCAGGATGCGGATTTGCGATTACCTCTGTATTAATCAGCACGCCCTGCTCTGCCGCAATTCTTGCGCCAGCCTCAACGCCTGCCTTTACGTCAGCCACATCACCTGTCATTGAAACGAAACACTTACCTGCCATACCGCGCGCAACGCGAACCTCAATAAGCTCAATATCACCCGACTTGACAGCCGCATCGGCAGCCTGTATAGCGCTTGCCGCCGTGAATGTTTCAACAATTCCGAACGCCTTCTTTTCCTTAACATCCGCCGTGCCGCAGATTGCCTCGAACACGTTTTCACCAAGGTTACCTATTACAAATTTATCAATCAGCGCGTCCTCCGCAACAAGCTCCGCTCTGTCAACAGCGGCATGTATAGCTGAAAGCTCGCCGCCAACTATTGTGACGAACTTACCCGGACATACCGAGCCTGAACTTATAAGCGTAATGCCTGCGCTCTTCAGCATTTCATCTGTTACAACAACGCCCTTAGATACGTTTTTTACTTCAACTAATCCTATGGAATTCATTTTTTAATCATTCCTTTCTATATAAAAGACACATTTATGAGGCTGAAAGAAAATCGTTCAGATTGCCGCTTTGCAGCCGACGGTGCCGTATGCTTATACTGCCCTCGGCAAAAAGTGGTGAGCTGGGCGATTTTACTCAGACTCATTTCTCAATAATCACAAATCTGTCTGTTATAGCCTTAATTTCTCCATCAATGCTTGCGTGCATAGTAGTACCCAAATCCTCATAAGCCGTCTGTGCAACCACGTCGCCCACGCTTACCTTGTCGCCGACCTTTACAGTTGCCGTTGCCGGCTTGCCGACATGCTGCTTAAGCTCAATATAAACAGTATTCGGCGAGAAGTCCATATACCTTCTCTCAACCTTGGATTTAACGTACTTTCTTATTCCAAGTCTGTCAATCAGAACAGACGAAGATACAAGTCTTGATGCTCTTTCTTCTCTTACCTTTTCGGGTGCTTTATTATTCTGACGTCTCAGTCCCTGTCTGCCAAGCTGACCCTTAACCTCCATAGAAATTGCCTGCGGGTCAAGCATCTGCTGACAGCCGATTACAGTACAGACACCGCAACCGCAGCATAAAGCCGACTGCAAAAAGCTTTCCGCATCAGTAACCTCGCTGTGAGATGCCGCACGGACTGTTTTATGCACATGCAAATCATATCCAAGAAGATTTCTCGGACACATATCAGAGCACATCGTACAGTTACAGCAAGCCGCTGAAGCACGCTTAAGTGTCATAGACATAGGTCTCTTTTTACGTTGGATTATTGAATGAGTTTCGGGGAAAATCAGAAGTCCCTTAGTCGTTTTTGTAACAACATCATTCTCAATATCAACAAGCTTACCCATCATAGGACCGCCGTTTATAACAGCCTTGCCGTCAAGGTCGCCGTAACCTGCCGCCTCAAGCAGCTCCTTAATCCTCATACCAACAGGCGCTTTGATTGTAATATCTTCCTTTGTATCGCCGCCTATTGTGATATACTTCTGAGTTACGGGCTGACCCTTTGTAATTGCGCAGTGGATATTGTAAACCGTCTCCACATTAATAACCATTACACCCACCATTACAGGGATAGCGCCCTCGGGTATAATCTTGCCTGTTGTTTCATATGTAAGAACAACCTCATCGCCCGCGGGATATATGTCGGGTATTTCCTTTATGCGTACCTTTGTTCCTTCAAGTGATGCTACGATTTTCTCGTCAAGAAGGTGCATATTCTTGCCCTTGATACCGATAATAGCCTCATCAGCACCCATTGTGTCGATAAGAATATTAAGCGTGTCAACAAGCGCCTGTAAGTGATGCTCAAGAAGATGATGGTCAACCATCATGAGCGGTTCACATTCAGCCGCGTTTACTATAATCTGTTTTACTTTATCCGAAAATTTTCTGTGAGTAGGAAATCCGGCGCCGCCTGCGCCAACGATACCCGCGTCATATACAATTTTCTGAAGTTCCTCAAATGTCATTCTGGTTCTTCCTCCCCAAAGAGATTTTGGTGATGAATTACATCATCAGCATTGTTTTTCATCAAGAATTCCTACGATTGCAGCGTCAACAGGCGCGTCACTCTTACCAAGAGCCACTCTCGCGCTGCTGCCCGTGGTTATTATAACGTCCTCGCCCATACCTGCACCGACGCCGTCCACCGCAACAAGGAATTTATCAACAAGCTGTCTGTTTTCAATACATTGCACAAGCATAAACTTATAGCCCACCAAGCCCTCAAGCTTATGCGTTGAAACAACGCTTCCATATACTCTGCCAATAATCATTATAATCAATCCTCTTATCAGACCATAAGTCTGATATAGTCTTATTTTTCTAAAATCACAACTCTGTCGCCTGTCTTGATTGCGCAGGCATTTGCATCATCTGTGTCGATGTGCATTTCCGTATTAAAGTCTTCTCTTACTCTTACCTGAACGTTATAGAAACGTGTCGGCTTTGAGTTTTGGATTTCAACATCAACAATGTCATTATCCTTAATTCCATATTCAGCGGCTTCTGCCGGTGTCATATGTATATGTCTATTAGCTATAATACAGCCTTCATTTAAAAATACACTGCCCTTTGGTCCTACCAATGCCATTGGTGCGGAACCTTTTAACTCGCCTGAAGGACGTACAGGCGGACTAACCTTTAATTTAAAGGTATCAGTTCTGGAAATTTCTACCTGTGACTGCTTTCTTACTGGGCCAAGCACACGTACCCCCTCAATTGAGCGAAGCGACGGACTTACCAATGTTACACACTCCTCAGCGGCAAACTGGTCGCCCATAAGCATTTTCTTCGGTGTCAGCTCGTGACCCTCACCGAAGAGCGTCTCCAAATCTTTCTGTGACAAATGTACGTGTCTTGCCGACACGCCTACCTTTATACCTTTACTTGCTTCCTTTTGCTTCAAAATATCCACAACGGCTTTAGCAATCATATCCTGCAAATTGTTGTCCATTCCTTTTTCCTCCTAAAAATTGAGGTGTTTCCCTTTTGGTGCGGGAGGAATATCCTCCCGCATAAAGGAAATAATTTGACTTACGTAAATCTTCTTATGTATCCGATACATAAATTGCTCATTTAGTTTCGCTGCGCTGTCAATGATTGCGCTTTATACACATACGTATAAAGTCGCCCCTTGTCGCAAGCGCCTTCGGGACATCATTGGCGTTTAACGCGAAACTTGCGCATTCGCTTTGCGAATAAAATTTAGTTTCGCTGCGCTGTCAATGATTGCGCTTTATACGCATACGTATAAAGTCGCCCCTTGTCGCAAGCGCCTTTGGGACATCATTGGCGTTTAACGCGAAACTTGCGCATTCGCTTTGCGAATGCTTTAGATAGCAGGCAAAATCTTTTCAACGTCGTTGTGCGGACGCGGAATTACGTGAACTGATACAAGCTCACCAAGTCTTGAACCTGCTGCTGCGCCTGCGTCTGTAGCTGCCTGAACAGCGCCAACATCGCCTCTAACCATTACAGTTACAAGACCTGAGCCGATTCTCTCTGTACCGATTAGTGTTACGTTTGCTGCCTTAACCATTGCGTCTGCTGCCTCGATTGCTGCAACAAGACCTCTTGTTTCTACCATACCTAATGCTTCTACTGCCATTTTATTTTCCTCCTATTTTTTCTTGGGCTTTGCCCTTTTTTTACTTTGTTTTGTATTTATCTAAAAGCGCATTTTGCGCATTCAGAACAGATTAATTTGTTTTCTTCGGACGTCCGCGTCTTTTCGTCGCTGCCGGCTTTTCCTCAGCCGCTGCCGTTTTGGAAGCGGAAGTTCTTCCTGCCGACTTATCCGGTGCTTTTACAGAAGCTTCATTGACCGCTCCTACGTGCGTTCCTGCAAACTCCGAGTTAGGCTCTTTTTCTTCCTCCTCGTCAAGATGCAGAAATTTTAAAATTTCACTGTGAGGTCTTGCTATAACCTGCGAAGCCTTTAGACAATCACATTGCTTTGCTCTCGCCACTCCGGCGTCAACCGATGCCTGTACAGCGGTAAGCTCACCTCTTACGACTATCGTTACAAGTCTGCCGCCCAGCTTTCTTTCCGTCGCAACAAACTCAACATCAGCCGCCTTAAGCATATCGTCCAGCATTATTATCGCATTTCCCAACGCACTGACCTCAACCAAGCCTAATGAATATTCCAACAATCTCTACCTCCCTCTTTTTTATATTGAAGGCAGGATTTTGGCAACGTCGTCATGGGGGCGCGGAATTACGTGTACAGCATACACCTCTCCGATTTCCCTCGCAACTGCTTCGCCTGCCTTTACGGCAGCCGTTACAGCATCAACATCGCCTTCAATCACTACATTTACAAGACCGCTGCCGATTTTTTCAGTTCCTACTACACGAACATCAGCGGCTTTAGTCATAGCGTCGGAAGCTTCAATAGAAGCGGTAAGACTTCTTGTTTCAATAAATCCAAGTGCTTTCATTGAATTATTCCTTTCCTTTATTTAATCAAAGGCTGAAAGAAAATTGTTCACAGCGCTGTTTTGAGGAGCGGCGACGTATGATTATACTTCAAGCTCCGATAAATAGTGCTGTGGGCAATTTAATTCAGACTTTTACGCATTATTCGGTATATGACCGACCTTATCACGTCCCACGCTTACGCGGTTAGCCATTTTCTGAGCATCGTCAGTTGGTCTTGCAATTATATGTTTGTTTATAAGTCCCGAAACGCTCTCAGCCGCTCTTGCCGCCGCGTCAACCGCCGCCGTAACGGCGCTTACGCTGCCCTGTACCTTGACCGCCATGATAAGCGGCACTTCTACACTTTCGGCGTTGGCAGGCTTGTTTGAATCTATTGCGATTACCTTTACGTCCGCTGCCTTTGCGGCTGCGTCCGCCGCGGTTATCGCCGTAACAAACCCGAACATTTCGATAATTCCTATTGCGTCATTCATGTTCATTCAACCCTTTCCCTGATTTTACGAGGATCAGATTAAGTCTTTTCTGACGTAAGCAATTTTGAGTCCCTTTTGAGCAAGGTTTGTTTCAAGAGCCTCATTCATTTCCTCAAGCGGGAATCTGTGAGTGATAAGCTCCTTAATCGGAAGACCGATTGCGTTTGCTCTCTTTAGGAAGTCAAAGGTTGTAGCGTAATCTCTCAATGTGTAAACCCATGAGCCTACAAGCGTTATTTCCTTTGAGCAAAGGTCAAAGTGCGGATTAATTGTAGCATCTCCACCGTTGATGAAGAAGCCAAGCTCGCAAAGTCCGCCGCCGTTTCTGATAAATTTATAGATATTTGCATGAGCAACAGGTGAGCCTGTACACTGGAACGCAAAATCTGCAAGGTATCCACCGAATGCGTCCTGCACTGCGCCCGCAAGAGCGTCAATGCCCTTGTGATTCATAAAGTTTACAGTCTTGTCCGCGCCCATTCTCTTTGCGAATTCAAGTCTCTGCTCATTACCGTCAACAGCAACAATGTTTTCAATACCCATTGTGCGGAGAACTGCTATACAGATAAGACCGATAGGTCCACAGCCCTGAACAACAACTCTTGAATTAAATCTCAGAATATTTGTTGTCTTTGCTCTCTCTACAGCGTGAACAAGCACCGCGCAGGGCTCAATCAGAATTCTCGAATCAAGGTCAAGGTCGCTTACGTTAAATACTGTTGAACCGCCTCTTATAAGTATGTAATCACTGTACCATCCGTTTAAGTGAACATCATCATCGGGAAGAAGTCCGTAAACGTCCGCGCCGCCTACATTCTGCTTGTTAAGGTCAAACATTGTGATATCGGGATTGTCCTTGAATATCATACATGTAACAACCTTATCGCCAATATTAAGCGGCTTGCCAGCGCTGTCTTTCTTTACATTCTTACCCATTGCAACGATTTCGCCCGTGCCCTCGTGACCGAGAACAACGGGGATGAGCGAGAACGGGTCGTTCTTATATTCGTGAGCGTCTGTACCGCATACGCCGCAGCCCTCAACCTTTACAAGAATATCATCGTCACCCAGCGGAGGGATTGGATACTCCTGAATTTCAAAATGCTTTAGCTCTGTCATCATAGCAACCTTGGCTGTCTTTGGAATAGCGCCGTTTGCGCCGCCGCATGAACAGTTGCCGCTGCACTGCTTTGCAGGTGCTGCCGCAGCACCGCCTGTCATTTCCTGCAAAACCTGTGCTACAAGCTTTGCAACTTCGTTTTCGTTTATGTTCAAGATTATCAACTCCTTTTATTTTGATGTAGGAATTTATTCGTTATATAATGTTAAGCGCGTCTGAAAGTACGCAGCGTCTCTGACGTGTAAAGCTTCTCGGAGAAGTGATACCCTCGCCTGTCGGGCCTGCGATTGTGAACGTTGTCCAACCCTCGGCGTTGAAGCCTATGCCTGCATATGACGGAGCGTTCTTTACAAAAATTGTTGTGCAGATTGCCTTCGCATACTGGGTCATGTGGTCAACATTCTTTGAATGAAGATGCGCGCTGTGACGGTTGCCGTGTTCAGCCTTTACAGCCATTTCAACAGCCTCGTCAAATGTTTCGACTCTTACTATAGGAAGTATCGGCATCATAAGCTCTGTCTGAACAAATGCCTGTGAAAATTCTGTTTCACAAATGATACATCTTACATCGTCCTTAGCCTGAATACCGATTTGCGCAAGGATTTTCTTTGCGTCACGGCCTACCCAGTCCTTATTGATAACTCTCTTAGGCTTGTCGCCTTCCTTCTTTGGCTTTGACCATACAAGTACAACGTCCTCAAGCTGCTTAACCTGCGCCTCGTTGATAAGATATGCGCCATTTTTGAGCATGTGGTGGATAAGCTCATCTGCCACATTTCTCATTACGAAGCATTCCTTTTCAGCGATACACGGAAGATTATTATCAAATGTACATCCGTCTATAATATCCTTTGCAGCCTTTGGAATGTCAGCTGTATCGTCAACGACTACAGGAGGGTTGCCCGCGCCTGCGCCGATTGCTTTCTTTCCGCTTGAAAGAAGCATCTTTACAACGCCCGGACCGCCTGTTGCAACAAGCATTCTTACTGACGGGTCATTTACCATCTTGTTTGATGTTTCCATTGTCGGGTTTGCAACAGTCGCAACAATATTCTCGGGTCCGCCAGCCGCAAGAACCGCTCTGTTTACAAGGTCTACAGCGTATGCTGAAATTCTCTTTGCGTGCGGGTGCGGGTTAAACAGAACTCCGTTTCCTGCCGCAAGCATACATATACTGTTACAGATTACCGTACAGCTTGGATTTGTTGATGGTGTGATTGCTCCTATAATTCCAAACGGAGCCATCTCAACAAGCGTTAAGCCTCTGTCGCCTGCCAGCGCTCTTGTTTCCAAATCAGATGTACCCAAGGTCTTGTCAGCAACAAGATGATGCTTCAAAATCTTATGGTACACGTTACCCATCTTTGTATCCTCAACGGCAAGCTTTGCCATTGTTTCAGCTTCCTCATGGGTAAGACGTCTGATTTCCTTTATAATATTTTCTCTCTGTTCCTTATTATAATGTCTAAAGGTCGTGTAAGCCTTGTTACAAGCCGCAATGGCTTCCTCCATTGTATCAAACACACCTATCTGCTTTCTCTTAGGTGCGTTGTCAAGAGCAGAAAGATCCATGCCTGCAAGTACATTCTTCACTATTTCGCTTACCTGCTTTTCATCTACCATTAGAAATTCCAACCTCCTCATTTAACGCGCGCCTTGAAGTATTGAGCGGCAACCATCGCAAGGATTGTGTCCTGCTCTTTAGTTCCGCCCGAAACTCCGACGCCGCCGTATATTTTATCTCCCTTCCAGAGCGGATAACCTCCGCCCAGAAGTAATATGCCATTTCCGTTTGTCAGTCCGTCAAGCGCGCCGCCTCTCGCTTCCTCAAGAGCCGTGTGCGTCGGCATTTTCAGGGCAACGGCTGTATACGCCTTGTCCTGCGATGCCTTAATACTTGCTATTAAACTGTCATCCATCGCATGGAGAAGTACAAGATTTGCTCCCCCGTCATGAACTGCGACAACAACATTAACTCCGATAATCCCCGCGGCAATTTCCACCGCATTGGCGATTTCCTTTGCAATACTGAGTGTCATTTGCGGACTTATATTTTCAGTAACCGATTTCTTTACTTCCGCCTTTTTCTCTGTTTTGGGAGAAACAGGCTTTGCAGTGTTTACCTGCTTTTTCGGCGCTGATTTTCCTGCGCCGAGGTTTTTTGCAACCTCGCCGACAAGCTCTTCAATCGTTTTCATCGCGCGCCCTCCTTACTTTCGGTCACTTATTTATTCATCTGTTCAAGAACCTTCTTTGTAACCTCAGCTACAAGGCTTTCCATATCCTTGCTGTTTGAAGAAGGAGTCGGGCAAACCTGTGAAGGAAGCGGCTGGAAACCATGATATGCTGCTGATGACTCTACGCCGTACTTTTCATTAGCCTCTGTCGGTGACATTGAGCATGTGTCATCACCTGCGTAGCAGCCTGGGCACAGCTTTTCCATCGGGTGCTTACCCGGAACGCCGAACTGCTTTCTAAGCTCAACAAGCTTCTTAACCTCGCCGCACGGAATTTCTTTCTCACCGCCAAGCATTCTTGCATAGAACAACAGCTTTGCATAGAATTCTGTTGACTCCATTCTGAAGAACGCTGTGTTCAAATCGCAGCCGAACGAAAGCGCGCCGTGGTTTGCAAGAAGAATTGCGTCATAGTCCTGAAGATACGGCTCAAGTGACTCAGGAATTTCCATTGTTGACGGTGTGCCGTACTGAGCGATAGGAACAGCGCCAAGGAAGATAATAGCCTCAGGCATAATCAGCTTGTCCAACGGAATACCTGCGATAGCGAATGATGTCGCAATCGGAGGATGCGCGTGAACAACCGCCTTTACGTCAGGTCTCTGCTGATATACCTTAAGATGCATCTTAAACTCTGAGGATGGTCTCCAAGGACCGTTGGCCTCCTTAAGATTACCCTGACCGTCAACCTTACAAATCATGTCAGGAGTCATAAAGCCCTTTGACACGCCTGTGGGAGTTACGAAATATGTATCCTTATCTATCTGAACAGAGAAGTTACCGTCATTTGCGGCAACAAAACCGTCATTATAGATTTTCTTACCAACTTCGCAAAGCTCTTTTTTGATTTCATAATCAGATTTGAACATTTGTTTTCCCTCTTTTCTTTGTTTCTTTTGGTTTTATTTTGTTTTGTTTTTATTATACACCATAACAGCCACAATGTAAAGACCTTTTTTCCGTGTTTTTATGCCGTTTTACAGCATGTCACTCAGAAAAGAGATTTTCTTAACTGTACGTTATTATTTTAACACAAAACATGTGGGTTTTGCAAGTACTTTTACTAACATTTTGCACAAAATAACTTATTATTTTTCCCTGCGATTTAACAATATACAAACCGTAACCGAAAATTTTGTGAAATGTAACCAAATTGTAATGTAAATGTATTATTTATGTAAACTTACCTTCTGATATTGCGTAACAAAGGCGTTTTGTGGTATACTAAATTTAACAAATAAACTATGAGGTAAATTATGATTCCCGTCGAAGAAAACAAAGAATATACAGTCACAATAGAAGCTGTTTCCTCGGACGGAAACGGCGTCGCGCATATAGACGGCTTTGCTGTTTTCATTCCGCAAACCGCACAGGGTGATGTTATAAAAATAAAAATTGAAGATGTAAAAAAACGCTTTGCGCTCGCTTCTCTTACAGAAATTATAACGCCGTCGGATAAGCGTCAAAAACCCGGCTGTGAGCATTATGAAAAGTGCGGCGGCTGTCAGCTCCGTCATATTAAATATGAAGAACAGCTTAAAATAAAGAAGAATATCGTTGAAAATGCCATGCGCCGGCTTGGCGGCTTTGAGGGATTTAATATTGAGGAAATTGTCGGTATGGAAAATCCCGCGCGTTACAGAAACAAAATGGTATTCCCCGTTGGAAACATCAATGGTGAAATTGTGTGCGGCTTTTACGCGCCCAAAAGTCACGATATAATTCCGCTTTTGGGCTGCGCCATCGGCGATGAAATTAACATCGCTGTAAACAAAGCCGTTATCGCATACATGAACGAAAACAGTGTCAGCGCGTATGACGAGAAAACACACACAGGCATTATCCGCCGCGTGTTCACAAGGAAATCCTTTTCCACAGGCGAAATTATGGTGGTTATTTCAGCAAACGCAAAAACGCTGCCGCGCCGCGAAAAACTGACTACGAAATTAAGAAAAATTTCCGATAAAATTGTAAGCATAATCTTAAACGTAAACACAAAACGCCGCAGCGCTGTTATCACAAACGAAAACGTCACCATATGGGGCGCGGACAGAATAGGTGACACATTATGCGGAGTTAAATTCATGATTTCGCCCCAGAGCTTTTTTCAGGTAAATCCAATTCAGACAGAAAGGCTTTACACACGGGCGATTGAATATGCAGACCTTGATAAAAGTATGAGCGTTATGGATATTTACTGCGGTATCGGCACGATTTCTCTTTGCGCGGCAAGACAGGCAAAAAACGTAATAGGCGTGGAAATTGTGGAAAAGGCTATTGCGGACGCAAAGGAAAACGCGGAAAACAACGGTATAGAAAACGCGGTATTTTACGCGGACAGTGCGGAAAATATTGTTCCCAAGCTTATCTCGCAGGGCGAAGCGCCTGACGTGGTTATACTTGACCCTCCGCGCAAGGGCAGCGACGAATCGACGCTTTCGGCTATTATAAAAGCGCAGCCGAAGCGGATTGTATACGTTTCCTGCAATCCCGCCACGCTTGCCCGTGACGCGCGTTTTCTCGCGGACAACGGCTACTGCATCACACATTCCTCCGCATTTGACCTATTCCCCCACACCGCTCATGTGGAGACGGTTGTATTGATGTCTTATACGGATGTAGTATTATAGCAATTACATTGCTTATACCATTGTATTTGAAATTATTAAAAATAGTTAATCCGGCCATCAGGCTTGATTATATAAAAATTTATTTTAAGGAGAATGCTGTTTGAAGAAAAACAACACCTTGGAGATTGTATGCTAACCGGGAGGTTTGCGTAAATACAGTCTCGCACAAACCTCCCAGTATTGCAGTCAACAATCATCAGGAGGAAAAAATAATGAATAAAAATGACTATATCATTCGTTTAGAAAGAAAAGAAGAATACCGCGAAGTAGAAAACCTTGTAAGGGAAAGCTTTTGGAATGTATACCGTCCGGGTTGTCTGGAGCACTATGTTTTAAATCAGCTCAGAGACGATACTGCATTTGTGCCGGAACTTGATTTTGTTATGGAGAAGGATGGTAAGCTGATTGGTCAGAACATTTTTATGAGGGCGAATATCAAAGCTGACGATGGCAGAGATATTCCCATTATGACAATGGGGCCTATCTGTATCGCACCTGAATTCAAAAGAAAAGGCTACGGCAAAATTTTGCTGGACTATTCCTTGGATAAAGCCGCAACCATTGGATGCGGAGCAGTGTGCTTTGAAGGTAATATTGATTTCTATGGAAAGAGCGGATTTAAGTTTGCCGCTGAGTACGGTATCCGTTATCATGGATTACCGGACGGCGAAGATGCGTCATTCTTTTTGTGCAAGGAATTAATAACGGGATATCTCGATGGTATTACCGGAGAGTATACTACACCACAGGGATATTTTGTAGATGAAGCGGAAGCTGATAAGTTTGACAAGGAATTTCCTGATAAGGAGAAATTGAAACTTCCGGGACAGCTTTTCTAAGCGAAAAAGCAATTGCAGGATAACGGAATTGGCACTAAATCGCAGCAAGCTCTGAAATTACAGCAGGAGCAAAACAAGCATGAGCAAAAAGTGAAAAGCCGAAAGCAAAAAATAGCCGAGGCTGAGCGAATGTTTGAGCTAAAACAGCAAAAAAAGGATAAGCACAGAGGACATTAACTTCGCTTATCAAAAAGAGGTCATTTGACCAATGTCATTAAGCTAAAAACGACATTAGGTCAAAGACCTCTTTTACTATTCCCTGTTATCAAGAGAAACATATTCCTTATGCTCCGCAACACTCTTATAAGCCGGACGGATAATCTTTCCGGGATTGACCAGCTCCTCAATCCTGTGAGCGGACCAGCCTGCAATTCTTGCAACCGCAAACATCGGCGTATACAGCTCCATGGGCAAATCAAGCATACTGTAAACAAATCCTGAATAAAAGTCCACATTTGCGCTTACGCCCTTATATATTTTGCGCTCGCTTGCAATAACCTGCGGCGCTAATTTTTCAACCTTGGAGTAAAGGTTAAATTCTTCTTCTCTGCCCTTTTCCTTGGACAGACTCTCCACAAATGCCTTAAACACATTTGCTCTCGGGTCGGACAGTGAATAAACCGCGTGACCCATACCATATATAAGTCCCGCATTATCAAAAGCCTTTTTATTGAGCAAATCGGAAAGATACTGCTCAATTTCCTTGTCATCATTCCAGTTTTTGATATTCTTCTTCATGTCCTCAAACATCTGCGTAACCTTGATATTCGCTCCGCCGTGCTTGGGACCTTTAAGCGCGCCCAATGACGCGGCAATGGTGGAATAAGTATCCGTTCCCGTGGATGTGACTACATGAGTAGTAAATGTTGAATTGTTACCGCCGCCATGCTCCGCGTGTAGTATAAGCGCAAGGTCAAGTATTCTTGCCTCAAGCGGCGTATACTGACTGTCATTGCGCAGCATATGCAGTATATTCTCCGCAGTGGATAATTCCGGCTTCGGCGCATGAACCACAAAGCTGTCGTTTTCATGGTAATACTTGAACGCCTGATAGCCGTAAACCGCAAGCATAGGGAACTGCGCGATAAGCTGCAAACACTGGCGCAGCACATTGGGCAGGGAAACATCGTCCGCCTTATCGTCATATGCATACAGCGTCAGCACACTTCTTGACAGCGCGTTCATCATATCCTTACTCGGCGCCTGCATTATTATATCACGCACAAATGACGGCGGAATGGTTCTGAGCCTTGCAATAGTATTTGTAAAAATATCAAGCTGCTTTTTATTCGGCAGCTCGCCGAACAAAAGCAGATATGTTACTTCCTCAAATCCAAAGCGGTCGTCCTTTATAAAGCCTCTGATAAGGTCCTCAACATCATAGCCATGATAATACAGCTTGCCCTCACACGGTTCAGCCGTTCCGTCGGGGAGTTCATTGTAGGCGTGTATCTCGCCTATTTCGGTAAGTCCTGCAAGCACACCTTTACCGTTTATATCTCTCAACCCCCTTTTCACGTCATACTTCGCATACAATTCGGGATCAATTTTCTTATTCTTTTTGCATATCTCAAGCATATTAAGCATTTCCTGAGTTACTTCGACGGGTACAATTTTTTCTTTCATCGCGGGTTCCTCCGTTTCCGTATATTATTATGTATATGATAAAAATCCGTTCATTATTACTGATTTTTATTATTATACCAAATACTTATTTAAAAGGCAATGAAAATTATGTAAACTTATTGTGAATTATCTTGATGTGTGGTACAATAGTACTATATTAAAAAACGAAAGGATTGACATTTTTATGGTATATGTAATGCTTGCAGACGGATTTGAGGAAGTGGAGGCAATAGAGCCGATAGACATTTTAAGACGCGGCGGCGTGGAGGTACAGACAGTTGGCGTTAAAGGAAAGATTGTAACAGGCGCACACGGAATACCCATAACAGCAGATATAGAAATCAGCGAGGTTGACATGGAAAACATGGATTTGCTTATGCTGCCCGGCGGAGCCGGTCATGAAATTCTTGACGCGTCAAACGCGGTTCACGCGCTTATAAGCTATGCGGTAACACACGGAATTTATATCTCCGCAATATGTGCCGCGCCGTCAATTCTCGGCAAAAAGCTGATACTTGAGGGTAAAAAGGCAACCTGCTTCCCCGGCTATGAAAAGTATCTTTACGGCGCGGACATCACAGGCGAAAAGGCAGTGGTTGATGGAAAAATCATAACAGGCAAGGGCGCAGGAGCTGCGGCTGATTTCGGCTTTGCAATACTTGAAATCCTGAAAGACAAGGAAACCGCAGACAAAATAAAGGAGATAATGCAGTATTGATTAAGGATAAGCTACGCGAAGAAATGCGCGCGAAACGGCGCGCGCTCACTTCGAACGAGGTAAAACAATTAAGCGAAAAAATACGCAATTTTCTTTTCACGCTTGACTGCGTAAAAAACGCAAAAACAGTATGCACATTTCTTTCGTCATTCAAAGAGCCTGATACTATGCTAATAGTCAAATGGCTGTTGGAGAAAAAAAGCAAAGTAATCGTGCCCATATCCGATACGGAAACAACCACGCTGTCGCTTTCATATATAGAAATCATGGACAACCTTGCAAAGGGCGCATATGGAATATTAGAACCGTCAGTAATCAGACCCGCTGACGAAAGGGATATTGACGTGATACTTGTGCCGGGACTTGCCTTTGACCGTCATGGCGGAAGAATGGGCTTTGGCAAAGGCTATTATGACCGCTTGCTTGAAACAAGCCGCGCGATTAAAATCGGTCTGTGCTATGACTTTCAGCTATTTGATACAATACCAACTCAAAGCCATGATATTCCGATGGATTTTATAGTAACTGAAAAAGAAATTTATGAAATAAGGTGAAAAAATATGTTATTCGATTCTCATGCCCATTACAATGATGAGAAATTCAATGAGGACAGAGACTCTGTTTTGTCCTCCATGCAGGAAAACAATGTGGGACTGATTATGAATTCCTGCTCGGATTTAACGGAAGTGCCCGATATTTTTGCTATTTGCAAAAAATACCCGTTTGTGTACGCCTCTGTGGGAATACACCCCCATGAGGTTGAAAACCTTACGGAAGCGGACATAGACAAACTAAAGGAATACACCAAAAAACCGAAAGTAAAGGCAATCGGCGAAATCGGACTTGACTACTTCTACGACTTTTCACCAAGGGATTTGCAGAAGAAATGGTTTGCCCGTCAAATTGATGTGGCAAGGGAGCTTAAAATGCCTGTGATTATTCACGACCGTGACGCGCACAAGGACTGCATGGACATATTGCGCGACCACAATATTAAAGAGGTCGGCGGAGTTTTCCACTGCTATGCGGGAAGCGTTGAAATGGCAAGGGAAATTCTTGACTGGGGTATGTATATCGCATTCGGAGGCTCGCTGACCTTTAAGAAGTCAGTGCGTCCCGTTGAGGTGGCAAAATATGTGCCGATGGACAGAATTGTTATTGAAACGGACTGCCCCTATCTCACGCCCGAACCCCACCGCGGCAAGCGCAACAGCTCGCTGTACATTCATTATGTGGCGGAAAAGCTTGCTGAAATAAAGGGAATTTCCGTGGAGGAAATAGAAAAAGCTACATTTGAGAACGCGAGAAGGTGCTTTGGAATATAAAGGAAAAGGAGACAACATATGTACGGATACGAAATCTTCCATGACGAACTGATGAAAAATTTAATAGACTCCGTCCACCGCGGCGCGGCTTCTCACGCCTATATATTTGAGGGCGACAAGGGGCTTGCCATACGCAACGCGGCACGCCTTTTTGCGGCGGCGCTGACCTGCCCCAATACTGACATATCGCCCTGTGGAACGTGTTCCTCCTGCATTGAGGCAAAAGCGGACACAAACCCCGACATTATATATGTAAATTCGGGTGACAAAAAAAGCATAGGCGCGGAGCAGATGCGCGCGCTTGAGGAGGACGTGGCAATAAAGCCGTTCAATGCCGCGCGCAAGGTATACATCATAGAGGACGGCGCGCAGCTTACGGAGGCGGCGCAGAACGTGTTTCTGAAAACCTTTGAAGAACCGCCCGAATACACCGTATTCATAATCATAACGGAAAATTCAACGCTTCTGCTCCAGACTATTCTGTCGCGCTTCACTCTCATACACTTTCCAAATGTATCGGACGAAACGGTTGAAAATTATATCAGAAGCAAATACCCAGAAGAGACGGAACGGCTGCCTTTCCTCGTAAAATACTGCGCAGGTATTCCGGGAATGGCGGACAATGTGATAAACAATGAAAATTTTGAAACACTGCGTGCAGCATCACTTGAAAAGCTGTTTTCGCTGATTTCATCAGACAGACGCGCCGCTTTTGTAATAGAAAAATTTATAGAGGAAAACAAAGAAAGCCTTGCGCAGATATTTGACTTCTGGCTGTCTTTTCTGCGTGACGTTACTCTTTTACAGACAGACGCAGGTGAAAAATTGATTAATATTGACAAAAAGGACTCACTGCGGCAAATTGCCGCGCGGATAAATCCCGAAAAAACAATTAAAATATCCGAAAAAGTCATAACCTCTCGAAAAATGGCGGCAAGATATGTAAATTCCAAGGCAATTTCCATGTGGCTTGCGCTTGAGAGCGCATAATAAGTCATCCTTCAACAAAATTACTTATTTTTCCTTTTTTGTTGACAAATTCCTATCTCTGTGTTATAATTATGTTGCGTTAAAAAACTAAAGGAGGACTTTAATTATGAAATCAGTAGGTATTGTCAGAAAAGTGGACGAACTTGGCAGAATAGTTATTCCGGTTGAGCTGAGAAGAAAATTCGGTATTGACACAGGTGATTCGATGGAAATCTATACAGAGGATAACTGCATTATTCTTAAGAAGTATGAGCCATCATGTATCTTCTGCGGCGATGCAAAGAACATCTTCCAGTTTAACGGAAAAAATGTGTGCCCAAACTGCGCAAAGGCTATGATGGGCTACATAAACGAATAATTCAGACAACGCAAAAATCTGACGGGTTATTCCCGTCAGATTTTTTATTGAACATTCTTATTATAAATTATCATAAGTCCCTTTATGAGCAATTCATCGTCAAGAATCACCTTATTGCGGCACAGCGGAACAATCGTGCCTGCAAGTCCTCCCGTTGCTACAACTGTCACAGCTCCGATTTCATCGCGTATACGGTCAATTATCCCGTCCATGCTTGACGCCGTTCCGTAAAGAATACCGCTTTTCATACAATCAATCGTGTTTGTTCCGATAAGCTTTTTCGGCTTGTCCAGACTTATTTTGGGCAGCTGCGACGTGCCGCTGACCATCGCGTTAAGTGAAATCATCATTCCCGGCAGTATCATTCCGCCCAGGTATTCCTTTTCTTTATTTATCACGGAAACAGTTGTTGCAGTGCCCAAATCAAAGACTATAAGCGGCGCACCGTATTCCTGTATTCCCGCAACTGCATCCACTACAAGGTCGCTGCCAAGCTGTGCCGGGTTATCGGTCTTGATGCTCAGTCCTGTTTTTATTCCGGGGCCTATCACAAGCGCCTCCGCGCCAATAAGCTTCTTTACTGCCTTTTTGACTGTGTACGTTACTGACGGGACAACAGATGAAATTATTGCTCCGTTTATATCCTTTTTTTCCACATCAGACAATTCAAGAATTGCCTTTAAAGATATGGCATATTCAAGCGCCGTGGCAGTATGATTAGTTGTAAGCCGTTCCATAAAGAAGATTTTCTTTCCCTCACAGCAGCCAACCACTATATTTGTATTCCCAATATCTATCGCAAGTATCATTCTTTTTCTATCTCCGATTTTATGTATTACGGCAGCGGAATATTAAGCCTTTGCAAAAGCTCATTCGCTCTGTGTATCTGTTTTTTGCGGTATTCCGCAATATAATGCGTGTCCGAGCCAACGCTTACGGGTATTCCACTTTCCTTTATAATCTTTTGTTTCTTTTCATTTGTAAGAAAATCATAATAGTATATATAATTCCCCGAGGTGTTCAGCTCCCAGAAAATATCATTGTCACGCAGAAGCTTTATAATATCCAGACCGTACATTTCGCCAAGTTTAAATATATCCGTGTGTGCAAGACCTGCCCTGCATTTGAACTGTCTGCGCCATTCGAGAAACTCATAAAGGTCCATTGCGCGCGTGTCGTCCAGACATTCAAACAGCACATAGTCAAACTGCCCCGTTGCCGCTGGCAGCGACTGCGGCGGTGTGGGACGCGTGCCGATTTCCAGACCGCACAGAACTTTTATCTTATCGGCGTATTTTATCTTACAATGCTGAATATACTCATAATACATCGGCAAATTGTCGCCTATGGAAAACTGATGGTCGGTTATGCCTACTACATCAACACCGCTGTTAATCGCATTTTCAATTATTTCCTCAGGTGTATTCGAGCCGTCATAGCTGAATTTTGTATGATTATGCAAATCCACAACGTACATCTGTTTTCCCTCCCCGAAAAAAATATAATCAATTTCATATATTATAACACAAAACTGTTTAAAGTTCAATTGCATAGATGATAATTTATTTACAAACAATATAATTTATGATAAAATAAAACCAACATAGATAGATAGGAGGCAGCACATATGAATATTTGTGTATTCGGTGCTTCAAGCAGCACTATTGATAAATCATTTATTGACCGTGTGGAGCGGCTTGGACGTGAAATAGCAGACAGAGGACACGGACTTATTTACGGAGCGGGCGCATCGGGACTTATGGGTGCCGTTGCAAGAGGCGCTTATGAAAGAAACGGAAACATAGTCGGCGTTGTGCCGGATTTCTTTGAAGACGAGGATATGGGCGTTGACGGCAGAATTTTCACCAAATGCACCGAGCTTATAAAAACCGACAGCATGCGCGAAAGAAAACGCATAATGGAGGACAGAGCTGACGCGTTTATTATCGTTCCGGGCGGTATCGGCACATTTGAGGAGTTTTTTGAAGTGTTCACACTAAAGCAGCTTGAAAGACACAACAAGGCTATCGCCATACTTAATATAAACGGATATTATGACGCAATGCTGCACATGCTTGACGTTGCGGTGGAACACAAATTCCTGCGTGAGGCATGTCATCTTTTATACAAGGTATTCACTGATGAAAATGAAATGCTTGACTATATCGAAAGCTACAAAGCGCCGCAGATAAATGTGTTTGAAATGAAAAATATTGAAAAAGGCTGATACAAAAATAACCGCTCACATGAGCGGTTATTTTAATGCAAAAAACTGCCGGAACTGATGTTCCGACAGTATTTTTAATTATTCATCAATTTTAACAGTCCAGCCGAATTCGTCCTCAAGCTTACCCCACTGGATACCTGTAAGCGTATCATAAAGCATCTGTGAAACCTCGCCGATTTCCCCGTTGTTTACAGGCATTACAAGGTCGCCGTACTTAAGTTCGCCGATTGGTGAAATAACAGCGGCTGTACCTGTACCCCACGCTTCTTCAAGCTTACCTGCCTTGAATGCGTCAACAAGCTCGTCGATTGAAATTCTGCGCTCGCTTACCTTATAGCCCTTTGCCTTAAGCAGCTCCATTATGGACATTCTCGTGATACCGCCAAGAATTGAGCCTACAAGAGCAGGAGTTACAACCTCTCCGTCAATCTTGAAGAATACATTCATTGAACCTACTTCTTCAATGTACTTTCTTTCAACGCCGTCAAGCCACAAGGTCTGGATATAACCCTGAGCAGCGGCTTCCTCCTGACCCTTAAGAGAAATAGCGTAGTTTGCGCCCGCCTTTGTGAAGCCTGTTCCGCCGATTACCGCGCGGACATACTTTTCTTCAACAAAGATTTTAACAGGAGCAATACCCTGCGGATAATAAGCGCCGACTGGTGAAAGAATTATCGCGAATATAAGGTGCTTTGCAGGATGAACGCCGATATGTACGTCATTTGCAAAGATATATGGTCTTATGTACAGTGAAGTTCCGTCCTGTGAGGGAACCCAGTCCTCGTCAACCTTAACAAGTGTCTTAATTGCCTTGATTGCAAATTCTTCATCAATCTTAGGTATGCACAGACGTTCACAAGACACATTCATTCTTGCCATGTTCTTTTCCGGACGGAAAAGCTGAATTGAACCGTCTGCTGTGCGGTACGCCTTAAGTCCCTCAAAAATTTCCTGCGCATAGTGCAGCACCATTGACGCGGGGTCGATTTCAAAAGGGCCGTACGGCACTATTCTTGCGTCGTGCCAGCCCTGTCCCTCGTCATAGTTCATTATGAACATATGGTCGGTATAATATTGACCAAAGCCAAGCTTCGACTGGTCCGTCGGCTTCTGCTTCGGGTTAGTGGTTCTTGTAATTGAGATTTCCATTATGAACGCTCCTTTTATTTTTTCATATACATAAACAAAATTTGTTTACCACCCTATATTATACCGCTTTTTTTTAGCGTTGTAAAGTGGTAGAGCATATTTTTTGATGTGATTTTACAATTTTTTTCCTTATATACAAAAAACACCGCATAGCGGTGTTTCTGTAAAATCAGAAAATATCCTTTTTCTTTTTAATATATCTTCTTATCAGAATAACAAGTGACGCAATCACGCATAGGAACATAAACGCCGGAACGATAAATCGATTTGGTGTCTGTTCCTCGGAGGATTTCATCTCTGTCCACAGCGTCTGCATTTCAAGGTTAGCCTCATCAGACAGGTTACAGAAAACCGTGGTTTTCTCCTCGATAAAATCATCATCGGGATATGAAATACCGTCCTCCTTCACCTCATCATCAAGCATTTCATATGTCGCTTCATTAGGCGTTGAATAGCCTATATAGTCTGCCACAGCATATGCTACGTCCGGCTCACATAGAAAGTTTATATACATCTGTGCCGCTTCCTTGTTTCTGCATCCCTTTGGAATACATACCGCGTCTATAAACAGGTTCGTGCCGCTTTCGGGAATGACAAAATCCAAATCCTCAAATTCGTCCATAAGCGTCACGGCATCGCCCGCGTAATAGGGCGCGATAATCGCCTCGCCCGCACCCATCTTGTCAAAAATTTCGTCCATGACGTACGCCTGGACAAACTTTTTCTGTTCCTTCAGCTTTTCCGCCGATTTTTGCAGTTCCTCGCTGTCCTCCGTGTTAAGGGAATAGCCCAAAAGATTTTCCGCTATGGCAAAAGCGTCGCGCGGATTGTCAAACATAAGTATTCTGCCGGAGTAGTCCTCGTCCCAAAGAATATCCCAGCCGATGTCCTCCTCGTCAACAACCGTGCTGTCATAAATAATTCCCACCGTTCCCCATGTGTACGGCACGGAATATTTTGAACCGGGGTCATATTCCCTGTCGCGGAACTTCTCCATAATATTGCTGAAATTCGGAATTTGCGACATATCAAGCGGTTCAAGCATACCCTCCTTAATCATTCGTGAAATCATATAGTCAGACGGAATTATTATGTCATATGTAGAGCCGCCGCCTTTGAGCTTAGCATACAATTCCTCATTTGTGGCATAGGTACTGTAATTCACCTTTATGCCCGTCAGCTTAGTAAATTCCTCATTTACACTTATAGTTCCCTCCTCGCTTCCGTCGGGAATGTATTCGCCCCAGTTATATACATTTATAGATATATCTTGTCCCTTAAAGCGTGAATAATAGTCCTTGTCCGACACGTCTACGGTTTGTATTTCAACCTCGTCCTCCGATGTTTCTGCGTCCTCCGCATAATCCTCAATATGTGCGCAGCCGCACATCAGCGCCACAGAAAAAGCTGTTAAAGCAAGCAAAAATTTTCTCATCATTTAACACCTCGCTTCTGCGCGCTTCTGCGCTCAATTATGTTTTTAACCACAAGCACTATAAGCACAACAAGGAAGATAATCGTAGAAAGCGCGTTTATCTCAGGGCTTACCTTACGCCTTGTCATGGAATAGATAGTTATGGGCAGCGTCTGAGAGGTAGCTCCGCTTGTAAAGTAGCTGACAACGAAGTCGTCAAGCGAAAACGTAAACGACATCAGAAATCCCGAAATAACGCCCGGCATAATTTCGGGCAGAACCACCTTGAAGAACGCCGAAACGGGACTGCACCCCAAATCCTGCGCCGCTTCATAAATATTCGGGTTCATCTGCCGAAATTTCGGCATAATGTTCAATATGACA
>JBJEIU010000376.1:0-24201 GCA_051877355.1 Hominilimicola sp.
TTTTATTGACAATTTATAATATAATATAGAAGTAAAACTATGTTTACTGAAAGGAACTGATAAAATATGAAAAAATTGGAACAGCTTTACGAAGGAAAGGCAAAGAAGGTTTTCAAGACTGATGACGAAAATCTTTACATCGTTGATTACAAGGACGATGCAACCGCTTTTAACGGTCTGAAAAAGGGACAGATTGCAGGCAAGGGCGTTGTTAACAACAAGATGTCAAACTTCCTTATGCAGATAATGGAAAAGAACGGTATTCCGACACATTTTGTAGAGGAAATTTCTGACAGAGAAACCGTTGTTAAGAGAGTTGAAATCGTACCTCTTGAGGTAATCATCAGAAATATTGCCGCAGGAAGCTTTTCAAAGCGTTTCGGTGTTGAAGAGGGTAAAAAATTGAACTGCACAACTCTTGAATACTGCCTCAAGGACGATGACCTTGGCGACCCGATGATTAACGATTATCAGATTATCGCAATCGGCGCTGCAACAAGAGAGGACCTTGACACAATCGCAGACCTTACCTTCAAGGTAAATGATGTTCTTAAAGCATATTTTGAAAGTATTAATATAGAGCTTGTTGACTTCAAGATTGAATTCGGCAGAACTCCCGACGGTCAGATTATTCTTGCTGACGAAATCTCACCCGACACCTGCCGTCTGTGGGACGCTACAACTCACGAAAAGCTTGACAAAGACCGTTTTAGACGCGACATGGGCAATGTTGAGGAAGCATACGCAGAAGTCTTTAAAAGACTTGGATTATAATATAAAAAAATGCTTAAGAAATTGTTCAGATTGCCGCTCTGCAGACGACGGTGCCGTACGTGTGTACTGCCCTCGTCAAAAAGTGGTGAGCTGGGCGATTTATTAAGCATTACGCTATGAAAGGATTGAGCCAATGAACACAGATACTTACGAAAGTCCCCTAAACTCCCGTTACGCGTCAAAGGAAATGCAGTACATCTTCTCTCCCGATAAGAAGTTTTCCACATGGAGAAAGCTATGGATTGCACTTGCTGAAAGCGAACAGGAACTGGGTCTTGATATAACCGACAAGCAGATTGCTCAAATGAAAGAGCATATCTATGACATAAACTATGACGTGGCAAAGGCACGTGAAAAGGAAGTGCGTCATGATGTAATGTCACACGTGTACGCCTACGGCGTGCAGTGTCCGGACGCAAAGCCTATCATACACCTTGGCGCGACAAGCTGCTATGTGGGCGACAACACAGACATTATCATAATGACAGAGGCAATGCAGCTTGTAAAGAAAAAGCTTGTATGCCTTATCGGCGAGCTTGCAAAGTTTGCAAAGGAATACAAGGACTTGCCCACACTTGCGTTCACGCATTTCCAGCCGGCGCAGCCGACAACAGTCGGAAAACGTGCGTCACTGTGGCTTGAAGATTTGCTTATGGATCTTGAGGATGTGGACTATCAGCTTTCAAAGGCAAAGCTATTAGGCTGCAAGGGTACGACAGGCACACAGGCAAGCTTCCTTGAATTATTTGAGGGCGACCACGAAAAGTGCAAGGAGCTTGACAGAAAGATTGCAAAGAAGATGGGATATAGCGACTCTTTCCCTGTAAGCGGTCAGACATACCCGAGAAAGCTTGACTCACAAATGCTTAACACATTGAGCCTTATCGCGCAGAGCGCGTACAAGTTTTCAAACGACATAAGACTTTTGCAGCACTTAAAGCAGATTGAAGAGCCGTTTGAAAAGTCGCAGATAGGCTCATCTGCAATGGCATACAAGAGAAATCCGATGAGAAGCGAAAGAATAGGTTCACTTGCGAGATACGTTATTGTGGATGCGCTTAATCCTGCAATCACCGCTTCAACGCAGTGGTTCGAGAGAACCCTTGACGACAGTGCAAACAAGCGTATATCAGTTCCTGAAGCATTCCTTGCAGTGGACGCAATTCTTAGCCTGTACATCAACGTTGTTGACGGACTTGTGGTATATGACAAGGTTATAAATCAGCAGTTCATGCGTGAAATTCCGTTCATGGCTACTGAAAATATAATGATGGATGCCGTTAAAAAGGGCGGCGACAGACAGGATTTGCACGAAAAAATCAGAGTTTACTCAATGGAGGCAGGTAAGACCGTCAAGGTCGAGGGCAAGGAAAACAACCTTGCCGAGCTAATCGCGGCAGACCCCGCGTTTGGTCTTACACTTGAGGAAATCAACGCGGTTATGAAGCCCGAAAATTATGTCGGACGCGCTCCGCAGCAGGTTGAGGACTTCCTTAAGGACTATGTTGAGCCTGTGCTTGAAAAGAACAAGGATTTATTAGGCATTGAAGTAGAAATCAACGTTTGATAGACATACAATTTTAATATAGAAAGTTGGTATAAAATTATGGTAAAAGCAATCGTAGGCGCAAACTGGGGCGATGAAGGCAAGGGCAAAATCACAGATATGCTTGCCGCTGACAGTGACATCGTTATAAGATTTCAGGGCGGTGCAAACGCAGGCCACACAATCATAAACGAATACGGAAAATTTGCTCTGCATCTTCTTCCGTCGGGCTCGTTCAATCAGAATGTGACAAACATGATAGGCAACGGCGTTGCCCTTGACATTCCCGAGCTTATAAAGGAAATTGACGAGGTTGTTTCACGCGGAGTCCCCAAGCCAAACATCGTTGTATCGGAAAGAACACAGGTGCTTATGCCCTATCATAAGCTTTTTGACCAGTACGAGGAGGAAAGACTTTCAGACCGCCAGTTCGGTTCAACAAAGTCGGGTATTGCTCCGTTCTTCTCCGACAAGTTCTCAAAAATCGGTTTCCAGGTATGGGAGCTTTTTGATGATGACGAGCGTCTTATGGAAAAGATTAAGAACGTGCTTGAAGTTAAAAATCTTATGCTTGAGCATGTCTATCACAAGCCGCTGCTTGATGCTGACGAGCTTTTCAAAACGCTTAAGGAATACGGCAAAATGATCAAGCCGTACGTTATAGATTCAGTCGCTTTCATGCACGACGCAATAAAGAGCGGCAAGAATATTCTTCTTGAGGGTCAGCTTGGCTCACTTAAAGACCCCGATTTCGGCATTTACCCCATGACCACGTCATCATCAACCCTTGCAGGCTACGGCGCGGTAGGCGCAGGTATTCCGCCATATGAAATCAAGGAGGTTATCACTGTCGTAAAGGCATATTCATCAGCAGTTGGCGCGGGCGCGTTTGTTTCTGAAATATTCGGCGACGAGGCAGATGAATTAAGACGCCGCGGCGGTGATGGCGGCGAGTTTGGCGCGACAACGGGCAGACCAAGACGTATGGGCTGGTTTGACTGCGTAGCTTCGCGCTACGGCTGCCGCGTACAGGGTACAACGCAGGTTGCGTTTACCGTGCTTGACGTACTTGGCTACCTTGACGAAATACCCGTATGCGTAGGCTATGAGGTTGACGGCGAAGTAATAAAGGACTTCCCTACCACCAACAAGCTTGAAAAGGCTAAGCCTGTTTTAAAGGTACTTCCCGGCTGGAAGACCGATATAAGAGGTATCAAGAAGTATGAGGATTTGCCGGAGAACTGCCGCAATTACATTGAATTTGTTGAAAAGGAGCTTGAAGTTCCTATTAAGATAGTTTCAAACGGTCCTGCAAGAGAGGATATTATATTAAGATAACCCAAAGGGGGAATTGTCATGGACGTGTCAAAAATCAAACTGATTATATGGGACCTTGACGAAACCTTCTGGAAAGGCACTATTTCAGAACAAAGGGTCGCACCTGCTCCGCAGGCATGCGGCCTTGTTTTGATGTGCAGCAAAAAGGGAATTGTAAATTCCATATGCTCAAAAAATGATGAAAAGCCTTGTATAGACAAGCTGAAGGAATGGGATATGGACAAATATTTTGTCTTTAACTCCATCAACTGGCAGCCGAAGGGGCAGCGCATAAGAGACACAATCAAGAGCATGAATTTAAGACCCGAAAACGTGCTGTTTATTGACGACAACAGGCAAAATCTTGAAGAAGCAAAATACTACTGCCCCGAAATTATGACGGCTCTTCCCGACCGGATTGGCGCGCTTTATGATGAAATCAAAAAGCTTGACAAGCATGACGAAAATATGTCACGCCTTGAAAGCTACAAAGTGCTTGAAAAGAAAAATAAAATAAAGCAGAGTATAGGTTCAAACGTTGAATTTCTGCGTCAGAGCAATATTCATGCGGAGTTCCACACCGACTGCATGGAACATCTTGACCGACTGCATGAGCTTATTTTCCGCGCAAATCAGCTTAACTTCACAAAGGTGCGCTCCTCAAAGGAGGAATTAAAGGTGCTTTTTGAGGACGCAGACGCAAACTGCGGCTATGTGACCGCCCACGACAAGTACGGCGAATACGGCATTGTGGGCTTTTACGCTGTAAAGAACAATAAAATTATACATCTGCTCTTTTCCTGCCGCACGCTTGGCATGGGACTTGAGCAATACACATATGAATATCTCGGCTTCCCCGACCTTGAAGTTATCGGCGATGTGTCGGTGAAAATCGGCAAATACGAGCCGTCCGTCACATGGATAAATCAGAACGCAGAACAAACAGACAATGAGTTTGAGGACATAAAATCCGTTTCTTTCCGTGTACTTATGAAAGGTCCGTGCGACCTTAATCAGATATTTTCGTTTATTAAAAATGAGGATATGTTTGACTGTGAATTTACATATGTCAGCCGCGAAAAGCAGTCGCTCGGCGTGACAATCGAGGGTATGAACCACACCTCGCAAATCGTGCAGTCCTATTCAATTACTGATAAGCAGATAAAGGAATTATGCTCTCTGCCCATATGCGACAGCAAAATGTTCCCCGACAGCATTTACAAAAACAAGTACGGCATGATTTTTATCAGCATACTGACCGACGCAAACCTCGGACTTTACCGCAGAAAAAACAGCGGACAGGTTTTTGCCTTTGGCGAGTACCTTTATCCCATGACCGATGAAAAAATGTGGGATAAATACATCAATAAAGAGGTTTACACCGCAAATTACACATTTAAAAGGGAAGATTTGCAGAAAATTGCAGACGAATACGAATTTTTAGGCAGACTTATGCCCGAGGAAATTGCGAAAAATCTGAAATTTATTTATGAGCATATCAAACCCGACACGGAGCTTGTAATCCTGCTCGGTTGCGAGAGAGAGTACAAGGACAATATTCTGCCCGCATGGAATGACCGCCACAACGACCACACGAAAATCAATAAGGCTGTGCGCGCGGAATTTGACGGCTGTGAAAACGTGACGCTGTTCGACGTGAACGAATACATCACCTCGGACGACGATTTCAGTGACAGCATTAACCACTACAAAAAACGCGTTTACTATCTCATGGCGCAAAAATTCACCGAAATGATAAACACAAAGGCGCAGTCAGATGTTGCCCGACAAACCTCAAAGGTAAAGCTTGCGTATCTGACGCTGAAACAAAAAATAAAAAAGATTATTAAACCACATGGATAAAAACAAAGGAACAGCAAACGCCGTTCCTTTATTTATGCTCCTCCAGCCAACGCATTGCCGTATATGCGTACACCGCGCAGCCGACAGAGAGCGCCTCCTCGTCAAATTTTACCTGCGGGTGGTGCTGGGGGTATTTATATCCCTTTTCGGGTTCTCCCGCCGCAAGGGCAAGCATGATTGACGGCACCTCCTGACTGACATGGGCAAAATCCTCCGAGCCTGCCGTCTTTGAAAGTCCACCCGAGTTCATCTGCGCCGCGGAAAGCGTCTTTTCATTCCCCAGAAGCTCCCTTACATATTTTTCAGCGACAGCGGAAAGCTCTTTATTGTTAAGCAAGGTCGGGCAGCCGCTTCCAAAAACAACCTCCGCCTTTGCGCGGAACACCGCCGCCGTACCCTCCGCAATTTCCGTCATACGTTCCTTTATAAAGCCGCGCGTTTCCTCGTCGTAGGTTCTCAGGCTTCCACCCATTGTAACCGTGTCGGGAATGACATTCGACGCTGTACCGCCGTTTATTTTGCCTATCGTTAAAACGGCTCTGTCCGACACCGCTATTTCACGCGCGTTTATTTCCTGTAAAGCAATCAGAATATGCGCAGCGGCGTTTATCGGGTCTGCGCCCGTGTTAGGCATTGAGCCGTGACACCCCTTTCCCTGTACATTAATTTCAAAGTAATCCGCCGCCGGGGCGCTGACGCCCGGCGCGGACACAATTACCGTCCCCGCCGGAATAGGTACGCCCGCCATGACGTGTATCATAAGAGCCGCGTCTACCTTTGGATTTTCCAGAACTCCCGCATTTATCATATCGCTTGAGCCCTCAAAAATTTCCTCGGCGCTCTGAAACATCAGCTTTACAGTTCCCTCAATTTCATTTTCATGCCCCTTTAAAATCCGCGCCGCGCCCAAAAGCATCGCGGTATGCATATCATGTCCGCAGGCGTGCATTCTGCCGTTCTTTGAGGCAAATTCCACACCTGACTCCTCCTTAATCGGCAGCGCATCCATGTCGGCGCGGACAAGAAACACCTTGCCCCCTTTTTTGCCGCCTACTGCTGCCGTCAACCCCGCCTTTCCGCAGTCCTTAACCTCATAGCCCATCGCGGTAAGCTCTGATTTAACATAAGCAATTGTTTTTGTTAAATCAAAACCCGTTTCCGGGTGCTCATGCAGATAGTGTCTGTTTTCAGCCAGCTTTTCTTTATAATTTTCCGCTTCATTCAATAACTGTTTTGCGTCCATATCATTTCCTCCAATCCACATCACTTATTTTATTATATTTTACCACATCAGATGATTTATGTTAATACCTTAATTTCTCCGATGAATTTAATAATTATACAAAAAAAATGTTTTATGGTAAATATAAGTATCTAACCCTCACAATTATACATAAAAACAGTTGACAATCGGCGCTTTGACTGATAAAATATAAGGTACGATAATATATTGGTATCATTGCTGGAGCCGCACAACAGCGGCTAAGAAACAGCGCCATCTTTCTTAAGGGCGTTACGCTTTTCATACCGCACTTTCACACAGGACAGCGCGGCAAAACATACGCGCCGCAAAACAGCGCGGCAAAAACATACGCCCCGTCAGAAACTCAGATTAAATCAATCGGTGGTTTTAAAGCGCAGAAAAAAATCGGTGCGCACATATTACTAAATTATAAAACAAAGGGGGAATTTTTTTGAGAATGACCGGTGCTGAAATGGTTGTTAAAACACTGGAAAAGAACGGCGTCAAGGTTGTATTCGGATATCCGGGCGCAGCCAATGCTCCTATTATTGACAAGCTGTCTTTTGCTTCGATAAAGCATATTTTAACACGTAACGAGCAGGGCGCTGCTCACATGGCATCAGGCTATGCAAGAGTTACAAAACAGGCAGGCGTTTGTACTGCCACATCGGGTCCGGGTGCAACGAACCTTATCACAGGTATCGCCACAGCATACATGGACTCAATACCAATGGTTGCGCTTACAGGACAGGTTGCCACAAAGCTTATCGGCAAGGACGCCTTTCAGGAGGTTGACATCACAGGCGCGACGCTTCCGTTCACGAAGCACAGCTACCTGATAAAGGACGGGCTTGATATTCCGAGAGTTGTAAACGAGGCGTTCCATATCGCCAACACAGGACGTCCGGGGCCTGTACTTATCGACTTCCCTATGGATATTCTTAAGGCTGAATTTGATTATCCCGACGAGGACGAGGAAATCAATATCAAAGGCTACAAGCTCATGGGAAAAGCAAACGAATCACAGATTAAAAAGGTTGCCGAAGCAATCAAGGGTGCAAAGAAGCCCGTTATACTTGCAGGCGGCGGTATCGTTATATCAGACGCCACAAACGAGCTGCGCAAGTTCGTTAAGGAAACTGATATTCCCGTTGTTTCCACAATGATGGGTATCGGCACGCTTCCTACAGACAGTCCGCGCTATTACGGCATGATTGGTTCGCACGGCGTTAAGAGAGCAAACATGATATTTAACCGTGCAGACCTTGTAATTGTAATGGGCTCAAGACTGGGCGACAGAACAGTTGCCAACGTAAAGGGACTTGAACAGGGCAACAAGCTTATACATATTGACCTTGACCCTGCGGAAATCGGCAAGAACACTCAGCCGTATATTCCCGTTGTAGGAGATATAAAGGACGTGCTTGAACAGCTTACTCCGCTTATCAAGGGTTACAGAGCAGACAGCAGTTGGATCGAGGAGGCGGACGAGCTGAGAAGCCGTTTCACGCACGAGCCGTTCAGCGATGACAACGGCTTTGTAAATCCGAAATACTTCCTGGAAGTACTTTCGGAAAAGACAAACTCAGACGTTTATCTTTCAACAGAGGTTGGACAGAACCAGATATGGTGCGCGAACCACTTCACATTTACGTCACCGCGCTCACTTCTGACCTCAGGCGGGTTCGGTACAATGGGCTACGGACTTCCCGCGGCAATCGGCGCATCAGTTGCAGCGAATGGCGAAAAGCCTGTTATTGCGGTAATGGGTGATGGAAGCTTCCAGATGGACTTGCCTGAAATGGGTACAATGTCCCAGTGGGATATACCTGTTAAAATGGTACTTTTCCAAAACCATCGTCTTGGTATGGTGCACGAGCATCAGTATCTTCTGTATAAGTCAAACTATCAGGCGGTTACAATTGAGGGTAAACCCGATTTCGAGCTGCTTGCAAAGGCTTATGGCATAGAGAGCAGTATCGTCACTGAAAACAGCGATGTCAGCGACGCTATCGACAAAATGATGGCGAATAACGGCTCTTATTTGCTTATAGTTGAGGTAAGCCCGTTTGAACCGACAGGCGATGCACTCAACGAAGCTACTCTTCCGAAAAAGGAGGATAACTAAAATGGAAAGATATACATTATCAGTTCTTGTCGAAAACAACCCGGGCGTACTTTCAAGAGTAGTCGGACTGTTTTCAAGACGAGGCTTCAATATCCACTCGCTTTCAGTTGGAACTACGCAGGACCCGCACATCTCACGCGTTACCATTGAGGTAAACGGTGACGCACAGACTGTGGAGCAGGTTTCAAAGCAGCTTTCCAAAATCATGGAGGTCATCAAAATCAAAACACTTCGTGACAGCGAAATCGTAAAGAGAGGACTTGCCCTTGTAAAGGTTAAGGTTACTCCGAAAACGAGAAGCGAGGTTATTGAAATCACAACCGTATTCAGAGCAAATATCGTTGATATTTCCCCGAGTACGCTGACCGTAGAAATCACAGGTCACGACAGAAAAATCGGCGCTTTTCTTGACCTTGTCGAGCCTTACGGCATTGAAGAAATTGCGCGCACAGGTATGACGGCGCTTGAACGCGGCACAAACACATTAAAAATTGACAAGTAAATAAAGCTAATTATTATATTTCATATAATAAAAAATAAAGAAAGAGGTAATTTAAAATGGCACAAGAAGCAAAGGTATTTTACGAGAGCGACTGTAATCTTGGACTTCTGAAGGATAAGACAATAGCAATTATCGGCTATGGAAGCCAGGGTCACGCTCACGCTCTTAACTTGAAGGATTCAGGCTGCAACGTAATCATTGGTCTGTATGAGGGAAGTAAGTCATGGGCAAAGGCTGAAAAGCAGGGTCTTCAGGTATATACATCAGCAGAAGCTGCAAAGAGAGCTGACATTATCATGATTCTTATCAATGATGAACTTCAGGCTGACCTTTACAAGAACGAAATCGAGCCTAATCTTGAAGCGGGCAACATGCTTATGTTCGCGCACGGCTTCAACATTCACTTCGGCACAATCGTTCCTCCGGCAGATGTTGACGTTACAATGATTGCTCCTAAGGGTCCCGGTCACACAGTAAGAAGCGAGTATCAAGAGGGCAAGGGCGTTCCTTGTCTTATCGCTGTTCAGCAGGACGCTACAGGTAAGGCTCAGGAATTGGCGCTTGCTTACGCTTTGGGTATCGGCGGCGCAAGAGCAGGTGTTCTTGAAACAACATTCAGAACAGAAACAGAAACAGACCTGTTCGGTGAACAGGCAGTTCTTTGCGGCGGTGTTACGGCTCTTATGCAGGCAGGCTTTGAAACACTTGTTGAAGCAGGCTATGACCCGAGAAACGCTTACTTTGAGTGTATCCACGAAATGAAGCTTATCGTTGACCTTATCTATCAGAGCGGCTTCAAGGGTATGAGATATTCAGTTTCAAACACAGCTGAATACGGTGATTACATCACAGGTCCTAAAATCATTACAGACGAAACAAAGAAGGCTATGAAGAAGGTTCTTGCAGATATTCAGGACGGTTCATTCGCTAAGGAATTCCTGCTTGACATGTCACCGGCAGGACGTCAGGTACACTTCAAGGCTATGAGAAAGAAAGCTGCTGAGCATCAGCTTGAGCAGGTTGGTGAGGAAATCAGAAAGCTTTACAGCTGGAACAACGAAGAAGATAAACTTATCAACAACTAATTTGTACATATGAACAGCAAAACGGACTTCTTATGAAGTCCGTTTTTTTATATAATCTTCACCTTATAATCTCTCAGCAGATAATTCATCTGCAAAATATACCCGATAAACTGCGGCCCTGCCATAAGCTGACCGAAGAACGGCTTGCCGTAATCCGATGAGCCGTTAAGCAAAGCGGCAAGCTTTGCTTTGTCGCACAAGGCAAGAATAGGCGCGTTAGGGTCGGAAATAACGCCGTCCAGCAGTTCCTTTGCCGCCTCCTCATAATGGGGATTGTGCGTCTTCGGATACGGGCTTTTACGTCTTAAACGCACATCCTCGGGCAGTATTCCCTTTGCCGCCTCGCGCAGGATATTCTTTGACACGTTATCCTTGTTCTTCATCTCCCATGGGATATTCCACACATACTCCACAAGACGGTGATCGCAGAACGGCACACGCACCTCCAGACCACTCGCCATGCTCATTCTGTCCTTTCTGTCCAGAAGATTTGTCATGAACCAGTTTATATTCAGATAGGAAATTTCACGTCGGCGTTTTTCCTCGGCGTTGTCCCCGTCAAATACAGGCACCTCGGCGATACTTTCCTCATACCTCATGCGCGAATAACCGTCAAGGTCAAGGGTGTCGCGCACGCTGTCAAGCAAAATATTATTCCTCAGCGACAAATCGTAGCACCACGGGAACGCGGCTGTTTCAAAGGCTTTTTTCTCCCTGAACCACGGATAACCGCCGAATATTTCGTCCGAGCACTCGCCCGACAATACAACAGTATGATTTTTCTTTACCTCACGGCAGAAATACAGCAGCGATGCGTCTACGTCCGCCATGCCCGGCAAGTCCTTTGCCAGAAGCGCCTCTTCCAGAAGCTCTGTCAGAGCGTGATTAGGGCATACAAGATAGGTGTGGTTCGTATTAAACTCCTCCACCATTCTCGGAACCCACTTGGTATCGCTGTCGGGCTGGAAATGCGATGCCTTGAAATATTTGCTGTTGTCCTCATAGTCAAAGGAATAGGTCGAGAGACGTTCTCCCCTGCTTGCCATTTCGCGCGCGCCTATGGCAGTTATCACGCTCGAATCCAATCCGCCCGAAAGGAATGTGGCAATCGGCACGTCTGATATAAGCTGACGCTTTATGGTGTCATACACAAGCGAGCGCACCTTTTCAATTGTTTCCTCATAGCTGTCAGTGTGCGCATGACTTTTAAGTGACCAATACTGCTTTATTCTCGTGCCGTGGCGGTCTATTATCATATACCGCGCAGGACGCAGCTCAAGCACATCCTTGAACACACCCACCCCCTGAGTCCTTGCAGGGCTCAGCGCAAACAGCTCACAAAGACCTGTCTTATCCAGCATCGGAGTAATTCCGGGGTATTCAAACAGCGACTTCAATTCTGATGCGAACACCGTCACATCATTCTTCTGCGTGTAGAAAAACGGCTTTACGCCGAACCTGTCACGGCAGGCAAAAACCCGCTGACGCATAGAATCCCATATCACAAAGGCATATATGCCGTTTAGCATTTCAGCGCAGCGTTCGCCGTAATGTATGTATGCGTACAAAAGCACCTCGGTATCGGAGGAGGTGGTGAATTCGTATCCGTAGGACATAAGGTCATTGCGCAAATCGGCAGTATTATACAGCTCGCCGTTATAGGTAATTACAAATTCATGTCCTTCGACAGTACGTTTCATAGGCTGCAATCCCTTTTCCACATCTATAACCGCCAGACGGCTATGTGCAAAAACAGCATGCTCCCCCGCCCACTCTCCCCAGGAATCGGGACCGCGGTGGCGCAGCTTCTCCGCCATGCGGTGAGCAATCGCCTTGTTTTCTCCTTCGTTTTTTATGAGGTTTGTCTTAAAATTCAAAAATCCACATATTCCGCACATATTCCTGTAACCTCCCTTATTATTCTATGATGTATTATATGCAGCCGTCACAGAATATGTGAATTATCTGCGTTTGAAAAACAAGCGGTTCGGCAGAGCAAAAATAAGCACAATACCGATAGCAATTGCGGCGGCGCATTTCATTGTATCTATACCGATTTCGAGAGCCTCGGCGTAATCTGCCGAAATCATGCTGAAAACCGTATTATACATCCCCGCTCCCGGCACAAGCGGTATTATTCCCGGCACAAGATAAACGGTAACAGGAGATTTTCGCAGATTGGCAAGACTTCTCGCTATCACCGTTACCGCCGCCGCGCTGACAAGAGATGGCAGAGGTATTCCGTCGGAAAAATATGACACTGCCTGATACACACCCTCTGCCGCCGCGCCTGCAAGTCCGCAGAAAATCAACTCGCGGCGGTTTACATTGAAAATAACCGCAAGAGAAAGTGTTGCCGCAAAAGCCATTATCACATCAAAAATCATAATAATCTCCGTTCCGCCGCATATGGCTCAAATTCTTATGTGGAAAAGAAGCAAGCAGATTGCCCTTTTGAGGAGCGATGACGTATACAAATACTTCAAGCTCCGATAAAGGGTGCGCCGCTTATTTTTCACAGAAGCTTTCCTCCCGACATATAGCCAATCATATACATCACAGAGCCCGCGCCTGCCGCAAGCGCAACCGCCACAACTATTGCGTCAAACATTCGCGCGCCGCCCGAAAGATAGTCGCCGGCTATTATATCGCGCAGCGCGTTTGTTATGCCAAGTCCCGGCACAAGCGGCATAATCGTGCCTGTTATCATTGCGTTAATATTGCTGCCCAGACCTGCCGCATACAGCAGTACCGTCATCACCGCTATCATAACTCCGCCCGTGAACGTGATTATAAAATCAGCGGTGTGGTTTTTTCTTAAAAACCAAGTAATCACATTCAGTACAGCGCCGACTATAAATGAATTCAGGCTGTCCGCCGGATTACCGCTTTCCAGAAGCGTAAAAAAACTACAGCACACCGCCACTGCCGCAGTTTTCAGCCACAGCGAATAGGGCTGCCTTCTTTTTATCTCACAGAGACGCTTCTCCGCCTCGTCAAAGCCAATTTTTCCGTCAACTATATCCCTTGACAGCATATTGATTTTTGACACCTTATCAAGGTTTATTGTGCGTTTGCCGACGCGCACCGTTGTGGTACAGGTGCCTATATTCACAAAAAATCCCGTCAGAACAACAAATATCTCACTGTGTCCTCTGTAAAAATGTCTTATTATCCGTCTTAACGTGTCCTCAACGCGGCTTGTTTCCGCGCCACTTTCCAAAAGCTCCCTTCCTATCCCCGCAGAAAAATCCAACAGCCTTTCCAGTTCCACAAATTACACCTCCTGCATAAAGTATGTGCAGTTTGCGCGGAAAATAAAAAAAGAAATTCTCGCATACCAAAAACAGCGGGAAATCCCGCTGTTTTAATCACATATTCTTTTCTGAATTTACCTTCAACGCAAACAGCATTGCCGCTCCGGCGCTTATAAGAATTGAACCAACTATAACCATAATCATTTCCTCCTGTGCCTTTCTTTATTATGGTTATATTATATATAATTCCCTGTCCCATAAACAGGACTTTACTCTGCGTTTTCGGGATACTGATGGCAAACCGGTTCTAAATTCGTCACATTCTTCCATGCAAAAATTTTATAAGTGTAATCAGTTATTTCCGATATATTAAGCGCGTCAAAGGCAACCTCTGCCCCGTTTGAATTTTTAATCTGCGCCTGTAAGAGCGCTCCGTCACCGTCATAAACGGCAAGTATCAGGTTTGCAGCATCATTATAGTTCTCAAGCTTTGCCGTAACTGCACCTGTAAGCGTTCCGCCGCTTACAGATGTTGTATCGGATATTATATTGATGTAGGCGTCAGTTCTCGGTCTTTCTGTTACATTTACATCAAATGTTGCTGTTTTTCCCTCATACGTTACCGTTATCGTCTGCTTACCTATCTTTGTATTGTCATAGCCTGTCACTGTGCAGCTGCTGCTTGCCGCCTTATCGGTTGAATTATCATTGTATGCTGCCGTAACCTCCATTCCCGATAAATCAAGCTCCTCACCCACGTAATATGCTGTCTTTGTCGGAGGCGTGACGGTAATTCCTGTCAATGACTTTTGTTTGACTGTTACATCAAATGTATCTGTATATCCCCCATATTTTACTGTTACAGTCTGCTTGCCTATCTTGGTCTTGTCATAGCCTGTCACTGTGCAGCTGCTGCTTGCCGCCTTATCGGTTGAATTATCATTGTATGCTGCCGTAACCTCCATTCCCGATAAATCAAGCTCCTCACCCTCTATATATGTTGTCTTTTCAGGCGGTGTAACTGTGATACCTGTTATTGCTCTCGCAATCACTTCTACATCAAATGTATCTGTATATTCGCCATATGTTACTGTTATCGTCTGCTTGCCTGTCTTGGTCTTGTCATAGCCTGTTATCACGCAGTCAGTTACTTCCACCGTACCGGTCGAATCGTCATTATATACTGCTGTTACGGTCATTCCTGTAGTATCAAGCTCCTGTCCTTCGATATATGTTGTCTTTTCAGGCGGAGTGACGGCAATTTCTGAAAGCGTTACCGCTTTATATGTCAGTATAAGTGTAGGACTGCTATTCATCAGCAGTTCACATGCTCCCGCGCCTCCGCTGCCCGACGGTATTGCCGCGATAAATGACATTTCTGTTGTACCTTTTGACAGTTCCTTCACATAATCAGTCACATCAAATAACGCTGCAACGTCCGGTTTCAGCACGTCCCCGGCAGCATTTTGTGTATAACATTCCGTTGAAGAAATTTTAGTTGCCGAAGATGGATAGGGGTCGCTTGACACTGAAACAGTTCCTGCCTCCCATGTATTATCCGTTCCAAATAAGTCAAAAAAGAATTGGCGATTTCGGTTGGTTGTAGCATAAGAAATCGCAGTAAATTCAATTGATGCGCTTTCCAATAACACCGGATTAAAATTACTTATTCCGCTAAATCCGAAATATGCCACCCCCCATGTATTATTGTAATAATTCAGCCATACGCTGCCTGATGGCGGAGTTGATGTGTCTGTGCCTATTTCATTTCTTACCTTAGTTGCGGTTATTTTACTTTTTTCGGGTACAGGCGTAGTTTCTGTTTGAGCATTGGCAGGCAAATTTGCCGTTCTTATACTTGTGACACCGTTATAGACCGTTTTTACATAATCCGCATATATGCGTGTGTCATTTTCATCATTCGCCGCATTTATATAGTAGCTTATATGCGGAGGCTGATTATATGCGCTGTTCTGTCCCGCAACCTGCATTCTGTATGCGCTGTCCTGCATAAGAGTATACAGCTTTTCGGAAGTCGGAGTTGTTGTTGTATATAACTGAAGTTCTGTGCTGTCACTGTTCCTTATTACCAGCTCCTCACGCCAGTCGCCAAGCAGGTCAGCCTGCAAACAGGCATTTTTCTTTGTGCCATTATTAGTTATGCCTGTATTAATAGTCATAATTCTTCCTGTCGTATTTCCGGCTCCTGATTCTATTCCAATTGAGCAATCCGTACTCCCTGTTCCGTCCCAAAGCTCATCATAAACATCTCCGTCCCAGAAAATACGGAAATTTGCACTTTTGGAGGTCAGAGAACCGCTTTCATCATAATTATTGAACCCTGTGTCATCCTTATAATCTGTACCTACGCCCCATATCTGATAATATCCGTTTCCATTATAGTTTGCCATTATACCACGGCCAGTATCTTCTGCACCATCCTTATGATATACAATATCGCCTGTTTCCGGATAAACCACAGACATACCGTACGGTTCATGCTCATGCACGATAAAATATTCCATTCCCTCATGGGTAGGGTCATAATCAGCAAGATGCAGCGCATCACCGTGACCCGTTTCGGTCGTCCACTTAACAGAAAAATCACCGTTGGTAAGCTCAAGACACAAGCCGCCGCAGAGAATTTCGTCCATGCCGTCGCCGTCAACATCTCCCACAGTGGTATTATGATTTCCCTGTCCCGCTATTTCCTTATCCGCATTTACACCGCTGTAATCGTCTGTATCAAAATCCGCAGCCTTCACAAGTTTTTTATTTATAAGATTATATGCTGTTACAGTAGTTTTTGCATAATATCCTCTCCATGCAATTATTGAGGGTGTCACACCGTCAAGATATGCAACGGTCGTAAGAAAACGCTCACTGCGATTCCATCTGGTTCCGCCGTCACCCCAGTCACTGTCATGGCAATCCCTTGGGTGAGGATAATAAATCGTATCGAGCGCCGCGCCTGTTTCACCGTCAAACACAGTGTAATATTCATCTCCCTGCATAACTCTGCCGTCACTCTGACGGTAATCCGTTTCGTTATTCGCAGTGTTCTTTATTGCGTCTATTGACGATGCGGCGGAAACATAATTTCCTTTTCCGTCCTTTGAACCGGGCGCTGTTTTAAAGGCAATTTCTCCTTTACCGTCCAAATCAAAATCATATGCGGCAATCTGCGTAAAGTGCGCGCCGGCAGATATATTTTCACCTAAATCCATTCGCCATAATCTTGTGCCGTTAAGCTTGTATGCGTCAATAAAAACATTTCCCGAAGGACCGCTATGTGAGCTTCCGCTGTCAAAAGAGCCCGACGGATCCCATTTTAAAATAATTTCGTATTCACCGTCACCGTCCAAATCTGCGCATGACGCGTCATTGGCGGTATATGTAAAATCGTAATCCGTTCCTTCAAAGGTACAGCTATACGTCGGTGCCGTAATCGGAATTGACAGATATTGCTGTCCCCATACATCAACCGCTTTTCCCTCTGAAACATCTTCGCCGGAAACTACAACCGTATATTTATTGCTTTCTGTACCCCCTGCATCCGAAAAATTAGTGCTGTCTTTTACAGTGCCTAAATATGTATTATCACGATACACATCAAATGAAGTATCATAATTTTCAGTTCCTAAAAGACGCCATGACAGATATACTCCGCTTGACACCTTCACTGCAACAGTACCGCGGTCAAGATATTCCATCTGACGCGCCGAAGTATTGGTTGATGCTGTGTCAGCAAACGACACAGCGGCAAACGGCAGTGCTGAAGCGAGCATTGCCGCAGATATTATCAGAGCAGTAAGCTTTTTCATCCATAATCCCCCTTAGTTATTAAATTTTTACAATTGTATTATAATATATTAATTTCATATTTTCAATAATAATTTCTAAATTTCCACGTAATTTCCACATTAAATTATTGCAATATGCACATAAAAATAAGGACTTCAAATGAAGTCCTTACATTTTAAATATTAATACACATCAAACACACTCCGCGGTTTATTATGATACGACACACTCAGAACCAATCCGACTGCAATCATATTAACAACAAGCGATGTGCCGCCGTAGCTGATGAACGGAAGCGGAATACCAGTAACGGGCATAAGACCGATACACATTCCCACGTTTTCGAACACATGGAAAAGCATCATAGCTCCAACTCCGACGCATATATATCTGCCGAAGGCATTATCCGCCTTCTGGGCGGTTTTAAAGCATTTGTAGATAAGCAAAAACAGCGCACCGACTATTATCATTGCACCAATAAAACCAAGCTCCTCGCTAATTACGCTGAAAATAAAGTCGGTATACTTCGTTGGCAGATACCCCATCTGATTCTGAGTACCCTGCAAATATCCCTTTCCCCAAAGCTGTCCCGAACCAACGGCAATTTTCGACTGAATAACGTTATATCCCCTGTTCAGCGGGTCAAGGTCAGGGTTAAAAAATACCTGAATACGCTTTTGCTGATATTCCGAAAGCACATACTTGTATATAAACGGCAGAGAAGCAATTCCCAGCGCGCTAATCGGCAGTATATATTTATAGGAAAGTTTTGCCACAAACATAAGGCATATAAATATGAACATAAACACAAGCGCGCTTCCCATATCAGGCTGAAGCAAAATCAATCCCACCAACACGCCAATATGCAGCAGCAATCCGAGTATTACAAGCGGCTTATTTATATCGTCATGTACCTTTGAAAGATGATATGAAAACGTGACTATAAAGCATATTTTGGCAATTTCCGACGGCTGAATACCAATTGCGCCGAATCTTATCCAGCTTCGCGCTCCCCAGTCGCCGCTGACACCAAAAATCAAAACCAGCAACAGCATGACAATAGCAAATATATAAATTGGCTTTATAAGATTTTGCAGCTGCTCATAATCAAAAAAACAGGTGGCAAGCATAAGCGCACAGCCGATAACCATTGCGCCAGACTGTACTATAACATTAGTATTGGAATGAAGCGTTCTCGTGGCGGAATATATCATCACTATACCAAAAATCGCCAGACCTACAGTCAAAATAAATAAAAACCAGTCAAACTCCATAAGTATGACGGATTTTTTAGATACACTCTTTGTTTTCAAAAAATATCACTCCTAAAATCCCATATATTTATATTATATAACATTATTCGATTTTAAGCAATATTTTTAGAATTTTTTCGGGATTATTTTCACCTCCCAAAGCCAAGGAAAATTCTGCCGCATTTGCGCAGGCAATATTATCCTATCATATCGTAAATCACATCATACATATGACACGGCGAAAGCTCTTCACTGTTGAAGAGCCTGACCATTTTCTCCACCTTCGCCCTGTCGGTGGAAATATCGGCTATATTATACTCACCATAACATATTCCATAAACAACATACTCCTCTCCTTCAACAACACACCGTCCCTCAGTGACCTTATACATTTTTATTACCTCTTTTTTCCATATTTTATATTATTGTATAACAAATGACAATAAATTACAATACTGTGAGGTAATTTGTAATCATACTGTAACAAATGAGTTCCGCATTTGCACACGTTCATTGCGGAGCGTCAGGAGGACCCTATTGAGGAGGATTAATAATATAAAACACCTCGAAATGTGATATATTTTATCACACTTCGGGGTGTTTTGCATGATATTATGTATTACATCACAGAGAGCCGCTTTTGCGGCTATTGCGACCTGTATGAATATTTATAATACTTACCAGATTTTTGCTCTGTCCTCTGGCGCAATCCACATACCGTCGCCCTCGGATATACCGTAAACCTCATAAAATTTGTCGCTTGATTGCAGTATACGATTTGTCCTTATTGCCGGCAGACTATGTACATTACTCATTGCCAGATATTCAAGTCTTTCTCTGGTGAATAGCAATGCCCACATTTTTGCATATGCCTCGTACATCTTCTTATAATCAAAATCCGGTGTTTTTGCCGCAATTTCTTCAACACACGAAATACCGCCAAGGTCTGCAATGTTTTCGCCCAGTGTCTGCTGACCGTTTTCTGCTATGCCGGGCGCACCCTCTTTTCCGTCGAAAAACTCAACCACATTCTGACAAAGTCCCTCAAACGCAGCCTTGTCCTCGGCAGTCCACCAGTCGGTAGCGTTTCCGTTCTCGTCAAACTGCGCCCCGCCGTCATCAAAAGCGTGGGACAGCTCATGGCATATAACAGTTCCTATTCCGGCAAGATTTTCCTCATAGCTGTAATCCTTGCTGTACATGGGCTCCTGTAAATATCCAAAAGGAATTGTTATATCGTTTGCCTCCGGATTATAAAAGGCGTTTACAGTAAATCCCGGGCCAGCCCATTCGCTCTTATCCACCTTTGTGCCCTCAAGACTGTGCATCCTTTTATCCTCAGCTTTGCTTATTTCTACAATGTTTTCAAACAGACTTCCGCCCTCGGCATAGCTCTTTAATTCCATATCGGAAAGATAATCGTTCCATGACGTAGGCGAGCCGACCTTATATCCCATTGTTTCAAGCTTTTTAAGTGCCTTTTCCTTTGTTGTATCACCCATCCAGTCAATATTTTTTATTTTGTCCTTATAAACCTCAATGGCGTCTTCAATCATTTTCGTCACGTCATCCACAGTTTCCTGTGAATAATACGCTTCCTTATACATCATGTCAAGATACATGCTCAGCTTTTCCTTTACCAGTGACACAGCCTTTATATCATCAGGCTCGCTGCCGGATATGCCGTACGCTTCCTCATTCAGCTTCTGCTTTGCGTCACTGAATGCAGTTCCGAGACATGAGGAATAGCTTTGAATAAGATTATATCTCAGGTAGGTCTTTATGCTGTCTGCGTTTTCATCTGTCAGAAGCTCGGCTATCTTTTCCATTAAGCTGACATCTACTACGTTAATTTTTTCTTTGTTTTGATATCCGTACCCGTCAAAAACCTTCTGCATATCCACTGTTTTGTATATTTCGTCCAGTTCCTCCAGCGAATATATATTATATATTTTTGATACGTCATGATAATCCTTTGGATTTAAGGACACCTCGGACAGCTGCGTTTCAATATTCCATACTGTCTGCATGTTCTTTTCGGCATCTTCCTCGCTGTCGCCGGCAATCATGAATACGGTTTTTACATAATTCATATACGCATTTTTAAGGTAATCCGCCTCACCGCTGTAGGCTTCCTTGGGAAGTTTGGCAGACGCTGTGGCGAAACATGTCATGTAGGAATCTGAATCCATCGAGTCAGTCATTATTTCGAAGCCGAAAAGACCTCTGCTGCCCGTTTCCTTATATCTATACAATTCAAAGTCAATAATATCGTCAATATTCGCCGCTTTATCAAGCTTGTCAAGATACGGCTTCAAAGGAGAAATCCCCTCCTTGTCCTGCGACTCCTTATCCATGATATTGTTATATAAAACCTTGACTTTTCCCTCAGGGGTGTCGGATTTAGCGTCAGAGGCAGCGGCTTTCTTTACAAGCCCTGCAAGCTTATTGTTCATGACATCATTCATTTCGCTCATTTTGCCCGCTCCGGTCTTACCCTCGCCGATTTCAAGCTCCTCAAATGTGTCATGGTTTATGGTCGTGTAGAAATTATCCTTAAGATTTGTGCCGAAAAGCGCGTACACTCTCTCAATCCAAAGGTTCATTTCTTCCGTTGTCACGTTGTCATAGGGTGCAAAAATGCCCTCGTCCTTTCCTGCGACAAGTCCCGCATCAAACACCCTGTTCATCTCGTCATTCGCCCAGTCGGGAATGTCTGTAAAGCTTTCCTTTGGTATCGCAACATACTTGTTATATCCCTTAAGCTCCGGGAAATCGCCGAACGCGCGGGCAAGCATAACGACTGCCTCAGCTCTTGTAACGTTCCAGTCCTCATGGAGTTCGCCGTCCTCGTAGCCCTTTAAAATATCTGACTTCTGTACATCAGAGTTGTAATCGTCCGCCGCATTAAGCAGCATCTCGCATACCTCGCCCCTTGTAGCATAGCCATCATCAGCCGAAACCGTAAAGGTGAACAGCGAAAATGACATTGCCGCGGCTGTAACCAATGAAATTGCACGTTTTAACATAAAATTCCTCCTTAAAAATATCTTTATTTGTACTATACAACAAAACAAATCCTTTTTCCATAGTTCTTTTCAAGATTGTTCAAACACTCTGACCGCTCGTTATGATATTATTATCTTACCGTAATTGCGCGGCTCAGATTATTAAGCCATGTTGTACCGTTTCCTCTCAGCGTTGACAAGTCATTTACAACAACGCCGCGCGGTCGTATAACTATTCCCGGCTCATCAGGACTTACAAGTGAACTCACATTATTTATTGTGTAGTACAGACCGCCATGACTGCCGAGATATATCATTTCGTGACCGGGGAACTGTAAAATTGAGCCTGCCGGAAGGTTGTCAAGAAATTCTTTCTTTTCATCATCTGCCATTTCGGAAAGACTTGTTACCTCAACCGGCATCTGAGCCTGCCATGTGGTATTTCTCGGAATATTTATTCCAAAGCATTTGTATACCTCAAGCGCAAACGAGGAACAGTCCTGAGCATTCATCATACCGCCCCAGCCGTAACGGTTTCCGAGGGATTTGAACGCCTGTCTGAGAACATTTGCGGTTGTATACGGAAGATAGCCCACATTCACATCACGGTTTGCCGGTATCATAGCATACTTATGATAAAATGAGCCATCCTCATTTCTTGCAGGCATCTTTACAACATAATTGTTCCACGGGAGTCTGTTGGCAACCGCGCTGCTGTGCTCTGTATCTAGCTCCAGAACAGTTCCCATTGTAAGCATTTTTTGAGAAAGATCGCTGTCCGCACTGTCCTCAAGATAAATTTTTTCTCCCGTTACAACAAGCTTATTCTCAAAGCATGTTGCTGCCGTCCATTCCTCCTTATCCTTGCAAATCGCAATATCCGCTGTAGGAACCCAGCCGGAACACAGTGTACTTTGTACAAGTGTAAATTCACCGTCCGCAGTGGTGTAATATACCGCCAGCGGCTCGTTTACATATACCGCAGAGCTTACAAAATCATCCCATTCGGGATCAGTGGGACTGTCCGAAAGATAATCGCTGTACGGATATACTTTCATCACTGTACGGTTGACGCATATTCCGTATTTTAAAGGCATACTTTCAGACACATCAGCATTTGCTATATTATCCCTTATAGCCTGATAATAGCTTTCCTCCACTATTTCACCGTTTAAGTAATGTCCGGTCGGAGAACTGAAGTTCGCAGCTGCGGCAGACATTTCTTTTCCGTTATAGGTTTCCGGCAATGAAGTCAGGTCTGTCATTGACGCGGCTTCCGTATCAAGTATATTTTGGTTCAGCCTTGTAATCTCTGAATATGTAAGCACAAGTTCATCCGAAGCATTACCGTTATTTATCCAAAAATCCGCGCTACATAGTTCCGATGTCGTATTCGGCGCCTTAAAAGTGCTGTCAAAATTATCCGTCGCTGTTGTCAGGGCTATGTCCGCAGCAGGCTGTTCTGGCTTCATGTTGTTATCCCATTTATATACCTTTGACTTAACCGCATTTTCAGGCTGATAATAATTGACGTACTCACTAATATCTTCATCTGTAATGCCGCTTCTTATATTCTTTACATATACCAATTTATTGTCAGCATCGTAATAAGCACAGCAGTATAAAGTATTATTATCGGCGAAAGTATTTGCTGCAAAGGTAAACGATATTGCTGAGGTAATGACAGCGGCAATTATTCCCTTGAATTTCATTTCAGTTCCTCCTTGTATATAGTCCAGTGTAATATCACTTCGCTTTAAAATACCGAATGTACCGTCATTATATCACAAATACCGCAGAAATGCAATTCACAGTTGAGTTACTGCAGCTTTTCAACAATTCTCCCAAATACCGCCGTTGCCTGTGCTCTTGTGGTATTAGCCTTTGTAGCAAAGGTGTTATCATCATTTCCGAACATAATACCATTATCTAAATTCCAACTTACAGCGTCCTTTGCATAATCAGAAATGCTGTCAGTATCAGCATAGGACAATTCGCCATTCAGTTCTGTATTATATCCCTTGAATTTAACATATCTTTACATTATTTCCGACATCTGTTCACGGTTGATTGACTTATCCGGCATATATTGCTCGTCCTAATATCCAGCGACAATTCCGTTTTTGCTCGCCCAAGCGATAGCGTCCGCATAGTATGCGTTTTGCGGAACGTCCTTAAAGGTATATTCCTTTGCCGTTTCCGGCTTGCCGTCCATTCTGTAAAGCACGGTTACAAACATACCTCTTGTATATGTAATTTCGATGTTATTCTTTTGCTCCATAGATTTCATATCACTTGAGCCACTTGCCAATAACCACTCTGCATTAGAGACTGTTCGTTCAACAATCTCTAACTTCTTAATATTTTCGTATCTATAGCACGTTCAGCCGCCCTAATAGGGTCGATGTAGAAGAATACAAA